>CAJBYO010000086.1 GCA_903959905.1 uncultured Bacteroidales bacterium
GACCAGATTACCTACGTGTTCACTGTAACCAACACCGGCAACACCACTTTGACAGGTGTAACGATCACCGACCCGCTGGCCACAGTGGTTGGCGGACCGATCGCAACACTTGCACCGGGTGCCACTGACAACAGTACATTTACTGCAATCTACACCCTGACCCAGGCCGATATCGACGCCGGCACGTTTACCAATGTGGCGACAGCCCATGGTACCCCGCCGACCGGCCCACCAGTCACAGGAACGGATGATGACACGCAACTCTTACCTGCAGCATCATCCATCTCCATGACCAAGACCGGAACAATCCATAAAGATGTTGTTGCCCCGAATGGCATTGCCAATGCGGGCGACCAGATCACTTATGTATTCACGGTAACCAACACCGGCAATACTACCCTGACCAATGTAACGATCACCGACCCACAGGCAACAGTTGCCGGCGGACCGATCGCCTCACTGGCACCTGGTGCAACAGACAACAGTACCTTTACAGCAACCTACACCCTGACCCAGGCCGATATCAATGCAGGCACGTTTACCAACGTGGCTACCGCCCATGGCACGCCGCCGAGCGGACCGGCTGTAACAGGATCAGATGATGATACACAGAATTATCTTGTTTGTCCTGAAATTACGGTGCAGCCTGCACCATCTACTATTTGTGCAGGTGGTACTGCCAGTTTTGTCATTACGGTCGCAGAGGGCAGCAACCCTGTTAATTACCAATGGCAGGTTTCATCCACAGGATGCCTCTCAGGATTTGCTAATATCCCGGGCGCTACAAATGCAACGTTTACAACAGGGCCTCTTGGTGCAACAAGCTATTTCAAGTGTCTTGTAATCCCGCAGAACCAACATTGTACCACCATTGAATCATCCTGTACGATGGTAACAGTTAACCCACCAGGCCAGGTAAATCAGCCTGCCAACCAGGTGGTTTGTAACGGATCAACCGTGTCTGCAGCTTTCACAACAACCAATGTGGGTGGAGCCACTACTTATGCCTGGACCAACAATTCACCAGGCATTGGATTGGGTGCCAACGGGAATGGGAACATCCTTCCATTTACTGCTGTTAATTTCAGCACTGCACCTGTTGTTGCGCTGATTACTGTAACACCTACTTATACAAATGACGGAGTGAGCTGTACCGGTTCGGCAAAAACATTTACCATCACGGTCAACCCATCCGGCCAGGTGAATCAGCCTGCAGGCCAGGTGGTATGTAACGGCTCCCAGACATCTGTGGTAACCTTCACTACGAATAATTTCCCGGGAACCACTACATATACATGGACCAATAACAATACAAATACTGGTATTCCTTCAGGTGGTACCGGGAATGTGCCGTCTTATAGTGTGGTTAACAATGGTAATTTACCTGCCGTGTCAATCCTTACCGTCACACCGTATTATACCAATGCAGGAGTTACATGCGACGGAACCGCGATGAACTTTACGATTGTGGTCAACCCATCGGGCCAGGTGATCCAGCCTGCCGGACAGGTTGTATGCAATGGTGCCTTTACCAATGTGGTTAACTTCTCAACCATCAACATCATCGGTACCACTACCTACACCTGGTCCAACAGCAATACGACCATTGGCCTTTCAGCCGGTGGTTCGGGAAGTGTACCGGCATTTGCAGGAACCAACACCGGTGCAGGTCCTGTCACGGCACTCATTACCGTGACGCCTCATTTCACCTATGCCGGAACTACCTGCGACGGTGTTGCTGCAACCTTCACCATCACGGTTAATCCTTCAGCGCAGGTCAATGACATGGCTGACCAGACAGTGTGCAACGGGGAAGTTAGTCCGGCCATTGTGCTGACATCCGGCAATTCAGGAGGAAGTACAGTCTTCACCTGGACGAATTCAAACCCGGCTATTGGCCTCGGAGCTTCCGGTTCTGGCAACATACCATCATTCGTGGCTGTTAACAATGGCAATGCACCTGTCGTTGCAAACATCACCGTGACCCCTCATTATACGAGTGCCGGCGTTACCTGCGAAGGTCAGTCAAAAACCTTCCATATTACGGTGAACCCAACCGGCCAGGTGAATCAGCCCGCCGACGTGGTTGCATGCAACGGTTCACTCACATCCGGGGTTATTTTCACAACGGTAAATGACCTGGGAACCACCACATACACCTGGACAAACAACAATCCAGGTATTGGCCTTCCGCCTGCCGGATTCGGTGATCTGCCCATGTTTATTGCAGTAAACAACTTCCCGGTTCCAGCCTTTGCTACGATCACCGTGACACCACACTTTGACTTTGCCGGTGCCACATGCGACGGTACACCAAAGACCTTCACCATCACCGTCAACTCATCCGGCCAGGTAAATGATCCTGCCGACCAGGTTGTGTGTAACGAAGGTTTAACCACACCGGTTGTTTTTTCATCAGTCAATATTCCGGGAACAACCTTCTACAGCTGGACGAATGACAACCCGGGCGTCGGCCTGGCCCCATCCGGTGCAGGCGATATCCCGGCGTTTACTGCTTTCAATGCAAGTAACATCCCTGTCGTTGCAACGATCACGGTAACACCCCACTATTCCTATGCAGGCACGATGTGTGATGGCCCTTCACAGTCCTTCACGGTTACAGTCAACCCGAGTGCACAGGTAAATCAACCTGCCGGGCAGGCTGTCTGCAATGGTTCATTTACATCTGCTGTAAACTTTACCACAATCAATGGCAGTGGCAGTACTTCCTATTCGTGGACGAACAGCAATCCTGCCATTGGCCTTGCACCGGCCGGTAATGGAAACATCCCTGCTTTTATCGCTGTAAACAATGCTCCGTTCCCTGTAAATGCATTCATTGATGTGACGCCTCATTATACTTATGGTGGTGTTACCTGCGATGGAGCCGCACAGACATTTGTCATAACAGTAAATCCATCGGCACAGGTAAATCAGCCTGCAAACCAGGTGGTATGCAACGGCAGCCCGGCTTCGGATGTTATTTTTACTTCTGACAACAGTGGAGGAATAACCACTTACACCTGGAATAACAGTGATGTGAGCATCGGACTGCCCGCAAGCGGCTTTGGCAATATACCTGCATTTTTCGCAGTCAACAACGGCAATGCGCCTGTGGTTGCCATCATTACGGTAATGCCTCATTTTACGAACGGTTCGCAAACCTGCGACGGCCCTGTCAGTACGTTCACGATAACAGTAAATCCTACAGCACAGGTAAATACCCCTGGCAACCAGGTCTTGTGCAACGGTTCACTCACATCAGAGGTTGAATTTACCACGAACAACCTGGGAGGAAACAATGTATATACCTGGACGAACAGCGACACCAGCATTGGCCTTGCTGCCAGCGGATCAGGTAGCATCCCTTCGTTCGTTGCTGCCAACAGTGGTATTGCCCCTGTTGTGGCAGTGATCACAGTGACACCTCACTATATCAATGATGGTGTAAGTTGTACGGGTTCCTCTGTTTCATTTACTGTAACTGTTAACCCTTCAGGACAGGTCAATGATCCGTCTGCATCCAGCCAGGTTGTTTGCAATGGTTCCCTGACCGCACCTGTCAACTTCACTACGATCAACCTTGGAGGTACTTCAACCTTTACCTGGACAAATAACAACCCGTCCATCGGACTTGGTGCTTCAGGCTCCGGAAATATTCCGTCATTTGCCGCTGTCAATGCAGGCAGTATCCCTGTTGTGGCTACAGTTACAGTAACACCGCATTATACCAATGCAGGGGTTACCTGCGACGGGCCATCCATGTCATTCACCTACACGGTCAACCCTCCGGCACACATGGAGGCTCCGGCCAGCCAGGTGGTCTGCAACGGGTCATTGACTCAGCCTGTGAACTTTGCTCCAGGTGCCGGTCCTGTTGTGAACACCTTTACCTGGACAAACAGCAACACGGCCATCGGACTTGCCGCAAGCGGGATTGGTAATATACCTTCCTTCTTTGCAACCAATGGCGGAACATCTCCTGCGATTGCGGTAATTACTGTTACACCGCATACCACCGGTGGAGGTGTAACTTGCGACGGCCCGCCAGTGACATTCACTATTACTGTGAACCCGTCCGGACAGGTGAACGCAACAGGTAACCAGTCAGTATGCAACGGTTCACTGACGTCACCGGTAAACTTTACCACGGTGAATACAGGAGGAATCACTACATACAGCTGGACCAACAGCAATACAACCATCGGTCTGGCTTCAAGTGGCTTTGGCAACATTTCTGCCTTTACCGCTATCAACAACGGCCTTTCGCAGGTTGTTGCCACCATCACGGTTACGCCTCACTTTACTTTTGGCGGACAAACCTGCGACGGCGTTTCTCAGTCATTCAGCATTACGGTGAGCCCAAAACCAATCCTCGTGACCAATGCACAAACTGCATGTTCACCCTCAAGGGTTGACCTTACCGCTCCGGGCGTTACAGCAGGTAGCAATTTGTTTGGCGCTACACTCAGCTATTGGTTAAATGCGGCTGCGACCATCCCGATGCCAAATCCAACTACGGCCAATACCGGTACTTACTATATCAAGGCCACTTCACTGCTGGGGTGCTACGATATCCAGCCTGTAACTGTAATCATCAACCCGCTGCCCACGGTGTTCAACGGTGTGGGAAGTGGCAGTTACTGCTCAGGTGGTCCTGGCATTGTTGTGGGAATTTCCGGGTCGCAGATCGGGGTTAATTATACCTTATGGATCGGCCTTACACCTGTAAGTGGCATACTTCCCGGAACCGGGTTGCCATTGTCATTTGGGTTGCAAACTTTGCCGGGATACTACTGGGTACTTGCCGAAAATACAACGACCCACTGTATCAACAGGATGTTTGACTGTGTTTACATCTCTGTAGAGCCACTGTTACCTGTCAGCGTAGCGATTACCGCTTCAGTCAACCCGGTTGTTGCTGGTCTGCCTGTAACCTTTAACGCCACACCAAACAATGAAGGGTCAACCCCGTCGTACCAGTGGAAAGTGAACGGCTTCAACATGGGGGCAAATCAGCCTGTATTCACCTATGTACCTGTAAACGGTGATGTGGTATCTTGTGTGCTTACGTCCAGTTTATCATGTACATCAGGCAACCCGGCTGTTTCCAACCTGGTTGTGATGCAGGTTAACGGAGTTGCCGGAAACAGCACTGCCACTGGTGTTGTGGCCAATGGTGATACAAAATGCTACAATGCACTGCAAACGATTATAGTTGCGGGTGGTGGTACCACCTTTACCGTTCAGAATGGCGGAAGTGCAACCATGATTGCCGGGCAGAACATCCGTTACATGCCTGGAACAACAGTACAGCCGGGCGGTTACATGCATGGCTATATCACCACCACCAGCCAGTTCTGCGGACAACAGGCCCCGGCATTGCCGACTGTCGCTACAGGCGGAGATGAGCAGCCTGCGTTGAGTATGGAAAATCCGACTTTCACGATCTATCCGAACCCAACCTCCGGGAATTTCACCCTGGAGCAGAAAGGTGAGAACATGAAAGAGGATGTGAAAGTGGAAATCTTCAGCATGCAGGGTGAGAAAGTTCTGACAGGTGCATTAACGGGTGAGCGGAAACATGAGTTCTCTGTCTCCGGATTTGCGCCGGGACTCTACTTTGTCAAGGTTGTTGCCGGTGATTTTGTAACCACCATCAAACTGATCAAAACAAGGTAATACCCTTATATTCTCCATGATGAACCGGGAGGTTTGGCACTAACAGGCCATCCTCCCGGTTTTTTTTATAAAACTGCCGTCACTCCCGGAAAAGATTTTTATTTTTGGACTGCCTTAAGTTCCCCCCTATGTCCGGACCACAGAATGCCCTTGACCCCAAGAAATATTACTTCATTGACACTTCCTTTAACCTGCTGATGAAGCGTCGGATTTACCAGATCCTGCTGATATCCAGCACCTACGATTCGTTCATGCTGGAGGAGGATGGCCGCATTGACGAAACGATCTTCATGGAATACGTGTCGTTGAATTTGCGGTACCCTCCGCAATTTATCAAGGTTACATCCGAGGAAGAAGCATTTGAAGTGCTGGAGGATAAGCGGATTGAACTGGTGATCTCCATGCTCAATATCGAGAAGACCGACACCTTTGACATCGCCATGCGCATCAAAAAGCAGTACCCGCGCATTCCAATCGTGGTGCTCACCCCGTTCTCACGGGAGGTCAACCTGAAACTCGCGGAAAAGGACCTGAGTGCCATCGACTATGTGTTCAGCTGGCTGGGCAATGCAGGCATCCTGCTGGCCATCATCAAACTGATTGAAGACAAGATGAATATTGACCAGGATGTGCAGCAGGGTGTTCAGGCCATTTTGCTGGTGGAGGACTCCATCCGGTTTTATTCGTCCTACCTGCCGAACATCTACAAGATCCTGCTGAAGCAATCCAAGACCTTCATGGCCGAAGGGCTGAACGAACATAATAAAATGCTGCGGATGCGAGGCCGCACAAAAATCCTCCTGGCTACCAACTACGAAGAGGCTGTGAGCATGTGGAAAAAATTCAAGGGGAACCTCCTGGGGATCATTACCGATATTTCGTTCATGCGGGCTGGGGAAACTGATAAAACCGCCGGTATCAAATTCGTTGAAAAGGTGAGAGCCGAGGATGAATACATGCCTATCCTGTTCCAGTCAACCGATGTGGAATATGAGTCGCTGGCACAGGAGATGAAGGTGGGATTCCTGAACAAAAACTCAAAAACCCTCTCCATCGAATTGCGGAACTACATCACTGAGTATTTCTCGTTCGGCGATTTTATCTTTATTGATCCCAAAAACGGCCGTGAGATTACCCGTGCTGTTGACCTGAAATCACTCCAGGATAAAATTTTTGAAATCCCCGACGACTCGCTGCTGTATCACATGCAACGAAACCATTTTTCAAAATGGCTCAATGCCCGCGCCCTGTTCCCGATCGCCGAGATGTTCAGGGAAGTTTCTGTCACCGCCTTTGCCGACGACATGGACGAGGCCAAACGGTACCTGTTCGATGCCATCACCGCTTTTCGCATCAATAAAGCCAAAGGGGTAATCGCCGACTTCGACCGTGAACGGTATGATGAATACCTGCAATTTGCGCGGATCGGGGAAGGGTCTATCGGAGGAAAGGCCCGCGGACTTGCCTTTCTTGACTCCCTTATCAAGCGTAACCGCCTCACCGACAAATACGAGGATGTGGTTATTTCCATCCCGCGGACAGTAGTTCTTGGCACCGACATATTTGATGAATTCATGGAGGAGAACAACCTCTTTGAAATCGCGCTGTCCGACCGGAGCGACAAAGAGATCCTCACCCGGTTCGTTAAAGCACGGCTGCCGTTCAGGATCCATGAGGATCTTTACCGGTTCATTTCGTGCATCAATAACCCGATTGCGATCAGGTCGTCGAGCCTGCTTGAAGATTCACATTATCAGCCATTTGCCGGAATTTACTCCACGTATATGATCCCGAATGTCAAGTTCAACGAAAGGGTCATGATCGACAAACTGAGTGAAGCGATCAAAAGTGTTTACGCTTCTGCTTATTTCAAAGACAGCAAGTCTTATATGGCCGCAACACTGAACATGATTGACGAGGAAAAAATGGGAATCGTGCTTCAGGAGGTAACAGGACGTCAGTATGGTGATCGTTTTTACCCGGTAATCTCCGGTGTGGCGAGATCAATAAATTTCTATCCCATCGCCCCGGAAAAGCCCGAAGATGGTATTGCGAACATTGCGTTCGGACTTGGGAAATATATTGTTGATGGCGGGAACGGGATCAGGTTTTCCCCTAAATATCCCAAAAAGATACTTCAGCTGTCAACCCCTGAACTGGCGCTGAGCGAAACCCAGAAGTTCCTGTTTGCATTGGATTTAAGGCCAGAGAGTTTTTCACCGGATACGGATGATACCGTTAACCTGATGAAGATCAGGATCAAGGATGCCGAAAACGATCAGGCGCTGCGGCTGGTAGCTTCCACCTTCGACTACGACAGCCACCAGCTCAAAGACGGGATTTTGTCGGACGGGAAGAGGCTGGTCACTTTTTCGCAGATCCTGAACCACGGAACTTTTCCGCTTGCGGCAATTTTAAAAGAGGTCCTTGAAATAGGGCAGCGCGAAATGAACAAACCGGTTGAAATCGAATTTGCCGTGAACCTTGACATGCCGAAGGGGCAATCCAAAGTTTTCAGCCTGTTGCAGATTCGTCCGATCGCAGGCCGCGATGAAACCATCAACCTGAGCCCCGGCCAGGTTAACAGTGAAGATACCCTGCTGATTTCCAATACCGCCCTTGGAAATGGCATCATCAAGGGCATTACAGATTTTGTTTATGTGAAACCTGAAACCTGGGATGCTGCACGGAGCGCGGAGATTGCCCTTCGGCTTGACAAGATCAACGAAACTTTCCTGAATCAGCAGAAGAACTATGTGCTTGTCGGACCTGGCCGCTGGGGTTCCAGCGATCCGTGGCTTGGCATACCGGTCAAATGGCCGCAGATCAGCGCAGCACGTGTCATCGTTGAATCCGGGCTTGACCACTACCGCATTGACCCGAGCCAGGGAACCCATTTTTTCCAAAACCTCACCTCATTCCGGGTAGGTTATTTTACCGTTAACCCGTTCATCCACGACGGCTTTTACAACCTGGAGTTTCTGAACAGCCAGCCGGCATACTACGATGATGAGTATATCCGGATTGTGCGGTTTAGTTCGCCGATCAGGATTGAGATTGACGGGAAGAAGAATTTCGGGGTGGTGTATAAGCCGGAGGGGTGAACAGGTGAACAAGTGAACAAGTGAACAGGTGAACAAGTGAACAAGTGAACAAGTGAACAGGTGAACAAGTGAACAAGTGAACAGGTGAACAAGTGAACAGGTGAACAAGTGAACAAGTGAACAGGTGAACAAGTGAACAGGTGAACAAGTGAACAGGTGAACAAGTGAACAGGTGAACAGGTACGTGGTGAGTGTTGAGACTTGAAATCTGAGATCTGAGATCTGAGATTTGATATCTGAGAGGTCAGTGAGATCAAAATTGAATGTAGATCGGCATGGCCGAGCCAAGGGTTTTGAAATATACGATCACCCCCACAACCATCATGGCGATCAATGATTTCCATACCCATCCCATGGGAACCAGCATGGAACGAATCCGATCATAAAACCTGTCGGGCGTAAAATGCAGGAGGTAGCCCGCCACCATCATCAGCAGGACCGGGAGATAGGCAGAGATAAACACGGGGAATCCTTGTAAATAGAAATTTGCATTGATCTGGTTAAATACTGCCAATGCCTCCTCCGGCGTGTGCATGCGAAAAAGCATCCAGGCACTTGAAACAAATGAAAAGGTTAGGAGGATACCCATGATTCTGTTGACCTTTCTGAACAAAGGCCCCGCCTTTTTCAACGTGCTTCGCATGGTGTAGCTCCAGGTTCTTTGCACCGCCAGGGCGAGCCCGTGCAACATGCCCCACAGGATAAAGTTCCACCCGATCCCGTGCCAGATGCCGCAGATGGTGAATGTAACAAACGAGGCAAGGCCGAAAATAACCAGGTCGGTCCGCAAAAACCGGATGGCAAGTACGTAATCATTTTTCAAGGCCCGTGAAAGGCGGAATGCCATGGGCAGGAAGATATAATCCCTGAGCCAGTTTGAGAGTGAGATGTGCCAGCGCCGCCAGAATTCACCGATGTTTTCTGCTTTGTATGGGAAGTTGAAATTCAACTGGATGTGGAACCCCATCCACCGGGCGATCCCTCTGGCCATGTCGGTATACCCGCTGAAGTCACAGTAGATCACCAGAGAGTAACCAAGCATGGCGGCAAGGTTCTCCATCCCGGTGTACCGCTCCGGGGTGCTGAACACCTGGGTTACAAGATGAAGATTGACATAGTCGCCGATGACCATTTTTTTAAGGGCCCCCGACATGATCAGGTAAAAGCCTTCCGAAACATCTTCCTGTGTGAGTTTGAATGGTTTTGACAACTGCGGAAGAAACCCCGCGGCACGTTCAATCGGACCCATCTGCACCAAGGGAAAAAAGGTAATGTATGCGAGATATCTCAGCCACGACTTTTCAGGTAACAGGATACCTTTCTTTACATCAATGAGATAGCTGAGATTGGCAAATGTGTAAAAAGAAAGTCCTGCGGGAAATGCCAGTGATGCCATATCCAGCTCCGACAGCCGGACCATGTTCATCAGGCCATTGAAATAGGGGGTGTATTTAAAGGTCGCAAGCATGGCAACATTCGCAATAATTCCGGCCGTCAGCAGGACAGTGGCAAGCCTTTTGTCTTTGTTGATGCCAATGGCCAGCGCGAACAGGTAATTCAGGGTTCCTGCAGCGAGGATGACCACAATGAAAACGCCGGAACATTTATAATAGAACCAGAGCGAAAAAGCCAGGATGACCATGGCCCTGGTTCGCGGGGACTGCCCCGCCATATTATAAACAGTAAAAAATACCAGTAGAAAAACAACGAAGAAGCCGCCAGTGAAGAAAAACGGGCTCCCCGGATCATACAGTGCTGAACTCAGAACCCAATTAAAAAAGCCGGAAATTAATTCTGTCATTGTCGTCATTTCTTATTCCCGGAACGTTACCTGTCCTTTTTCACTTTTTTATACCCATCATAGCTTTCGCGCAGTGCTTCGCGGAGTAAAACTCCCTGGATTCCGTACCCCTTGCCGGAGAAATGAATGTACCGGCGGTCGGTCAGTTTTTTTGCTTTCCACTTTGCCATCCCTTCCCGGCCACCCATGATGGTGTACCAGTCCCAGTAATCCATGCCGTTTGAGGTTGCATATTGTTTAATAACGTCACTGACGGTTGCAGCAACCGGGTTGGGCTTGTAACTTGTGCGCCGCTTTTTGCGTGTTCCTTTGTAAATGCCCGGGGGTGTGGTGAGGATAATGGCCGAGCTGTTTCCGCTCTGGCGGATTTTCATGAAGAGAGAATCCATCCCCATGCGGAATGTGTCGGAGGAATAGCCCTTTACACCAAACGCCTCGTTGGTGCCGAGGGAAATGATCAGTAAATCCGGATGAAGCGATGCCAGTTGTTCTGTAAAATGCTCAGATTCAAGATAGCTTGTATACATGGCCCCGTTCACGCCGATGGTATGCAGGATGACACCTGGCCGGCGGGTTTCAATGCTCATGCCGTAAAATATGGCCCACTTTTGCGTTTCATTTGTCTTGGCTGCCCTTACCCGGATTGATTGCGGCTGGTCAGTCAGCAGGTAGGTAGTCTGGTATGCCATGGAGGAATCCAGCACCGGGTAAACCAGGCCTGTCAGGTCATTCATCACGGAGAAGCTGAAGCAGCTGTCCCTGTTTTCATGGAAAATGACCAGGCTTGCCGTATCCTGGGGATCATATTGAATGGCTTTGAATTCGATGGAAAAAGAGGCCGAAGGGCTTGCCGATTTGAGTGTGAACCCGGCGATACCTGTTGGCAATGGCCGCTTTTCAGTGGCATTCCTGCCGTAAATCCAGGGTGTGTCGGCCCTGGATACATACCCGGCCGGTCCGTTGGATTTGGCGAGCCGGTAAGGGAACATGACGCCCCGCCCTGCATTGCCGAAGGTCAGCTGCATCCATTCACGCAACGGCAGACTGAACACTCCAGGCTGTACATGTGAATCGCCGATATGAACAACCACGGCCTGTTCCCTGCTTCCATGTTCAATCCGGTCAAGTTTACGGTAAAACCCGTTCAGGGAAGCAGTATCACCTTTGATCCTGTTTTCAGGCAGATTCAGAAACGGGTACAGGAGCTTCAGGGAATCATACTGAGGCGGTCGTTCCTGGATGACCACGGTATCCTGCGCCATCAGCCGGGATGGCATATGCAGGATGATCATCAGGAGGAACTGAAGGATATATTTCATATGGAGGAGCCTGGTGATTTGGATGTAATTGTTGTATCGGGCTTTTGCTGGTAAAAGTCATATCCCTTTATCAGGAAATCGTAGATAAGAGAGGCGATTTTTGCAGCGCCCGCACCATTGGGATGGGTGTAATCCTCGCCTGCAAGTTTTGGCTGGCCCTCCACCCACTGTTTCATGCTGTTGGCCCCTCCCATGGCCTTGTACAGGTTGAAAAAGGCCACGTGCTGACTGGCTGCAACCCTTTGCTGCAACTGGATGAATTCAGGAAGTCCGGCAGGGGTATGGTATTCCCCGCCAATCAGTGCGCTGCGGTCGGGCATGCTGACAACAAGGATGGAAACGCCCGGAGAGGCCTGCTTCACATGCCGGATTACATTTTGCATTGCCAATTCATACCAGTGATAGTCGACCACGCCCGGAACAAACACATTCAACCCGTAATGAATGATCAGCAGTTTGTTTCTCAGTGTTGTATTAAAGCCGGAGAAGATATTCTCAGGGATCATCGTAAGCGGCAAACCTGAATTTCCCCTGAAAGCATAATTGTCAACATATACCCCTGGCCCGTACTCGAAATTAACCCCGTAAAACACCCCGGGTTCTGAACTTCTGACATTTATCGTTAAGGATGAGAACGCTGTATCCCGTGTCAGGCTGTAAGCAGAAACCGGTTTCTCTGGAGTGAGGGTCACCAGGCTTGCCAGCGTATCGGTGACCACCTCCACGGTGATGGTATTTTTTCCGCCGAAGATAATATCTGCTGAATGGTAAGGGTAGCAGCCCCTGGGTGCTACAAACTTCGCCTCTGCGCCTTTTTCTGAGATGTAAACATAACCTGAAATCCCTGGTGTTACACCTTCAGGGTTGCGGGGATGTACGAAAGAGTATACATCCCAGTTGTCATTGAAACTCTGCAACACGGTTCTCCGGAATCCGGGCAGGGGCGTGGTGACAGGGATAAACCCGATGCCGTAACCGCCAAACCTGCGCTGAATGGAACGTCTGAGCGGCTGGGTTACCAGGTCGCCCTCTATCATGGAATCACCGAAATAGGCAATGTGGATGAGGGCACGGTCTGTTTCAATTTTTTGCAGCGACTGGTAAAATATTTCAAGCCCGGTATAATTGCTGGAACTGGAGTCGGTGTCGTTGAATATCGCCTGGAGGGAGTCGGTGCTGGCTTTGACGTTTACCGGCCGTGCTGTATCAGCCACCGGTGCGATCCGGGTTACTGCCGCAGGAGGTGTTTCCCCCGGAAAGACATGCATCACACCGGAAACCACCAGCAGGAATATCCCGGTTGCAACAAGGATGAGCAGGGGTTCGGTGTTACGTCGTACCATAGTTCGGAAGGCAGTCAGGATGAAGGTATGCAAAGGTATTGATTTTTGGGAAGTCATCGGAGATGCCCCACTCACGGCTATATGCCCCCCTTTCCCTTGTTTTCCAAAAAGAAGGAACAAGCTCTGTACTGCTGAATTTTATTTACCTTAGGCGCTTGATAATTGTTGAATTTTCAGCAATATGTAAAACAGATGGGCAGTTTCTGTTTTAAGAAATGTTTTTAACTTTGTATTTATGAACGAGGTAAGTCAAAACATATCATCCATTCAGGTATTGTGCCAAAATCACGCCGTTGACAAACTGTACCTTTTTGGTTCGATGCTCAGGACAGACTTCACGGATGAAAGTGATGTTGATTTTTTGGTCAGATTTAAAGCCATTGATCTTTTAAAATATGCAGACAATTACTTTGATCTCAAATTCTCCCTGGAGGCATTATTAAACAGACCTGTTGATCTATTGGAAGAGCAGGCTTTAAAGAATCCGTACTTTTTGAAAACGCTTAATGAAACAAAACAATTGATATATGGAGCGTGAGATCAAAACATGGCTGTTTGATGTCCTAAGTTCAATAGGTGAGATAGAAAATTTTATCCCTGAAGGTGAAAGAGTATTTGAGAAGTACAAGAATGATCTAAAAACTAAAAGAGCAGTTGAAAGGAATCTGGAGATTATTGGAGAGGCAATTAAACGTATAACTGAAAGGGATCCCAACATCATAATATCAAATTCAAAAAAGATTATTGGATTGAGAAATCGTATTATCCATGGATATGATGTTATTTCTGACGAATTAATTTGGGGGATAGTGATCAACGACCTTCCAGGATTAAAATCCGAAATTTCAAATTTTTTTAGTTAGCAGGGGATAGGATTTTCCTGTAGGCCTAATACAAGGTCGCTAAGCCTAACTTAAGGTACTTAGACGGTTTTTCGTTTTTCCAACACTTGTAAAACGCTTGTTAACTTCAAAAAAACACTTAACAACGAAGATGAAAAATAAATGGTTGATACACCTGGTGATTATGCTTGCACTTACGTTTGCCGGATATTCATCCTTTGCACAAGGATTTTCTGATGCCGCGAAAAACGAGATCACCCTGGCGCTGAAAAAGTTCAATACTGCCGCGCAGAATGCCAGCACTGAACAGATGATGAAGTTGTTCGATGATTCCGAAAACATCATGTTCATTGGTTCAGACAGTGCCGAGATATGGAAGGGGAAAGACCAGATCCGGGGACACCTCAACTCCATTTTCCCGATGGAAAGCGTGTCGCTGGATATGAACCGGGTCGACATTGACGGGGCAGGCAATATAGCCTGGGTTTTTGTCGACGGGGCGATCAATATTACCACAGAGAAAGGAGATAAAATGAAAGCTCCGTACCGCTTTTCCGGGGTTCTTGTTAAAAAGGGCCATGAATGGAAATGGAGGATGTTCAGCGGATCAAGTCCGGCCGGGAAATAACCGGTAAGGAGAAAATTAATTAAAATTCCGGATATGAATACAATCGTTAAAAATATTTTGGCCGTAGCTGCAGGCCTGATCTCAGGCAGCCTGATAAACATGGGCATCATCATGGTGAGCGGCTCCATCATTCCGCCGCCTGCCGGTGCAGACCTTACAACTTCTGAAGGGTTGAAAGCGTCCATGCACCTGTTCGGCCCCGAAAATTTTATTTTCCCTTTCCTTGCACATGCGCTTGGAACATTTGCAGGCGCTGCGCTGGCAGCCCTTATCGCCACCTCCCATAAAATGAAATTTGCCCTGGCCATCGGGGTCATTTTCCTGCTGGGAGGTATATACATGGTTTTTATCCTTCCTTCACCGCTGTGGTTTACATTTGTTGATTTGCTCGGCGCATACATACCCATGGCGTTTTTCGCGGGAAAACTAATTTCAACAAAAAAATGAGCGTTAAATTCAAGGAAGAACAACGCTTCACTCAGTGGTGGCTATGGCTTTTATTAACCGGAATTGCTGCATTACCGGTGTATGGAATCTATAAACAGCTTATCCTTGGCGAGAAATTCGGTGACAAGCCCATGCCGGATGCCGGGTTGATCATCTTCGCAGTGTTCGTTTTTGCCCTTATCGGGCTTTTCTGGAACATGCAGCTTAAAACCGAGATCGATGAAACCGGAATACGGATCAGTTTCTTCCCCTTCGTTAAAAAGAGAATTGCCTGGCGTGACATTAAATCGGTGAAAGTCGTAAACTACGGTTTTGTGGGCGGATGGGGAATCAGGCTTGGCACACCATACGGAACTGTTTACAATACCCGGGGCAATATCGGGCTGGCCATTGAATTGAAAAACGGCAAGAACCTGTGTATTGGCACGCAGAAAGCGCAGGAGATCAATACATTGAAAGGCCTGGCGGATGGAAGCTATTTAACTAAGTAAATAAGGATCATTACGTGCGCCATCAATGAAACTGGAACCTGAAGAATGACTAAAACCGCAATCATTATCGGTGCCGGACCGGCGGGGCTTACCGCAGCATACGAACTTGTTACCAGGACAGACATTAAACCGGTGATCATTGAACAATCCAATGATATCGGCGGGATTTCCAAAACTGTTCTGCACAACGGAAACCGCCTCGATATAGGCGGGCACCGGTTTTTTTCAAAGTCCGATACGATTATGAAGTGGTGGCAGGAGATCCTGCCCATCCAGGGATCAGGCTCCAAAGATGAAATCCTTAAAGAAATATATTACCAGCGGAAAAAGACAGAGGTGAATCTTTCGCCGGGCGGACCTGATCCCGAAAAAACTGACCGGGTCATGCTTATCAGGAACAGGCTGTCGCGGATCTTTTTCCTTCGCAATTTCTTTGATTATCCGATTACGCTGAATGCAAAAACGCTGTCAAACCTGGGATTGGTGCGAATTTTCAAAATCGGATGGTCTTACCTCCGCATGAAGATATTCCCGCTGAAACAGGTAACATCCCTTGAAGATTTCTTTATCAGCAGGTTCGGCACCGAACTCTATAAAACATTTTTCAGGGATTATACTGAAAAGGTGTGGGGGGTTCCATGTACTGAAATTGCAGCAGACTGGGGTGCACAGCGGATCAGGGAACTTTCAGTTTCCAGGGCATTAATCCATGCTGTGAGATCAGTTTTTTCCACAGAAAAATCAATTGAACAAAAAAATACGGATACCAGTCTGATCGAACAGTTCATGTATCCCAAACTCGGCCCCGGCCAGATGTGGGAAACCGTTGCCCGCCTGGTGGAAGAAAAAGGCGGCACCATCATCAGGAATGCCGTGGTCGTCAAGTTGGATATTTCTCATGACAAGGTGAACGAGGTAACATATTTAAATACAGAGACCCACCAGACTTCCGTGCTGACAGGCGATTACTTTTTCTCAACCATGCCGGTCAAAGACCTTATTGCGGCCATGGGAGATGAAGTGCCTGGCAGTGTTAGGCAAGTAAGCAGCGGACTCCGGTACCGTGACTTTATCACCGTGGGATTGCTTTTAAACCAACTGAAAATAAAAAATGAGACAAAAATCACCACATTGCATGGGTTGGTTCCCGACAATTGGATATACATCCAGGAACGCGATGTGAAGGTAGGGCGGTTGCAGATTTTCAACAACTGGTCGCCCTACATGGTGGCTGACCTTGAAAAAGTATGGATCGGCCTGGAGTACTTTTGCAATGAGGGTGATGAACTGTGGAGTATGAAAGATGATGAATTTATTCAGTTTGCCATTGATGAACTTCACCGGATTGACATCATTGATAAAAAAGAGGTCATCGACAGCACCATCGTGCGCATGCTTAAAACTTACCCTGCGTACTTTGGAACGTATGGCCAGTTCCGCGTGATACGGGATTATACCGATAAGATTGAAAACCTGTTTTTAATCGGCCGTAACGGGATGCACAAATACAACAACCAGGACCATTCAATGCTGACGGCCATTACAGCCGTTAACAACATAATTTCCAATGTGAAAACAAAAGGCAACATCTGGGATATTAATATGGAGGAAGAGTACTATGAGACAAAGGAATGATAACACATGCACGCTTATTTCAACATCCCGCATTGCTGCTATTATTCTGTTGTTAACCATGGTCATCATGATTCCATCTTCTTTGGTTGCACAATCCTGGGAGTTCAAAAAAGAAAAGGACGGTATTAAGATTTACACCCGGAAGGAGCCGGGAAAAAGCCTCAAATCGTACATGGGCGTTGCCGAAATCCATGCGCCGGCAGAAAAAGTTTTTGCGCTCATTGAGGATGTTAACCATACCGAATGGTGGGATAAGAATTTTAACCAGATCAAAGTTTTGAAATATGAAAAATTCAGCCGTGCACAGTATTACCTGGTTTACGACCTGCCGTGGCCGGTGACCGACCGCGACCTGTGTGTGAATGTGATCGTCACCATTGACCCGGCGTCCGGCGTGAGAAAAATAGCGGCGGCCCCGCTTCCGGGTTTGGTGCCCGAAAACAAGGACTTGATCCGCATCAGGGACTACCGTCAGACCTGGACCATCAAACCGGCAGGCAAGGATATGACCCATGTTGTTCTGGAGGGTTATGTTGACCCGGCCGGAACGATACCCGACTGGCTTTCAAACATGCTGATTGTTGATTCGCCGATTAATGTCATCTGCGGGGTTAAGGAGCGGCTGGAAAAGAAGTAACGGAAGAAGGCTGCTTTTCATCTGTTTTTCAGTAACTTTGATGTGTCAGCTGAATTTGAGAAACAGGGCGCTTGCACTGGTGATAGAAAAATATAAAAACGATCATCCTGCCTCTGAAGAGGATACCTGGATCCCAGTCAAGCGGAAAAAAGAAGGCAGACTTCATGTTAAAAAAGGTCTGATAAATGATCAATCGCGCTACCTTTGCGTCTTCGCGTCTTTGCGGTGATTTAAGACCGATAACATTGCTAAAAGCCAGCTCATGATTCCCAAAAAGAAAGATCATCCAAAAATTAAAACCAGGCTTCACCCACGCAACAAGCATCGTGAACGGTATGATTTTAAACTGCTTACCGCCACCTGCCCTGATCTGGCACAATTTGTAAAGTTGAATTTATACAAGGATGAATCCATTGATTTCGCCGATCCGGAGGCCGTTAAAATGCTTAACAGGGCCTTGCTGAAACACTATTACAACGTAGATAGCTGGGATATCCCGCAGGATTACCTGTGCCCGCCCATCCCCGGAAGGGCAGATTATATTCATCATATTGCTGATTTGCTCGCGGCTAAGAACTTCGGGAAAATCCCGGTGGGCGAAAAGATTAAGGTTCTTGACATCGGCGTTGGCGCCAATTGTGTTTACCCTTTAATCGGAATTGCAGAATACGGCTGGTCATTTATCGGTGCCGATATCGACCAGGTTGCCCTGGATTCGGCCGCGGCAATAACCAACGCCAATCCGGCAGTAAAAGACAAGATTGAATTCAGGCTGCAACCACAGCCAAACGACATTTTTTTCGGGATGATCCGGAAGGAAGAGGAGTTGATTGACCTGGTCGTGTGCAATCCGCCGTTCCATTCATCAAAGGAGGAGGCCTTATCAGGGACCATCCGGAAACTGACCAACCTGGGCCAGGAGAAAGTGGAGACCCCAACCCTGAATTTCGGCGGGCAAAGCAATGAACTGTGGTGCAAGGGCGGTGAGTTGAAGTTTGTGCAGGACATGGTCAGGCAGAGTAAATTCTTCGGTGGTACATGTTTCTGGTTCTCATCCTCGGTTTCAAAACAATCCCACCTGAAAGGCATTACTGAAGCACTTGAAAAAGTCGGGGCAGAGGAGGTGAAGACCATTCCGATGGGGCAGGGGAATAAATCGGGGCGCATCGTAGCATGGACATTCCTCTCGCGTGAACGACAGAAGGAATGGGTGGATATCCGGTGGAAAACATAAGTTGATACTTCATCTTAAATTCGTCACGGTTGGAACAGGAAGATTACCTTAAGCGACAGATAGATGTTTTAGGCCAGGTACTTGGCCGCATGCTCGCAAAACTCCCTGGTTCCGGGTCGCTGGGACTTTCCATCGAGAACTTAGAGGAGGTAAACCAGGGTTTGAAAAATCAGCTTGGACTTGACTTCGAAAAGCTGGAATCAATTTCTCCTGATCAATTTGTGAAGAACCTTCAGGCAGGCCGAGAGTGGAATGAAAATAATCTTGACAAACTTTCCGACTTGCTTATGATGCTGGCTGCAGACCTGCGGCAAAAAGAAACTGAAAAGAATAAAATCCGGCATCTGGCAGACAAGTCCCTGGCAATTCAGGAATATATAGACCGGACCAGTCTGACCTATTCGTTTGACCGGCACAGGAAGATGGAAGAAATCAAAAAAATGTTGTAGGATGAAAAAGAAGCACGCCCTGCTGTTCATACTCTTGGTGATCGTTATCGCTGTTCCTGCAGAAATGGCAGCGGAAAAGGGGAAGACAAACGGCAATCCTGCCGGCAAACCCTATGAAAGTTGCAAACCCTACACCCGGTGGTGGTGGTTTGCCGGTAACATAAAGAATGAAGATGTTCGGTATCAGCTGAACTGGCTGAAGGACAATGGCTTCGGTGGTGTTGAAATCGCTTTCATTTACCCTGTTAAGAGAAATCCCAAAGCGCTCCGGTTTTCCTGGCTCGGAAGTGACTGGCAGCATGCAGTGACCTATGCCAAAATGTATGCCGACAGCATCGGACTGGGGTGTGATTTTACCTTTGGCACCCTTTGGCCTTTTGGCGGCACTTTTGTAACAGATGCCGACCGCACCCGGATCTGGGGCAAACCTGAATTTAAGCAACCGCTGCGCCTTTCGTGGACGCATCCCGACACCGGGAATGTGCTCAATCACCTTGACCGTCATGCCTTTGAACGGTATTCCACCGTGATGGGAACGGCACTGTCGCCTGCACTTAAAGGGTCGAAATCCGCAATTTTTTGCGATTCCTGGGAGGTGGAGAGCAAACATCTCTGGACACCCGGATTTGATTCGGTGTTTCAAAAAGAGTTCGGCTATGATATCCGGTCTTTCATGGACAGTATCTATGCGCCTTACAATGCCGGACCGAGGTACGACTACATGAAGCTGATTTCACGGCTGGTGCTGGAAGAATTTTACATGCCCTTCACTGAAAAGGCGCATCAGCTGGGTGCAATCAGCCGGGTGCAATGTTCGGGTGCACCAACCGATCTGATCCGCGCATATGCTGCAGTGGATGTGCCCGAAACTGAAGCGATGCTCTACGAACCCGGTTTTACGAAAATCGTTTCATCCGCGGCGGCCCTTGCAGGTAAAAATATCGTCTCGTCTGAAACGTTCACCTGCATGTACGGATTTCCTGCCAAACACTTCCGCAAGGAACAAACCGCCGACCTCAAACTTGTCTGCGACGCCCTTTTTGCCAATGGGGTGAACCAGGTATTCTGTCATGGAATGCCGTATAACCCGGTAGGAATTGATACAAACTACTTTTATGCAACGGTTCATGTGGGCCGCAACGGCAGCCTTGCAGGTGAACTGCCTGCCTTTAACGCATACATGCAACAGGTTTCTGAAAAGATGAGGTTTGGCCGGCCATACACCGACATCGCCGTTTACCTTCCGCTGGAGGATTCCTGGATTGCAGGGGAATATCCCAAAGAACTTCAGTCTCCATGGTCGTGGGGTGCCTATGAATTGCGGTATGAACATTTCGATTCCGAACTGAAAGGATACCATCCGCTGTGGATCAACAACGATTTTCTGTCAAAAGGTGAAGTCAGAGATAACATGTTGGTCGTGAATGATCTGTATTTTAAGGTGTTGTGCATTGATGCAAAATCGCTGGATATTGCCA
Organism: uncultured Bacteroidales bacterium; assembly: GCA_903959905.1. Classification (GTDB taxonomy): domain Bacteria; phylum Bacteroidota; class Bacteroidia; order Bacteroidales; family FEN-979; genus CAIVAT01. The sequence continues at coordinate 21,091 of CAJBYO010000086.1, forward strand.
CTTTATCAACGATCGTAAAACTTGCCGGGAAAGGTTTGCCGGTATGCCTCAAACAAATCCCGGTTCAAAGCGGCCATATCAAAATCGACGACTTTGCTGCCCTGTTGAAAAAACTGGCAGAACTGCCAAATGTAAAGCCCGATTTTCATTCACTGGCAACCCAACCGCCGCTGATCACAGGGGAAGATGTCCCCAATTTCAGTTGCCGCACCGATGGCCGGTCGGCATACATCTTTTTTGCCAGTCCCAAAACAGAAAAGCTCAGTTATCCTGTTGCCTATGGGCAGTCTTATCAGGATTCCACGATTATACGGAAAGTGATGATCCATTTTAACGGGCACGACCTTCCTGTGAAACTGAAGTTCCGGCCTTACCAGTCGCTGATGGTGAATATCAGTGAAAAGGGGAGGGTGAGGTTTGAGGATGTGTACTTTAAGCCGGGGGAGCCGGTGGGGGAGGGGAGATAGGCGACCTGGGCAGGATTTTTTTACCACTAAGTACCCTCCCAAATAAAACTGGGAACATCAGCATAGATAACTTGAGTACAAAATCCTGAAGGATTTTAAAACTATGAGTGCAATTATACTTTTGATTAAGTTTGAAAAAAAAAGCAGTTCATATAA
>CAJBYO010000087.1 GCA_903959905.1 uncultured Bacteroidales bacterium
ACCAAAAATATCGTGAAAAGAGAATAAAGCACCTTGAAAAATTGCTGGAGCAATTAAAAAAAGCGGCATAATAAATAATTGTATGCGCAATATAATCAAACAGTTAAGAATAAGTTATATAGTAGGCACATAGGGCACATACGGAAGCACAGAAAACGTTGAGCTACGCCATTGGTAGCTTATAATTCTATGTGCCCTATGTGACTATGTGGTGAAAAATCTCGTGCTTTAACGAACCGGCTCCTGTTTTTTTTCATTCCTGTACCTCGCCAGGTTGATCAACAACACACTGGCCAGGATCACCACCAGCCCGCTGACCTGCAGCACGGTCATGTGTTCGCCGGCAAAAAAAACACCCAGGAGCACCGCCACGACAGGGTTTACATAGGCATACGTACTCACCTGGGTGGCTGTCCTGACTTTTAGCAGCCAAACATAAGCGCTGTATGCCACCAGTGAGCCGAACACAACCAGGTATATGACCGACAACCAGGCCCCGGTTGTGACCGAGTGCCAGTCGAAACCATGCCATTCGCCTGTTATTAAACTGCCCAGTGCAAATGCCATCCCGGCCGCCAGCATCTGCCATGCCGAGCTTACTGTGGTGGAGCCGGAGGTGTGATATTTTGAATAAAGCGATCCGCCTGCCCAGCTCATGGTTCCAACCATCAGGATGCCCAGGCCGATCAATTCCATCCTGTTGTCTCGCATTGATAACGCTGCAATTGCTTTTTCGCAGAACATCAAAAGGACCCCGATAAATCCGAAAACCAACCCGGCGATTACGGAGCGTTTTTTGAGGTTTTCTTTCCATTTGGGGACATCCAGGATGATGAACCAGAAAGGAGCGGAACAAACAAGTACAGCCACCAGCGAACTGGGAAGCCATTTTTCTGCCCAGATCACGGCCCCGGTGCCCACCAGCAACAACATCAACCCGCTGATGACGGCGTGTTTGATCTGCTGGCGGCTGCCAACTCCTTCACCTTTCACGATGCACCATGCCATCAGCAACACGCCGGCTGCCAGGAAGCGAAAGGCACCCAGGATCATGGGTGGGAAATCCTGAACGGCAATCTGGATAAATAAATAGGTGGATCCCCAAACCAGGTAAACGATGGCAAAGGCAATAACAACCAGAACTTTTGTTGATTCACTTTTCCCTGAAGGGGTCATAGGGGCTTTTTTTGTGCTTACAGTTTGACAATGTTACTGGTCATGAATGGCAGGTATTTTTCTATTCTTCCAGTCGGGCTATAATTCTCTTCACATCCTTCTCTTCAAATGCTGACATGAAATTCAGGATATTTCTGAGTAAAAATCCAGGGGGTCGTTTAATGATCTCTGCAAGGGCTGCTGTAACAGCATCAGCCTGCTCCATTTTTAAAGTTCTTGTGTCATCCTGAAGCGATGACAGGGTGACGGCAAAATTCCATGCCGCTTTCCGGGCTTTGATCATGCTGAAATTGATCACTGCCTCATCCTTGTTCCCGCCAATCCAGTCAAGGAGGAACATCCACCAGGAGATCCTGCCTGTCTTTACCTGCATTTCGTGCGTCAGGCCGGCCAGGATATCATTCACCTTCATGAAGTCGGCTTTCAGGGAGTCGATCGCATCACCGGGAACAGTTTCCGAGGCAGCAACGCCCAGGTCAAAGTTGATATGTGCATTCATCCCCATCAAAAGATGTTGCATGACGGTTAGTTTTTCACTGCCCGATTGAAATGGAACTACCCATGCCCCAGCAACCGGCCCGGTGGAACTTTTGAAATGATGGTAGGCGGAAATGTATTTATTGGCAAAAGTAACATCCATGCGCTCCATGCGCTCATTGTCTGTAAATTGTTTGCCGGCGATTGCATTTTTGATCTCAGCGGTTGTGCGCCTGTATACATATGCAAAGATTCCGAGGTAGTTATTGTCATTGGTGGTTTCAAGGATGATGGAATCCAGTTCCTTCAGGACGTCATCTATATTGGTTGGCAAGGTGCTCATTGACAGTTTTTTGACTGATTATTTCCGGTTACAAAGGTAACAAAGGAAACAAAGCAAACGGGCTAATATTTCACAGCGAACTCACCTATGCCACCGCTATACCACCACTGGACCACGACCGAACCACGACCGAACCACGACTGAGAATAGCCGAACATCACTTGAGAACGGCCGAACATCAGTTGAGACCAGCCGAACAACGGACGAATCTCAAGTGGTAATTTCCGTTATCATGGTGATCAATAAATTTTATTAATTTAGAGCCTGTTTAAATTTCTTAATTTGTTGAAGTTCTAATCTTAAACCTGTGCCGTAGGCACAATATGTGGGTAGAAATCGAATGTTTCTACAGTTATCTCGTCCCATACGGGACGAAATAATGCATTTATACA
>CAJBYO010000088.1 GCA_903959905.1 uncultured Bacteroidales bacterium
AACATTCGCATTTGCATAATCCGATGCTGTGGGTGTAATCACAAGGGTTTCGCTTCCTACATATGTACTCACCGCTCCAAGCGTTACCGTGCCTGCAGTAGCTGTGGCATTGTATGCACGTGATGCTACTGTTGAAGCTGCCGTCAATGCTTTCTTGGTGATCTCAACAGTAACCTCTGTCCTCGTCGCACTGATACATCCCGTTCCATCCTTCACTGCTTCAGCCCAGGCAGAAGAAGTGCCAACATTGGTTCTTGCCGGGGCAGTAGTAACCGAGCCACCGGTTGATGCAGTATACCATACAATAGATGCGTCTGCTAATGTGGCGGTGCCAGTATGGAGGCTACCATCATAGGTGACAGAGACATTTCCTGCTGTTGGAGCAGCTGGCAGTGCATTCACCGTCACACTTCCGCTCACGTAGTTTGATGCGGCATCGCCGTAAGGCACATAATCCGGTGCCACGCCGGTATATTCGCAGGAGGTGCCGTAGGTGTCGCTGAAAGCAATCACGGCCGGATTGGTAATGGTACCGATTGTGAACTGTAACGTGAACAGAACGGCATCATCCGCCAGGCTGATTCCATCATCAACATCGGCGCCAAAGCCCGATACTGTGAAGGTTCCTGCCGAGCCACCTGTTACGAAGGCATCCCATACATGATCTGTTGCAGAAAAAATTGCATTTCTGCTCAGAACGGTCGGGCTTGAAAGTTCAGAGCCGGTATATGTAAATTTCAGGGCAAAACTCCCTATGTTGTTAAAATTGGAAACTTTGATGGGAACATCAACTGTTGTGGCGCCTGAACAAACTGCCACGGCTGAAATTGTTGTAACCGGGCCGCCTCTGAATGGTGCATAATCAACATTGGCAGAACCAGCGCCCGTGATAGAGCCTCCGTCACCACCTGTGTTTGTGCCGATGGTAGGTCCTTTACCGCTGCCCCAGTCGTTGTATTCTGCTGAGAGGTCCACTGTCTGACCGTTGTTGATAGCCGATCCTGTTCCGCTCACAAAGAACTGGTTGTTTCCGGGATCGCCGCTGCCGGTTCCGGCATCAACGGTACCTCCTGTAACATACAAACAGGATTGAGTGCTCGCGTTGTCTTCACGGATGGTAAAGTTCCGGATATGTACATGCCCGGCTGTAACTGTGATCGTTGGTGCAGTTTTGCCATACGCATAGATCACCGTGGCATAACCGGGGCCTGCACCGCGCAGTTCCAGGTTTTTGGTGATGGTGATCGCTTCATTGTATTCACCTGCGGCGACATAGATAATATCGCCGGCCGTTGCGGCCGTGATGGCATACTGGATGGTTTTATACGCGCCAGTTCCTACGGAACCTCCGTGAGATCCATCATCCGTACCTGAAGGGTCAACATAGATGTTGGCAGCCTGAGTGAGAACTGCTGCAAATAACAGCACGACGAGCATTAGTAATTGTTTTTTCATAAAATTGGTTTTAAAGTATTTTTGTTCATAGTTCCAATCGGGCAAGCGGGGGAGTTTTCTCCCGGAAGAAAATGTGTATGCAAACAGCGGGCCAAAGGCCTGCAGACAATCACCTCACCTGCTTAAAATCAATATAAATTGTTACTTGTTAAATGGTTGCAACTTTATTTTCATATTAAAAAACGGGTTTCCGCAGGTTGAATGCCGGCAAAGCGGGTCAAATACGCTTATTTTTTCGCGTATGTACACGAAATTGTTATGTTTTTCTTACTCTATTTTTGGAAATCTATGCCGAAACCGGGGCCTTTATGCGTTGAATGCGTGGTATGTGAATGTGGTTGCCCCGATCAGTTTCTGTACTTTTCCCAAATGGTGGGAAACCTCATCATCCGGAAACATTAATACCTTATTCTTCAGCTTGTTGTATAATTCAGCCTTCACAACAATGTTCCCGCCCGGCCCGTGCCAAAACGGCTCCCCCGGCAGGTGCGGCCCAGCGGCGGTGTTGTTTTCCATTGTATGCCGCTGGCCCGACTGGATTTAAACAGAAGCCGTACTCCCCGGCATTACCTATTTATGTCCTATCAGAAGCATCTTAACTTATTTCAGATGATGTTGATCTGCTGCATGTTGAACCGGTGGTTGTTTCAGATGGTTATGGTGAGGGGGCATGGATGGTTTGAGGGGGGGAATATGGGGGGATTGGGGTGATTTCCCGGGAACTCAGCGGCGCTGAGCCGGCTATATCCCGGGCACTGTGGGACCCCACCCATACCAGCAATCAGAAAGCACCACCCGGTAGCATTATCAACACTACTTTTCCTATTTTTGCACAGCTACTCACTTGGTTTATTCTCCGGTACGACATACATATAACGAAAATGCAAATGAACATCAGCAGTCACATCAACCGAATCTTCCTTCTTCTCCCCTGCCTGCTGACTGTTTTTACCATCATTGCCCAAACCAACCACGCCATCTCACAAAAACATCCGGCAACCCCATCCACGGTATATATTGCCGACGGTTACATGGACAAACTTTCCTATTTGCCGGGTGATACCGCCACCGTCTATATCAGTGCGGCCATATTTGCCAATCCTTACCTGGTGTATCTTTATTCAGTCAACGACGAAAAAGTTGACTCGGTTGAAACAATTATCTTCTCACAGGGAGTTACGACGCCCAAGCCCTGGATGAACGGGTTTGGCTACCAGCCCACGTTTCAGTACGTCATACCGACCCTTCCCAGCGGGGTATATTACTGGGATCAGAGCCGGAAAATATTCTTCATCGTGAAGGATCCGCTGAAAAACAGGGACATCACCATCGTTTATCAAACCAACACGGAGGCAGCCTACAACAACAGCGGCGGCAAAAGCCTGTATGATTTCAACTCGCATATCTCTCCCACCGACACCCTGCGGTCGTATGTGGTCTCCTTTCAGCGACCGCTGAGCGAATGGATCATCGTCAATGTGCGCTCCTACTGCGAGGCATTTCTGCAGTGGTTCTGGAAACTGGGCTACTCTGTGCAGATGATCTCCGATCTTGACCTGGAACATTACGACGAGATAGAAAATTCAAAGATCCTGATCGTCCCGGGGCACAGTGAATACTGGTCAAGGCAGGCCCGGCTGAATTTTGACCAGTTCGTGAACTCCGGGAAAGATGCCATGGTGCTTTCCGGCAACACGATGTGGTGGCAGGTCAGGTACAAGTCGAACAATACGAAACTGATCTGCTACAAGGATGCTGCCAAGGACACCAACCCCGACCCGCTGCTTCAAACAATCAACTGGCCTGATCCGTTGCTGAACTACCCCGTGCTGAACAGCATCGGCGCCGACTTTGTTCACGGCGCCTACGGCATGAAACCGGTGCACGGGTGGTACGGGTATAAGGTCACACGCCCCGGCTCCCCTTTGCTGGAAGGAACAAACCTCCAGCTAAATGACACCATTGCGTGCCAGTCGCAGGAATACGACGGAACGATATGGGCAGACACGACCGGCAACAATTTTATTGCAGACACCTCTGCTCTTGGTTTCTGCAAACTGGAACTGATCGGGTACGACGAAGGAAAGAGTATTTACGGCTATGGCCCGCAGAAAAGCTTTGGCACGTTCGTCGCATTTCAGAAAACCATGGCATCCGGAAAGATCATCAACACCGGGTTCACCAACTGGTGCTCAAAAAACGGACAGGAAGGCGCCATCGGCGGATTCGGCGGAAAAGACAGCCTTATCATCAAACAAATCACCCTGAACATGGTCAATAAGTTGCTGGCCGGCGACCCGGTGTTCACCACACCGGTAACACCGTGCACGCTTTCGGCCGAAGAAACTCCTGCCGAACCGGCATCAGATATCAGTATTTATCCAAACCCGTCGGATGGGAGGTTTACCGTCGTTTTTGAGCATCAGCCGGAACAGCACCAGGTTGAAATCTTCAACATTTTCGGGAAGCCGATACTAAAGTCCACCCTTATAGGGAAAGAACATTCCATTGACATTTCCGGGCAGCCGGGAGGTGTTTACCTTCTGATGATTAGTGACGGGAGGAAGAGGGTTTTCAGGAAGATGGTGGTGGTTGGGTGACGAATGACGAATATGCGAATAACGAATATGCGAATATGCGAATATGCGAATGACGAATATGCGAATGACGAATATGCGAATGGGGTGCTGATACGAGTTGTAACTAACTTGATGAGTAGCGCATTATTCGCATATTCGTTATTCGCATATTCGTCATTTTTCTCCTTGCCCGTCGAACCTCCGGTGGATGTCCGATGAACCCCCGGTGAATGTCCGGTAAAGCTCCGATGGATGTCCGGTGAAGCTCCGATGAATGCCCGGTGAACGGGAGTATTGCTAAAAGTGTTTCATGCCGTGATTTGACGCAAATGCCCTGAAGCCGCAGGCGGAAGGGCAAAACAGTGTGCATCTGCCGGATCTGTTATATCTGTGTCCCAATTGGTGGCAGGGTGCAATATGAATATTGAATATTGATCAACGAATTTTGAATTTTGATGTGGGGCCATGCTGGAGGCGGATGACGGGTAACGGGTGACGAATAACGAATATGCGAATAACGAATATGCGAATGGGGTGCTGATACGAGTTGTAACTAACTTGATGAGTAGCGCAGTATTCGCATATTCGTTATTCGCATATTCGTCATTTTTCTCCTTGCCCTTCGAACCTCCGGTGGATGTCCGGTGGATGTCCGGTGAACGTCCGGTGGATGTCCGGTGAATGCCCGGTGGATGTCCGGTGAACCCCCGGTGGATGTCCGGAGAAAACAAACTGTAGCGCCACGCCATGGCGTGGCCGTGCCCGGGATGATCGTGCCAGATCAAAAAATGAATATTGAATATTGATCAACGATTTTTGAATTTTGACGTGGGGCCATGCCATGGGGTGGCCCTGCCCGGGATGATCGTGCCAGATCAAAAAATGAATATTGAATATTGATCAACGATTTTTGAATTTTGACGTGGGGCCATGCCATGGCGTGGCCCTACAAGGCAATCGTTTGTCGCGGCATGTACATGCCATGGCATGTACCTACACCATGCGTTATTCCGGGAACTTGGCCGAGCTACCCGATCATGCTACAGTGTTCGGTTTGCTACCACTGGCCCCAAAGGGGCCGTATCTCAATAGCCATGGGTGCAGCCCATGGATTGGCGGGGTGGCGGGTGACGCGTGACGCGTGACGGGTGACGGGTGGCGGGTGACGGGTGGCGGGTGACGCGTGACGGGTGACGGGTGGCGGGTGACGCGTGACGGGTGACGGGTGACAAGTGACAATTGACAAATGACAAGTGACAAATGACGGGGGGAACCAGGTAATGAATAATTCATTAACATTGTAAGTGGTTTGACCGGTTCCCACGTTATTTCCCGCCCATGAAAAAACAACATCTTTTATTCCTTCTTGCGTTCGCATTATCAATCAGTTGTGCTGCCCAGGTTGGTATCAGCACCGATGGCTCCGTGCCCGACAACTCCGCTGCGCTGGATATCAAATCAACCCAGAAAGGGCTGCTGATCCCGCGGATGACAGAAACGCAGATCTTCTCCATCGTCAACCCGGCAACGGGTCTTATTGTGTACAACACCACCACCAACTGTGTAAACTATTTCACCGGCCTTGCCTGGATGGCCCTCTGCGGCACCTGCGTACCTCAACCATCAACGGCTGATGCAGGCCCTAACCAGGCTGTCCAGGGAACACAAACAACCCTGTCGGCCGTGGCCCCTGCCTCCGGCACCGGCTCCTGGACGGTTACCGCCGGCACCGGCGGCATCCTCGCCAATCCCTCCGACCCGCACAGCCTGTTTACGGGTAACCAGCCGGGGAATTACACCCTGACGTGGACCGTTTCCACCAACTGCGGCAGCAACTCCGATGCGGTGACGATCAATTTCATCAACCCGCCGCCACCTGCATCTGCCGGCTTAACTTTTGCACCTTACGTGGACTGCTGCCTCTGGCCCAATTTCCAGATCCAGAATGTGGCCGCAACGGGAATTCACTATTATTCCTGTGCCTTCATCGTTGACAATGAGTTCACTTCGGGAGCCAACCCCTGCTGGGGCGGCATCGCATCCCTGGGCATGGATTATTACCAGGCTGAAATTGCATCCCTGCGCAGCCAGGGGGGCGACGTCATCATGTCGTTCGGCGGGGCCAGCGGTATTGAACTCGCATACGCCGCCGCCAATGAATTCCAGGCGCGGGATGCCTATAAAACCGTGGTTGACGCCTACTCCCTCACCAGCATCGACTATGATATCGAGGGTTTCCTGGTGGCGGAGCCGCAGTCAGTTCTGCGCCGTTCAAAAGCCATGAAACTGCTGCAGACTGAGTACCCGGCATTAAAGATCAGCCTCACCCTGCCGGTCATGCCTACAGGCCTCACAGCCGACGGATTAAATGTGGTTCAAAGTGCCATTAACCAGGGCGTTGACCTCTTTTGCGTGAACCTGATGGCCATGGATTACGGCCCTTCCGGGCTGGATATGGGCGCTGCGGCAATATCTGCGGGAGAAGCCGTTTTTGTGCAGTTAAAGAACCTCTATCAGAATTCAGGCTTACCACTGTCGGATTCGCTGGTGTGGCGAAAAATAGGGATAACCCCGATGATCGGCTACAACGACACCCCGGGTGAGATATTCTACCTGGATGATGCGACTGATCTCGCCGCATGGGCGGTACAGAAAAACATCAACAGGCTGGCCATGTGGTCGGTAAACCGCGACAGGCAATGTGCCAATTCCAGCGACCCGTTGTATTCCTGCAGTCATATCCCCCAAACATTGTATGAGTTTTCAGGGATATTTGGCGGGGTGTCGGCAAACCCTTAGCAACGTTTATTTTCGCGTAAATACGCGGAATTTGTGTGCGAATTTCAAATGCCCGGCAAAAACGTGTCCGGATCCATTTAACGGGGATCCATCGACCTTTCTTACAAGCGTTTATATTTCAAGCACATAGGCGCGCAGTAACATTCCACGTCAAGGAAAGCCGTGAACGGCATGCATTTTGCATTGCATTGTCAACTAACCACAGACCTGATGTGTGATTCCGCAAAGCAGGCTGGACACAAGGGGATATCTGACCACGCGCCGCCAGCCTTGATTGTTACCATAGAATAGTGGACAAAATATCATTTTAAATGATCTGGCAGTCCAAACGCAACCTGCTCAAAGGATGCGTTTTCTCTATTCCCTTCGTCCTAAAAAAAGCTACCATGAAAACTAAAATTACTGCCCTGATCTGCCCGATTTTCATTTTGGGAGCCGGGATCATTATGCTGCAGGGTTGCAACAAAAGTGACAGTCCTGACCCTGTTTCAACTTCAATTGATTATTCACAGGCGGCCCGCTGGCTTTCTTTGCCTGCTACTGTTTACAAAGCGGATGTCTTTTACCTCTATCCTACTACATCATGGACAAAAGACAATTCCCAATCCATGATCTGCGCGATCGACGATTCCCTCATGATGGCAGGTGCGGCACAGGCCTATACCCGGCAGGCAACGGCTTTTGACACGGCTGCCAATGTTTACGCACCCTTTTACCGGCAGGACAACTCTTCTCCCGAAAACCGGCTGAATGTCATTGCAGGAATCCCGACTGCCGATGCCACGGCGGCCTTTGATTACTATATCAGGCATTTCAACCAGGGGCGCCCGTTTATTTTAGCCGGACATTCCCAGGGAGCCAATATCGTTTGTAACCTTCTGTCGGGGTACCTGAAAGCCAACCCTGAAGTTTATTCGAGGATGATTGCAGCCTACGTTATCGGCGGACCGGTTACACAGGCATTTCTTACAGCTAATCCGCACCTGAAATTTGCCACCGGCCCGGATGATACCGGAGTGATTATTTCATATAACACCGAAGCACCCGGATTTACCGGGGTGAATCCTGTAATTTACGGTGATACCGGCCTGGTGATCAATCCGATCTCCTGGACAAGAAGCGAAACCACGGCAGGCGTTTCAGAAGGGCTGGGGTCGCTCTTTCCAAATAAAGCAGGCGTTTGGGAAAAAATACCGCAGTATGCTGATGCCAGGGTGGATGTTGCGAAAGGCGTTCTGGTGTGCACCACCGCCGATGAGTCCAAAATAGCCATTCTGGATTCACTCAGCGGATTTCCTGCCGGGGTTTACCACAGCTTTGATTTTCCTTTTTACTACTACAACATCAGGCAAAATGCCGCAAACAGAATTCAAAAATTCCAGAACAAATAATAACCGTCACCCGTATCATTAATCAATCTTAAAAAAAATGAAACTGATTGACCGCAATCATACCTGTCAAGTTACATTTAATCTTTAATGACGGTGTTATATCTAAAACCAACTGCCTGATTTTCAAAATAAATAATAAAACCACGAAGGCGATGAAGGACATACGAAGGCGCCAAAGATGTCTCACATTATAATTCAACTCTTTGTGCGACTTTGTGGTTA
>CAJBYO010000089.1 GCA_903959905.1 uncultured Bacteroidales bacterium
TTATATGAACTGCTTTTTTTTTCAAACTTAATCAAAAGTATAATTGCACTCATAGTTTTAAAATCCTTCAGGATTTTGTACTCAAGTTATCTATGCTGATGTTCCCAGTTTTATTTGGGAGGGTACTTAGTGGTAAAAAAAGATTACAATCGAAATCCTTGCTTTTATAGATCCTCCATCAAATCGCAAGACCCTATAAACAGGGATAAAAAAACAGCCGGCCAAATAAACCCGGCCGGCTGTTTTAATCTTGAATATTTGGTTGCTATTTCTTAACAACCATCTTCTTCACAACTTTGTACTGGCTGTTCAGGAACACAACGGAATAAACTCCCCTTGCGATTGGCCTGAGGTCAATCTGGGTATCATATCTGCCGCCTGAAGTAGTCACATCGCGTTGTTCATAGAGTTTTTCACCCAGCAGGTTGTATACCTGGATGGTGAAAGTTTCCAGCGTCGGAGTGTGTATTGATACATTGAACTTTCCGTCATTCGGAACCGGGTATACGTTGAAGTTGCTGCCTGCCAGTTCATTCTGGCCAACAAACAGTACATATACGTGGTTGGAAGTATCTGAAGAACATCCGTTCACCGTTACCACGCTCCAGTACCAGCCGGTAATTGTGGCGGTATATGTCTGGTTTGTAGCACCCGCGATGAGGCCCGTTCCTTCATAGTACCACTGGTTGCCTGTAGCAATACTGCTGGTAAGCAGCGGTCCGACTGCGGTAACAACCGGTGCAGCCGGGATGGCATTGATGGTTACATTGAAATTCGGAGAAACATTACCGCTACCGCATGAATTGGTTCCTTTCACCGTGATGATACCGGCGGCAGGTGTATTTCCGAATGTTACGGTGATGGAGTTGGCTGACTGTACAAAAGTAGCTCCTGCGGGAACAGTCCATACATAAGATGTTGCCCCTGAAATCGCAGCTACTGTGTAAACGCCTGTTGATCCTGCACAAACACTTGCAGGACCTGTGATGGTTCCTGCGGCAGCCGGCAGCGGATTAACAGTTACAGCAAATGTTGAGGATGGTCCGTTACCGCACTGGTTGGTAGCAGCCACAGTTACGTTGCCCGATACAGCTGAAGTGCCGTAGTTGACAGTAATGCTGGTTGTACCTGATCCTGAAGCGATGGTAGCACCGGCAGGGACAGTCCAGGAATAAGAAGTTGCCCCGGTAACCGGCGTTGTAGAATAAACTACACCGTTGGTTCCCGCACAAACTGTGGCAGTTCCTGTGATCGCACCCGCTGCACTTGGCGGTGAGTTGACAAACACGGTGTACACGGTAGGCTGGGCAGCAGAACATCCTGAGGCACTGGTATAATTAACTGATACTGTCTGGAGGCCGATCTGGTTCCAGGTCACGTCAAGGATACTGGTACCCTGTCCTGAAACGATCGTACCACCTGCAGATACAGTCCAGACATATCCGGTCATACCACTTTCAGTATAGTAGATATTGTTGGTTGAACCAACACATGGGTTGTTGGTGCTTCCGATGGTCGGCACTGGCGCGCTGTTAACGGTAACACTGTACGTTCCCGGTGTTGCGGCAGGACAAACATTGGTATAGGTCACTGTCAGATTCTGTGCTCCTGTAGCATTCCAGCTAACTGTGACAGAGCTTGTGCCCGCACCGCTGGTGATGGTTCCGCCCGCGGAAACGGTCCAGACATAACCGGTCATTCCCGTTTGGGTGGTATAGGTAGCTGTTGAACCCTGGCAGGCAAGTGCAGGACCGGCGATTGTTGGTGTTGGTACTGCGTTCACAGTAACATTGTAGCAAACCGGTGCTGCGGCAGTACAGCCGCCTGCGTTGGTATAGGTAACACAAACGGTTTTTGCACCGGCGGTAGTCCAGGTAACTGTGATGGCACTCGTACCTGCACCGGCGGTAATTGTTCCACCGGCTGATACGGTCCATGTGTATCCTGTCATACCAGTCTGTGTGGTGTAAACATTGCCCGTTGAGTTAACACAAACAGATGCAGGTCCGGTGATGGTCGGCACCGGCAGGGCGTTCACTGTCACATTGTAAGTTACAGGAGCAGCTGCGGTACAACCGCTGCCATTGGTGTAATTTACCGTAACCGTATTGGCACCGATAGTATTCCATGTAACCGTGATTGCATTTGTACCGGCACCGGCAGTAATGATACCGCCCGCCGAAACAGTCCAGGTGTAACCTGTCATTCCGGTCTGGGTAGTGTATACATTGCCCGTTGAATTCACGCAAACTGAAGCAGGACCTGCGATGGTCGGAACAGGCAGTGCGTTCACTGTTACGGTGTAAGTGGCCGGTGTTGCGGCAGTACAGCCATTTCCGTTGGTATAGTTGACTGTTACAGTTTTGGCACCTGTAGTGGTCCATGTAACTGTTATGGCACTGGTTCCCGCACCTGCAGTGATGGTACCACCGGCTGAAACAGTCCATGTATAGCCTGTCATACCAGTCTCGGTATTGTAAACATTACCTGTTGAATTCAGACAAACTGAAGCAGGACCGGTAATGGTCGGGACTGGCAGTGCATTTACAGTAACGTTATAGACCGTTGCCGTTGCTGCGGTACAGCCGTTTGCATTGTTGTAATTTACAGTAACCGCATTTGCTCCGGCGGTGCTCCATGTTACAGTAACCGCATTGGTTCCTGCACCGGCAGTAATGCTGCCACCTGCGGAGACAGTCCATGTGTAACCTGTCATCCCCGATTCAGTGGTATATACATTGCCTGTGGAATTAACGCAAACTGATGCCGGGCCGGCGATGGTCGGTACCGGTAATGCATTTACAGTCACATTATAAGTGGTAGCAGTTGCTGCTGTACACCCGTTGGCATTGTTGTAGTTCACAGTAACGGTCTGTGCACCTGTAGTGCTCCAGGTTACTGTAATCGCACTGGTGCCTGCACCGGCAGTAATGTTGCCGCCTGCGGAAACAGTCCAGGTGTAACCCGTCATTCCGGTTTCTGTTGTATAAACGTTTCCTGTGGAATTCAGGCAAACCGATGCAGGTCCGGAAATGGTCGGAACCGGTAATGCATTTACTGTCACGTTATAAACGGTTGCAGTTGCCGCCGTACATCCGTTGCCATTGTTGTAATTCACAGTAACAGTTTGTGCACCTGTGGTGTTCCAGCTTACTGTAATGGCACTGGTGCCGTTACCTGCGGTAATGTTACCGCCTGCAGATACAGTCCATGTGTAACCGGTCATACCCGATTCGGTTGTATAAATGTTGCCTGTGGAGTTTACGCATACAGATGCCGGACCTGCAATGGTGGGTACCGGTAAGGCATTTACAGTCACATTATACGTGGTTGCAGTTGCAGCAGAACATGCGTTGGCATTGATATAATTTACAGATACCGTTTGCGCGCCAGCAGTATTCCAGGTTACGGTAACCGCATTGGTGCCCGCTCCTGCAGTAATGCTGCCACCGGCAGAGACGGTCCAGGTGTAACCTGTCATACCGGCTTCTGTGGTGTATATATTTCCTGTTGAGCTCATGCACACCGATGCCGGACCCGTAATGGTCGGTACTGGCAACGGGTTGACGGTGACGTTGTAAGTTCCCGGGGTTGCAGCCGTACAGTTGCTTGTATTTGTATACGATACAGTGACAACCTGCGGTCCGACAGTATTCCATGTAACAGTGATGGCACTGGTACCTGCACCGGCAGTGATCACACCACCGGCAGAAACTGTCCAGGTATACCCAGTCATACCTGACTGGGTAGTGTAAACATTACCGGCTGAGTTGAGGCAAACAGATGAAGGACCAGCAATGGTTGGTAACGGTAACGGATTCACCGTAACGGTTACAACATTTGTTGACAGAGGCCCACCACATGTGTTCAGTGCATTCTGATTCTGCCTGTAGTATGTTGTCGAGGTCAATGCACCAGGCTGATAGTTCTGGGAGGTTGCACCGTTGATATTGTTGAAAGTACTGTTGTCAAGTGAACTTTGCCATTGATAAGTTGGTGAGGTTCCGTTTGACGGGGCAGTAGCCGTGAGTAATGCAGGAGTATTCCCGTAGCAGATGGCCTGGTTTGCACTGATTGAACCAACAGCAAGCGTCGGATTCACTGTGATTGTAACAACATTCGTTGCTGCAGGCCCGCCGCAGGTACTCTGAGCATCCTGCAGCTGCTTGTAATAAGTGGTCGCAGACAATGCTCCTGGCTGGTAGTTCTGGGTTGTGGCACCGTTGATGTTGCTGAAGGTGCTGTTGTCCAGAGAACTCTGCCACTGATATGTCGGAGAGGTTCCGTTGGAAGGAGGTGTAGCCGTCAGCAATGCAGGAACGTTACCTATGCATAGGAACTGATCAGCACTGATAGATCCGGGAACGATTGCAGGGAAAGCACCAACAGTGATAGTTACAACATTGGTCGCCTGCGGGCCACCACAAGATCCGGAGGTATTCTGGATCTGCTGATAGTATGTGGTGGTTGTAAGCGCCCCTGGCTGATAGTTCAGCGATGTGGCACCGTTGATATTGGTAAAAGTTGCATTGTCAAGTGAACTCTGCCACTGGTAAACAGGCGATGTTCCACCTACAGGAGGCACACCGGTCAGAAGAGCAGGTGCACTGCCGTTACAAATTGTTTGATCGGCGCTGATGGAACCAACAACAAATTGCGGTGTTACAGTAATGGTTACCACATTGGTAGCAAGCGGCCCGTTGCAGGTGCCCGTTGCGTTCTGTAATTGCTTGTAATAGGTAGTGGTCGTCAACGCACCCGGCTGGTAATTCTGGGTTGTAGCACCGTTGATATCTGCAAAGGTATTATTGTCAAGTGAACTCTGCCACTGGTATACCGGTGTTGTTCCGTTTGACGGAGGCGTTGCGGTGATCAGCGCAGGAGTTAATCCTGCACAAATGGTCTGGTCGGCGGCAATGGAACCTACGATAAGATTCGGGAAAACTGTCATGTTCACTGTGTTCGACATAGCAGGGTTGCCCACGTTGCATGGTTCACTGGAGGTCAGCTGACAGGTAATCACATCTCCGTCGGCTGGTACATATGAATAAGTTGTATTGTTTGAACCCGCCGGAACACCGTTTACATACCATTGATAGGCCGGAGTAGTGCCGCCGTTAATGGGTGATGCAGTAAAGGTAACCGGGATGCCGGCACATGATGGATTGGCCGAAGGGTTAATGGCTACCGCAACTGGAAGAATCGGCATTACAGTCATCGTAACCGTATTTGACATTACAGGGTTCGCTACGGTGCAGGTCTCACTTGAAGTTAACTGACAGGTGACTACATCCCCGTTTGCAGGAGTGTAGGAATAGCTGGAACTGTTGGTTCCCGCGGGTATTCCGTTCACCGTCCACAGGTAGGCTGGTGTTGTTCCACCGTTGATCGTAGCAGCAAAATAGGTTACTGCAACACCGGCGCAAACCGGGTTGGCTGAAGGAGTAACAGCAATGGCTACCGGTAACAGCGGGTTAACAGTGATGGTAACCGTATTTGTAGCCAATGGTCCGCCGCATACACCGGATGCATCCTGCAACTGTTTGTAATATGTCGTAGAAGTCAGTGCCCCTGGCTGGTAAGTGGTCAGTGTGGCACCATTGATATTGTTGAATGTATTGTTGTCGAGTGAACTCTGCCACTGGTAACTTGGTGTAACTCCATTTAACGGTCCGTTGCTCGTCAACAGTGCAGGAACAATTCCTGAGCAAATCGTTTGATCGGCGGCAATCGTTCCGACAAGAAGGTTGTTAAACACAGTCATGTTAATTGTGTTTGACATGGCAGGATTACCAAGGGTACACGGTTCGCTTGAAGTCAGCTGGCAGGTTACAACATCGCCGTTGGCAGGCACATAATTGTATGTTGTACTGTTTGTTCCGGCAGGAACTCCATTCACAAACCACTGGTATGCTGGTGTTGTACCACCATTCAGCGGTGTGGCAGTGTATGTTACAGATGCCCCGATACAACTTGGGTTTGCTGATGCATTAACAGCAACCGCTACAGGAAGTACCGGAAGTACAGTCATCACCACTGTGTTTGACATGACAGGGTTGGCCACTGTACAGGCTTCACTGGAAGTTAACTGGCAGGTAACAACATCATTGTTGGCAGGTGTATAGGAGAAACTTGAACTGTTTGTACCGGCAGGTACTCCGTTTACCATCCACAGGTAAGCAGGTGTTGAACCACTGTTAATTGTAGCTGCAAAATACGTGACAGATATACCGGCGCAAACTGGGTTGGCAGATGGTGTAATAGCCACTGCAACCGGGAGTAAAGGATTCACCGTAATGGTCACTGTATTCGTTGCAAGGGGTCCTCCGCATACACCGGATGCATCCTGCATCTGTTTGTAATAGGTGGTAGATGTGAGGGCACCCGGCTGGTAATTCTGTGATGTAGCACCGTTGATATTGCCGAATGTACTGTTATCAAGCGAGCTCTGCCACTGATAAGTCGGACTTACACCGTTTAACGGGCCGGTACTGGTCAGCTGTGCCGGAATAATTCCTGAACATATTGTCTGGTCTGCACTGATGGTTCCCACGAGCAGATCCGGGAATACGGTCATCGTGATCGTATTGGAGGTGGCGGGATTACCGAGTGTACAGGTTTCACTTGAGTTCAACACGCAGGTGACCACATCGTTATTCACAGGAACATAGGTATAAGTTGCACTGTTGGTGCCGGCTGATGTTCCATTCACAAACCACAGGTATGAAGGGGTGGTTCCACCGTTAACAGGTGTTGCTGTAAAAGTAACCGGGGCTCCTGTGCAGGAAGGGTTGGCGGATGAATTGATAGCCACAGCAACCGGAAGAACAGGGTTCACCGTGATCGTTACTGCATTGGTTGCCAGCGGCCCGCCGCATACTCCGGAAGCATCCTGCAACTGTTTGAAATATGTTGTAGATGTAAGGGTTCCCGGCTGATAGGTTGCAAGGGTAGCACCATTGATATTATTGAAGGTATTGTTGTCGAGAGAACTCTGCCACTGATAAGTGGGTGCGATGCCGTTTAACGGGCCGGTACTTGTCAGGCCGGCAGGTGCAACTCCTGAACAGATCGTCTGATCTGCAGCAATTGTTCCGACGAGGAGGTTGTCAAATACAGTCATGGTAACTGTGTTTGACAGAGCAGGATTGCCTGAAGTACAAGGTTCACTTGAAGTCAGCTGGCAGGTAACAACATCGTTATTTGCCGGTGCATAACTGTAAGTGGCACTGTTGGTTCCTGCAGCAACTCCGTTTACAAACCACTGGTAAGCAGGCGTTGTGCCGCCGTTCAGCGGTGTGGCTGTGAATGTAACTGATGCACCGGCACAACTCGGGTTCGCTGATGCATTGATTGCGACAGCAACCGGAAGAATCGGAATTACAGTCATTGTCACCGTATTTGACATCACCGGGTTAGCCACCGTACATGTCTCACTGGAGGTAAGCTGGCAGGTTACAACATCGTTGTTGGCCGGGGTATAGGAATAACTAGAACTGTTTGATCCTGCAGCAACTCCGTTAACCATCCACTGGTATACCGGGGTTGTGCCGCCGTTGATCGTTGCAGCAAAGAAGCTGACTGAATTACCGGCACAAACCGGGTTGGCAGAAGGGGTAACGGCAACAGCGACCGGCAACAATGGGTTTACAGAAATGGTGACTGTGTTCGTTGGCAATGGTCCGCCGCAGGTTCCGGCCGCATTCTGCATCTGTTTATAATAGGTAGTTGTTGTCAGGGCACCTGGCTGATAATTCAGCGATGTGGCGCCGTTAATATTATTGAATGTGGTATTGTCAAGCGAACTCTGCCACTGATAGGTGGGCGACGTACCGTTGGACGGGGCTGTTCCGGTTAACTGTGCAGGAACAACACCGGCACAAATAGTCTGGTCGGCGCTGATTGAACCAACCAGCAGACCATCAATGACAGAAAGTGTGACGATATTCGAGGTAGCAGGGTTTCCTGTCGTGCATAATTCACTGGAGGTCATCTGGCAGGCAACAACATCGTTATTTGTTGGTACAAATGTGTAAGTGCTGCTGTTACTGCCAGCCGCAAAACTGTTTAAAAACCATTGATAGGTCGGGGTTGATCCACCATTCACAGGAGTGGCAGTAAAAGTAACTGGGTTACCGGTGCACACCGGGTTGGCTGAAGAACTGATTGCCACGCTCACAGGTACTATTGCGTTGACAGTCATGGTAACCGTGTTTGAAACTGCTGGATTCCCAAGCGTACAGGGCTCGCTGGAGGTCAGCTGACAGGCAACCACGTCATTGTTAGAAGGACTGTATGTGAAGGTATTGCTATTGGTGCCGGCCGGTGAACCGTTAACGCTCCACAGGAAGGAAGGAGTTGTACCACCATTTACCGGAGCAGCTGTAAATGTAACTGATGTACCATTGCAAACCGGGTTGGCCGAAGCTGTCACGGTTACTGAAACCGGAAGTACCGGAATAACCGTCATGGTTACCGTGTTTGACATGGCCGGGTTTCCTGAAGTACATGGTTCGCTTGACGTTAACTGGCAAGTCACCACATCATTGTTAACCGGGGAATAACTAAAAGTTGAATTGTCGGTTCCTGCAGGTGCACCGTTAACCATCCACAGATAAGATGGGGTAACACCTCCGTTCAATGGAACAGCGGTAAAGGTAACCGTGGTGCCGTTACAAACCGGGTTGGCCGACGGTGTAACAGCAACAGCGACCGGAAGAATCGGAAGAACCGTCATGGTCACTGTGTTTGACATGGCAGGATTGCCAAGTGTACAAGCTTCGCTGGAGGTCAGCTGGCAGGTGACAACATCGTTGTTGGCCGGGGCATAAGTATATGCAGCACTGTTCGTTCCTGCTGCTACGCCATTCACCATCCACTGGTAAGCAGGAGTTGTACCACCATTTAACGGTGATGCAGTGAATGTTACAGAACTGCCATTGCATGCCGGGTTGGCGGAAGCGTTGATCGCTACAGCAACAGGCAATATCGGGTTAACTGTGATTGTCACTGTGTTGGTAGGCAGCGGGCCACCGCAAACACCGGATGCATCCTGCATCTGCCTGTAATAAGTCGTTGCTGTCAATGCGCCTGCCTGGTAGGTTGTGAGCGTGGCACCATTGATATTGCCGAATGTATTGTTGTCAAGTGAACTCTGCCATTGATAGGTTGGTGAGGTTCCAGTCAAAGGAGCTGTACTTGAAAGGACAGCAGGAGTCACTCCTGAACAGATCGTTTGATTTGCACTGATTGTTCCGACGAGGAGGTTGGGGTCAACACTCATGGTAACCGTGTTTGATAAGGCAGGATTGCCTGAAGTGCAAAGTTCGCTTGATGTTAGCTGGCAGGTAATAATATCATTGTTGGCCGGGGCATAGGAATAAGTTGCGCTGTTGGCACCTGCCGGAGATCCGTTCACGTTCCACTGGTAAGCCGGGGTGGTGCCTCCATTTACAGGAACTGCCGTGAAGGTTACCACTGTTGTGTTGCATATCGGGTTAACTGAAGGAGTAACTGCAACAGATACCGGCAGGATTGGATTCACAGTCATCGTCACTGCATTCGATACGGCAGGGTTGCCTGACGTACATGGTTCACTTGAGGTTAACAGGCAGGTGACCACATCATTGTTGGCCGGGGTATAAGAATAGGTTGTGCTGTTGGAACCCACAGAAACGCCGTTCATTGTCCACTGGTAAACAGGGGTTGTTCCTGCGTTGATGGATGCAGCTGAAAATGTCACTGCCACGCCGGCACAAACCGGGTTGTTTGATGGAGTTACAGATACGAAAACAGGCAGTACCGGGAATACAGTCATGGTCACTGTATTTGACAGCGCCGGGCTTCCGGATGTGCAAGGCTCGCTTGACGTCAGCTGACAGGTAACCACATCGCCGTTGGCAGGGGTATAACTGAATGTTGCGCTGTTTGATCCGGCGGGTGCGCCATTCACCATCCATGCATAAGTCGGTGTTGTTCCTCCGTTCAGGGGAACTGCTGTATATGTTACAGAAGTGCCGTCACAAACCGGGTTGGCTGATGGGGTAACCGCCACTATTACCGGAAGGATCGGGAGCACTGCCATGGTTACAGTATTGGAGATGGCAGGGTTGCCGAGTGTACAAGGCTCACTTGATGTAAGCTGACAGGTAACCACATCACTGTTGACCGGAGTATATGAATACGTTGTGCTGTTGGTTCCGACTGCTACACCGTTTACCTTCCAAAGGTATGTTGGCGTTGTTCCCCCGTTGATTGGCGAGGCTGTGTAGGTCACAGCGGTGCCTGTACATACCGGGTTGGCTGATGCGTTAATGGCAACAGCAACGGCAACGACAGGATTGACCGTCATGGTCACTGTGTTTGACATTGCCGGGTTACCTGAAGTACAAGGCCCGCTGGCGGTGAGCTGACAGGTAACCACATCGTTGTTGGCCGGAGAGTAGGAATAGGTTGTGCTGTTGGTTCCGGAAGGCACGCCATTTACATACCACTGGTATGCAGGAGTGGTGCCGCCATTCAGTGGTACAGCTGTAAAAGTAACCGTTGTTCCGCCACATACCGGGTTGGCAGAAGGTGTAACCGCAACGGCTACCGGCAGTACCGGAAG
This sequence comes from uncultured Bacteroidales bacterium, assembly GCA_903959905.1. GTDB lineage: Bacteria > Bacteroidota > Bacteroidia > Bacteroidales > FEN-979 > CAIVAT01. The sequence goes on from CAJBYO010000089.1 coordinate 10,610, forward strand.
CACAGTCATGTTAATACTGTTGGACATGGCAGGGTTGCCGGTGGTACATGCCTCACTGGAGGTCATCTGGCACTTAACAATGTCGCTGTTGGCCGGAGTAAATGTATAGGTTGCGGTGCCTGTGCCCACTGGTGCACCATTTACCATCCACTGGTAGACTGGTGTGGTGCCACCGTTAATGGGAGCTGCTGTATAGGTTACCGCTGTTCCGGCGCATACCGGGTTTGCCGAGGGAGTAACCGCAACAGCCACCGGAAGGATCGGATTAACTATCATCGCAATGGGGCTTGACAATGCAGGGCTGCCACTGGCGCATGTTGCATTGGATGTAAGTTCACAGGTAATCACATCACCGTCGGAGGGGATATTGATAAAACTTGAACTGGTAGCGCCTGGGATATTACCACCGTCAATTTTCCAATGGTAAACCGGTGATGAGCCTCCGTTGACCGGAGTAGCAGAGAAAGTCACGACGGTTCCGGCACACACCGGATTAGCTGTCACTGCAATGGTTAAACTGACAGGCAGCAACGGGTTGACTGCTATCGTTACTGTATTAGTTGGCTTGGGGCCGGTACAGGTTCCTGTTGCATTCTGCATCAGCCTGTAATAGGTTGTCGCGGAAAGGGCGGCAGGCTGGAAGTTGATCGAGGTTGCACCAGTGATATCCGTGAAAGTGCTGTTATCCGGTGAACTTTGCCACTGATAAGTTGGGGATGTTCCATTTGAAGGAGGCGTGCCGGTGAGTTGGGCAGGCACAATGCCACTGCAAATGGTTTGGTTACCTGAAATGGTACCGACCGTTAAATTCGGGTATCCGCTAACCAAATTGTCGGTGTAGGTTACTGGTAAAATTTGTGTTCCAAATTCATCAAACATTTTGCAAAGAGGCGGAGGTGTGGGATTCGGAGACGTCCGGAAGTGAATGGTGGTACTTCCTCCCATGTAGACAAAGGCAAGATCCATCAGCTTTTCCCCTGTAAAATTGGTGCCTATAAGCTCATTTGATGAAATATCCAGGTAGCTGACCGTAGGAAAGGCTCCGCTGTAAGCATAATTGTATAATGCATTGAACCCGGGAAAAAGGTTGGCATATCCTGCACCAGGCGCTTTGGCAAGCACACTGTGGTCAAATTCTATGTACAGGTTAAGGCTCAAAACACCGTCACCGGTGATATGAATCGGAACCAAAACCGTTGATCCGATACATAACCCGCTGATATCGGGGGCCACCGAAAGAGAGGCAGCGACAACCGGGGCATTCGGACTGAGTTGCTGAGCGTGCAGTGTTGAGCTGAAAGTGCCAAAAATCATGGCCAGCAAAATCATCAAGGAGGGTAAATAGAGTTTTTTCATAACAAATAAATTAATGTTGCGGATTTTTATAAGTGTTTTATATTAATTGCATTTGTATTCGTGGTAAAATAAAAATACTCAACCGGCTGAGCTCTCAGTGGTTGATTTATTGGGGTCAAATAATAGTATTCTAATAACTTGATTTACAAATGTATAAATTGTCAAACTCAATGATTATTTAGAACGATTCTTAAATGAAAAATCAGTGTAAAGATACAAATTTTTGGTTGCCGGACGACAAAACCATCAAAATTCTTTCCTTGTTATGCTGAAAGCATGCTGTTTACATCGTCAGGACATAGTATCTTTCAAGAATCACATACACCGAAATAACCAGTGTGGCAAAAGCAATCACCATGGCTGTCCATGATATAGTTTCAGACACCGGGACATCACCGGAAGTTGCCCGGACTGAGGATTGTTTCTTCACCTGCTTTCCCGAAGCAGGCTTGACTGCGGAGGGTAAAAACATTTTTCCGACAAATCTGTACAGGGTCCCGTTGAGGAAAACCATCAATAAAATCGGGCAGACCGCTATAAAGTACCGTCCCTGAACCGCAATAACAGTGCTGCTTCCTACGGGGTTGCAGTAGAGGTACATCGCTGTTTCGATCAGGGCCAGACAGGCCGCGAAAATTCCGAAAAGCAGCAGCTTTCTGACGATGTTGATTTTTGCCCCGGATGACGGATATACCAGCACGACCAGCAGTAAAAAAAACAGGTAGGCGTATGCCAGACCCGAGGGCAATGGGGTATCAACCCAGCCGAAAAGCCCGACAAAACCCACAGCATATAAGCCGATGGAACTGATAATGGACGTAAACATGATGCCGATGAACCTTGCAGGATCATCCAGAATGAACTGTTTCTGTGCCGCTGCATCATACGGGTTGCTCTGGTGCTGACTGGCTGGCTGCCCGGCGCTCCCTGCCCCTGAACTTTGTGCTGGTTGTGCAGCCTGCCCTGTTGTATCAGGCGCTTTTTCTGACGCCTGGCCACCCGAAAAACCATGCGGCAAAAGCGGCAGCGAAGCCGACAGCGGATTGTGATTTGCCTGCTCCATGTGCATTGACTCTTCCTCAGGAAATGAAATTACCGGAGCAGGAATGTTGCCCGCGGAAGCAATGGCCTTCCCAAGTATGCTCCTCCCGGGTGCAGACACCTGGGAAACGATTAAAGCCATGGCAACCAATGCAATAAAAACCACAGAATACCGCTTCAGGTTGCCAAGTTTTTCAACAGGAATGATCAAAAAGGCAAAAACGATGAGGAAATACGGAGGCTTGGCTGCTGCAAGCAATGCGGCAAGGACAAAGACCATTGCCAGTTTGCCCGGGGCCGTAATTGGTCCGTCACTGAATGCATGTTTCAAAATGGTTGCGATGAGCAGGAATGACAGGCTGATGGTTAAGGCATCGTAGGAAAGCGACGAAAAAAGGTACAGTGTCATAGGCATAACCCCCAGCAGGAAAAACAACCATTTGAGCACCGGAGTGCTCCTGATGGCAAGATAAACGAGGAGTATGGAAACCAGCATATTGAAAAGCCTTCCAAGGTACATGAGCCATAATGGGCTTAACTGCAGCAACCTTCCGATAAAGATTCCCGTTGCCTGGGGTAAGTATGTGATTGTGTAGTCGGGGGACTCAACTTTTGTCCGGTTATGGGGGTTAAGGCGGATCGCGGACATGGATATTACTTCAGCCCTGGTGGTTTTTTCATGGGTACTGAACCGCATCCGGTCGCACTCCGACGTAAAATCAACCAGGGAAGCCGGAACCTCATTGGAGAATTTGAAAATGTTGAATTCGGATATTTCATACGAACGGTAAAAGTGGGCTGCCTCGTCAGGAACCATAAACGGCGGGGTAATCACCATGATAATCAACCCGAATACGACCGAGAACCCTGCGAAAGCGTATTCAGGCAAAATCCTGGTCCTGCTGATAAAGGTGAGTACCTTTCCGCTGAAAAGCAGGAGAATCGAAATTGCTGCAGTCAGCAGGTATAAAATGACCTGGAGCATGGAAAAGAACCGGGTGCCGGATTCAAAGGTACGGACACCGATGCTGCCGACGAAGTCAACCCGTGACTGCTGTTTCTCAAAAGACTGAACAATGTCATTGTTCACGATCGTCACGACATACAATTTTCCAAGGTTACTGTTCTGCTTTTTTGCGAGGCCGATGTAACTTCCCTGGTCACCGTCAATGGAATGGATACAGGCATACACCTTCTTCCCTGCGCCGATGTCAAGATTTTTTCCGAAGTCAAAAGGAAAATAGAGCGCCTCTCCAAAATCTGAAGAGGAGAAACGTCGCGTATAAAGAATCTGGTGCTGCTCGTTCAGGAGAAGAAAAACATTTTCATTGGCATAGGTGCTTGGCAGCTTCGCCATGTACAGATCTACCCGGCTGATATACCTCTTTTGCATGGTGATTTCCTGCACGAACAGAAAATCCTTAACTACCGCGCCATATTCAACACCGTGGCTCAGTTCCACCTGCTGGGCAGGCAGGAAAAACCTGAAAGATGAATGAAATGCAATAAAAAGAACGGCTACAATAAAAAAGAGGATGGCAGCAACAATGGATCTGATGTTTTTCATGCTAAGGGTCAATCTTTTTGATGATCAGTTTGTCAATCCGGTTGCCGTCAAGGTCAACGATTTCAAATTCATACTCCTTCCAGTTGAACTTTTCGCCGGGTTTTGGGATGTGCTTTAGTATGCTCATAGCCAAACCGGCAAGCGTATCAAACTTGATCTTGTTTTTATCAAACCCCTGGATGTTGAATTCGTAGGCAAACTCGTAAAACGACATCTGCCCGTCGGCCAGCCAGCTTCCGTCATCGCGCATATTGATCTGCGGCTCATCCGGGTTTGGTTCATTGAAATCTCCGACCAGCGCTTCAAGAATATCATTCAGGGTAACCATGCCCACCGTGGTACCGTACTCATCGACCACCAGGCCATAGTGGATCTTATTCTGTTTGAAAATCTCCAGGGTTTCGTATGCAGAAAGGGTTTCATGGACAAACTGCGCCGGCCTGATCTGATTCTGAATGTCATAGTTGTCGTCGCAGATATTTTCAAGGAACAGGTCCTTGATGAAGATAACACCCTTTACGTTGTCGAGGTCGTCCTCGCAAACGGGATAAACGGAATGAAGTTCTGCCCTCATTTTTTTCCGTATCTCTTCAGAGGAGTCATGAATATCAATCCATTCAAGGTCAGAATGGTGCGTCATCAGGGAGGATACCTTGCGGTCGCCCAGGTGAAAAACCCGTTCAACGATATCCTGTTCAATCTCCTGAACCTCCCCGTCTTCAGCACCTTCCTGAACCATGGCTTTGATCTCTTCCTCGGTAACTTTTGAATCGGGTGATGGCTTAATCCTCATAAGCCATAGAATCCCGTCGCCCGCTCTTGAAAGGAAATAGGTGAACGGGTATACAATCTTTGTGATGATCAGCAGCGGCCTTACTGTTGACTTGGCAATTCCTTCGGGATTGATAAGGCCGATGCGTTTTGGAACAAGTTCCCCGATAAGGATGGATATGAAGGTAACAATAATAACCACAATGATAAGGGCCATGGAGTGGCTCAACGACGGCCCCATTCCGAAACTGATGAGCAGCGTCTCCATCCCGGTTGTAATTTCATCACTGGAATAAACCCCGGTGAGGATGCCGATGAGGGTGATGCCTATCTGCATGGTTGATAATATTCTCGATGGCGCATTGGCATTGTCAAGTGCCAGCTGGGCCAGCTTGTCGCCGCGCCTGGCATCAAGTTCCAGCTTTGTTTTGCGTGCGGAAACAAGGGCAATCTCTGACATGACGAACGCTCCGTTGAGTAAAAAAAGGAGCAATAAAATAATTATAGCGGGGATCATAGGGTGTAAAGTTAAATAATCAGGGCAAATATACGAAAAAGGAAATGGAGAAGAGTGACGGGTGACGCGTGACGGGTGATGCGTGACGGGTGACAGGTGACGCGTGACGGGTGACGCGTGACAGGTGACAGGTGACGGGTGACGGGTGAGTAGTGGTGTTTTTGTGTAACTTTGTGTTGTTTTGAGAAAGATTGTTTATGAAAAAATATATTAGTGTGGTTATTGTTGGTTTATTGTTTGTTTCACAAGCGGTGTTCTCCCAGACGGCCCGGATGATGCCTGAGGTTACACCTGCAGGCAAAGGGAAGGTGAACACGATGGTTGACAATATCGGTTACTGGAATCGTATGGTTCAGCTTGGATATGTCAAGGCAAACCCGGTGGTAAAAATCCCGCCTGCCATTTTCAACGGAACCACAATCCGGGAATATACCCCGTCACCTGTCACCCGTCACGCGTCACCTGTCACGCCTCACCCGTCACCTGTCACCCGTCACGCGTCACCTGTCACGCCTCACCCGTCACCTGTCACCCGTCACGCGTCACGCGCACTAAACTCCCCCGACATCCCCGTCACCTCCGAATCCGACGTCACCCAAAGTGAAAATTCCATCTTCATTGATCCTGCGGATGAAAACGTGGTGCTGAATTCTAACAATTCAAGCAGCTGGATATCAGGCTATGCCATGAATCCTTACGGCGCTGATGCTTTGTATTCACTTGATAACGGCCAGGACTGGGACGGATCAACACTGGGAGTGAACGGCAACAATGCCGGCGACCCCTCCACCGCCATTGGCCTGAATGGCTGGTGGTATGTTGGCAGGATCACCGGCAGTTACGGACAGGCGGTGTCGTACAGTAAAGACCAGGGTAAGACCTGGAAAAGAGTGACTGTTGCCCAGGGCCCTTCCTCAGGGATAGGGCTGCTTGATAAAAACCATCTGTGGATTGACAATTCGCCTTCGAGCCCTTATGCAGGATATTTATACGACGCCTGGACGAACTTTATTCCAGGGCATCCCGACACCAACCAGGTTGACATCGTCCGGTCAACCAACAACGGACTTACTTGGAGTTCTCCGCTCAACATCAGTTCCGCCGCCTCCGCCCTGAAACTCAATCATGGGGTCAACCTGCAAACCGGGCCGAACGGCGAGGTGTATGCAACCTGGAGCATCTACGACTCCTGGCCTTCCGACGAAACTGCCATCGGGTTTACCAAATCCATTGACGGGGGCGTTGTTTTCATTCCGGCGACCCGGATTATCAGCAACATCAAGGGCATCAGGGCCAGCATGACCGGAAAGAACATGCGGGTGAGTTCGTTTCCCTGCATGACGGTTGACAATACCACCGGCCCGAACAGGGGTACAATTTACATTGTATGGTCAAATGTGGGCTATCCCGGCATCAACACCGGAACCGACATTGACATATATCTCATCCGCTCCGGCGATGGCGGATCAACATGGTCATCCCCCATCCGGGTTAACCAGGATCCTGCAGGACTCGGGAAGCAGCATTTTCTTCCATGGATCACCTGCGATAAGGTAACGGGAGGGCTTTGCGTTGTTTATTATGACGACCGGGCAGTTGATTCAACCATGGCAGCCGTGTATGTTTCCACTTCATACGATGGCGGAAATTCGTGGACAGACATGCAGGTGAGCGACTACACATTTACGCCGGAACCCATCCCGGGACTGGCATTTTCATATTTCGGCGATTACATTGGGATTCAGTCGGACAATATGAAAGTTTACCCGATATGGACAGATAATCACGATGGCAGGGCCATGGCCTATGTTTCGCCGTTTGACCTGGGGCCAAACCCGAACCAGCCCTGGGTAACCTATTATTCCGATTCCCTGGCAACTGTCGCAGGCAGCGGGGATGTGACCATGAATTACGGTGATTCGCTTCACCTTTCAGTCGGGATGAAGAACATCGGAGATCAGCAGGTAGCAGGGGTAAATTCATTTATTTCGTCGGCATCACCCTACATCCAGATTACTGACAGTGCTGCATCATACGGGCCATTTGAACCCGGCCAGGTGAAAGTCATCCCCGACGGTTATGCATTCAAAGTTTCCGACACCATCCCCGACAACCTCATGGTGCGGTTTAATGTTCGGGCTGAAGGGACCGATTCAACATGGTACAGCCATTTTGCCATTGAAGCCCATGCCCCTGCTTTGAAAATCAACGGTATCACAGTCGTGGATACCATACAGGGCAACCACAACGGGCGCATGGATGCCGGGGAAACAGTGCAGGTGATCGTACCCACGGTCAATACGGGTGATTTTACCTGTTTATCGACATCCGGAACACTGACAACAACTTCTCCCTACCTGACGTTGGTGTACGACAGTGTTTTCCTGGGGGATATTCCTCCCAGAGCGGTCAGAAATGCAGTTTTTAAAATTATCATCAGCCCGGCAACACCGGTTGGCACCGGGGCCGACCTCGTTTATTCCACCAGGTCGGGACTGTTTCACGCCGAGCGCACATTCCACGTTGTCATAGGCCTTGTTGTGGAAGACTGGGAATCAAACACATTCACGCAATATCCCTGGCAGTCGGGCGGTGCAAAGCCATGGGTGCTTACCAGTCAGGATCCGTGGGAAGGGAATTTCTGTTCTGAATCCGGCGCCATCAGCGACTACCAGAACTCCCAGATGCTCCTCACCTATACCTCCGCTGCCGACGACAGCATCTCTTTCTATTTCCGCACTTCCAGCGAGCAGGACTACGATTTCCTGATGTTCACCATTGACGGCATGTTGCAAGATCAATGGTCAGGTGAAATCCCGTGGACCAGGGCTTCCTTTCCGGTTGCAGCAGGACAGCATGTATTCAAGTGGATCTACCTGAAAGACCTGGCCTTAGGTGTCGGCTTTGACCGCGCCTGGGTTGACTTCATTTCCCTGCCGCCCCCGATCCTTCCGGTGGTTGATCCCGGTCCGGGCGACACCATTTGCGCCGGTACCAATGTCAGTCTGCAGGCCACTGCACAACTATACGACTCTATCCACTGGAGTTCGGAGGGTGACGGTATTTTCAGCAACGACACATCACTCGTTACCATATACCAGCCGGGAACCAATGACCTGATCACAGGCGGCATCAATTTGCTTCTCACAGGATTTAATCCTTACGGAAGTTATGCAGCAGGTAAACACATCAGGATCAACCCGCGTCCGGCTGCCAACATCACTGTTTCTCCCCGCGACACAGTTTGTGCAGGTCAGTCAATCCATCTCACAACAGATACAGCAGGTGTTTCATCCTGGCTCTGGGCCCCGGGAAATTTCACATCACCTGAAATCACCTGTGACACGGCCAATTCAGGCGGAACGGGGAGCCACCTCATCCGTCTTATGGTTGAAAACAAGTACCAATGCCAGAACCGTGATTCTGTTTACCTGACCTTTAAAAACTGTACAGGAACCACAGAGAAGTCAGCCGGACAGATCACCATTTACCCAAACCCGAACAATGGCGTTTTCCTGCTGGAAATAACAACCGCGGTGCCCGGTCCGTTGAACATTGCAGTTACCAATTCTCTGGGCGAAGTTGTTTTCAGGGAGGATGACAGGTCAATGGCAACTTCACGGATTAAACATGCAGATATGTCGTTTCTGCCGGAAGGGGTGTATCTGTTGACAACAGTCACCGCAGAAGGCACATCCTGCCATAAGCTCATCATCCGTAAGTGATAAATGACAGGGTTTATTGATCCTGTATTTCCTTTCACAAGGATTACTGCAATACATCTTTTTCGGGCCTATCTTCAAACCTGGCCTTCGCCTTATAAATAAAAAGCGCGCGAAGTTTATCCCAGAAGTCGCCGCCCAGCACAAACAGGCTGGCAAGGAATACCAGGTCAGAGGTAACAATTATAGTATAATGTACTGTTAATGAAACAGGAGCCAGATGAGGCAGGAATGAGATCATATAGTTGGGAAGAAAAGGCAGGACAAACATGACCAGGCCGATGTTATAGCGCAAAGGAGTGATCTGGTGAGGTTTGGCCACTTTGTGATAAAAATAGTGCACCTGGTAATTGATCCAGGCGTAGGATGCCTTTCCGAGGATGGCAATACTCCCGATTTTCATCAGGGGTGCGCTGATCCAGAATACTCCCAGGACAAAGAGTTTCCAGAATGAATCAGAAACAAACTCGCGCAGCACCAGACCTGTGGGCAACATGAAAAAAGAGCAGATGAAAATAACCAGACCGATATAAAAACGAGGCCCCGGGTTATCGGGAGCTTTCATTTCGGTTGGGCGGTGGATGAACATAGCACGCTGAATTTACGGATAAAGTTATTGAAAATTCGTGACGGGTGACGCGTGACGCGTGACGGGTGACGGGTGACCGAATAATGATTCGTCTCATTGTCACGCGTCACGCGTCACCTGTCACGTTAAAGAAAGAACATGGCCACACCAGTCACCGCCAGCACTGCGCCGGCTATTTCCTTAAACGTAACCTTTTCCCTGTATAGTATCATTGACGGTGGAATAATAAGCACCGGGACAATGGCCATGATGGTGGAGGCTATGCCAGTATCGGCATATTTAATGGAAATGAGGGAGAATGAAACGCCGAGGAACGGACCGAAAAACGCTCCCAGCGAAAGCTGCAGCATAGGCTTGCGCATCGGCAGGGCACGGAATGCATGTCTCCAGAATCCCATGATGGTAAATAATACAGAAAAGCCGGCAATGCCTGCAATGACACGTATCTGCGTAGAAGCAAAAGTATCATACCCCTGCATACCTACCTTGCTGAGCACAAGACCGACTGCCTGACCGAGCGCCCCGCCGAGGCCGAGCAGGATACCCCACAACGGGTAATTGAATTTCACCTTCCTGAACCCGCCATTGCTTTCAGCGGCAGTATGCCTTTTCAATACAACCAGCGCAATGCCTGAGATGGTCAGCACCATGCCGATCCAGCTTTTCCACGAAAGGGTTTCTCCAAGTATCACCCACCCGATCAGGGCCGTCATCGGGGGCGCCAACGCCATCAGCAGCATGGATATGCGTGCACCCACGACTACAAAAGCCTGGAACAGGCAAAGGTCGCCAAATACAAAACCGATCAGTCCGGAAAGGCCCAGGTAAAACCAGGTCTGCGGGGATGCATCAAAAGGGAATAAAATTCCACGGTAGAAAAACACGAATACAGTCAGGAAACCGAAACCGATAACCAGCCTCAGCAGGTTAACCACCATGGATCCTATTTTCCGGCTGGCTGCTTCAAATGCAAGTGCGGTTATGGTCCAGAAAACGGCTGTAAGCAGGGCGGCCAATTCGCCCGTATGATTCATCAAACGTTGTCCCTCCTATTTATCTTCCGGCAAGCCAGTTCTCAGGATTCTGAATTACTTTGCCATGCCAGAGTTCAAAGTGCAGTTCCGACTTCAGGTCGCCCGGGTTGGCATGCACTTTGCCAATCGGCTGCTTCACAGAAACCTCCTGCCCTTCACGCACACTTACCTGGTCGAGGTTTGAATAAACCGTCAGGTATTCACCGTGGCGAATGATGATGACGTTGTTAAAACTTGAAAACGCCAGCACGCGGCTCACCTTTCCGCCAAATACCGACTTAACCACAGAACCGCCCTCGGTCATAATATCAATGCCATTGTTTTTCACCTTCACACGCTCAAGCACCGGGTGGGCATGTTCGCCAAAACTGCCCGAGATAAACCCGCGGTCGCAGGGCCACGGCAACCTTCCGCGATTCGCTGAAAAGGAGGATGACAACTCTTTTTCTTTCGGAGTATAGTCCATGACAGCAGTGCCAGCCGCCTTTTTTGGTGGCACTCCCGTCTTGTTCTCTTTTGCCACTTTTTTACGGGCCCGTTCTTCCGAGGCTTTGATATCATCGGCAATCAATTTTTCTATGGCATTTTCAAGCCGCTGTGCTGCCTGCTGCTTTGTTTTAAGTGTGGCGAGCAATTGCTTCTCCTTTGCGGTTAACTCCTTGACCGCATTTGCTTTCTCAGTTTTTTCCCGGTCAAGCTTCTGTTTTTCAGTTTGTTTTGACTGAACCAACGTCAGCTTCTGGTTTTTCGTCTGTTCCAGGTTGTCCCTGTGTGCATTGATCGCTTTTTTGGTTGATTCAATGCGTTCGGCCTGCAGCCGGCGATAGGATGCATATTGCCGGTAGTATTTCAGGCGCTGGTAGGCCTGGTTAAAGTCCCTGGCAGAAAAGATGAACATCAGCTTGTTGTGCCCGTTCATGGTACGGTATGCATAATAGATCATCCGTGCATACTCAGATTTAAGGTCGCGAAGCTGTACCGACATCCTGCTGATCTGGATGCTGTCTACAGCCATGGTCACCTGCACCTCGCTGAGCTCGCGATTGATGGCATTGATCAGGGCTTCACGGCTTCTGATCTGTTTTGCCAGTATCTGCAGCTTATTTATTGAGGATTCTTTATTATGCTTGGTCTTTTCAAGAAGTTCGCTGGTAGTGCGTATCTCCTCCTCCAGCTTCTGCTTTGTACGCTGAAGCTTTTCCTTCTCTTTGGCCGACTGAGGATAAGCTGCAGTTAAGACGAGAACCATGAAAAATGCCATGAAAAACCTGGTATTCATCACCTTGCTAAAGAAAAGCACCCGTCCTTTCATGGTACAGTGTTTTATTTGACCGGCAGATAACTCGCTGGGACTTTAAAGGGAAATTGAAGCGGAACGTCAATGGTCATTTTTGAGAAATCAGCTTTAACCTTGATCGTATTGTCAGCCCAAATGGTGCAGGTCATCTTTTTCGGGAAAAACTGGCCTTCAACCAACTCAAAATCACCATAGGTTGACTCCAGCTTGATGTTGTCGCGGCGGGCCTCTTTCACATCCGTATGGATAATCTTGAAATTGACCGGGTCAAGCCATATGTTCTGGATGAAGATCTTCAGGTTTTCCTGGCTGCTTCTGACAAATTTCTTCAGTTTCCCCCGTTCTCCTGTTGAGAGCTTGTACTCGCCGCCGTCAACAGACGCCTTGAATTTCCCATTTTCATAGAATTCAAGATCGTTGCCAAGAAGGAACGCCTGCAAAAGGTCGTAGTCTATATTGGTATTCAGAAAGCGGTTTACATATTCGTAATCCCCGATGAAATATGTGTCGTTGAGCCTGTTGATCAGTTTAACCGAATCCTGGGAGATCATCAGCCGCACTGCCTCTATCCCCAGCATCGGGGTAAGGGAGATCCAGATAAGGCTGTCCTTCCGGATTCGGATCTGTCCGTTGAAGGAGTTCTCTTTTCCCTTGTTGGAATATTCCGCAGAAAATTTTGCTGAGAACCAGGTATATTTCAGTTCTTTCTCCTTCAGTTTGGCGAAAAGGAATTCGGCACCTTCCTCTTTGATGGGGGCCTTCATGACTTTCCTGGCGGGGCTGCAGGATTCAATAAAAAAAATCGGTGCCAGCAGCAGTAATTTAAACCGGCTCAGTGACTTGAAATGGAAACCCATCATGAATTATTGGTAGTATTTTTTTTCAGTGATCTTTTTCTCGAGGAGTTCGCTTCCGGGCCCCTTTTCTTTTGCTTTGATCCAGTATTCAAGGGCCCTGGCAGGATCATCAAGCTTGTATAACACGTCGCCGTAATGCTCCAGCACTTCAGCACTTGGACCGTCACTGGCCTGCAAAGCTTTCAATATCCATTCTGAGGCTTCCTTGTATTTGCCCTGTTTGAAAAGCACCCACCCGTAGGTATCCTGGAAAGAATCGTTGGCAGGGTCAAGTGCCACTGCCTTTTTCGACATTTTCTCTGCCTTGTCAAGTTCTTTGCCCTCCAGTGATAGATAGTATGCATAATTATTCAGCACATAGGCATTGTCATCCTTGAGTTTTAATGAACGGTCATAGGCTATGAATGCCTCAGACTCCCGCTTCATGGCATGCAGCGCATCACCCTGGTACATATAAAACTGGGCAAGCAGTTCGTTGTTGTCGGCCACCAGGTTTGATCCTGAAGCAAACGATTTGAGCGCTGCCTCATTCTTTTTTAACTGCAGGTTGGCCAGTCCGGTAAAAAGGTAAGGAAGCGGCTGGTCGGGGAAAAGCTCTGTAGCCCTGGTGCCATAGTCAAGGAGGTGGTTGAACTCAGAAGCCTGGAGGTCAAGCTGGAGAACCTGCTCCCAGATGACATACCGGCTGCTGTCGAGCGAAAGCACCTTCAGGAATGTTTCCCGGGCCTCGGGAATCTTCTTATCCTGGAGCAGCAGGTCGCCATAGATGGAAAACACCTTCGGGTCTTTCGGATGCGTTTCAATAAGAATTTTGGACAAAATAAAAGCCTGGTCCTTCAGATCATTGTAAATCTGGTTGACGGTATAAAAAGAAAGGAGGATGTTTACCTTGGTATCCACATCCAGGTTTGGATTGGCAAAGCCAAGCTTAAGTTCCTCAAATGCCTTTTCCTTATTGCCTGTTTTACGGTAATAATCAGCCATCGACATGTGGATATAGGCATTGTCGGGCTCCATGACAGCAATTTTCTTATAGGTTTCCAGCGCTTTATCCTGCATATTGTTTGCCATGTAGAACTCTGCGAGGATGGAGTAGTACCGCGGTTCGTCGGGGTAGGCCGTAATCAGTTTCTGTATTTCTCGCTCTGCCCCTTTCAGGTCGTTCAGGTGCAGATAGATTTTTTGTTTCTGAAGTGTGATTTCTTCCGACAGGCCAACCTTTTCATCAATCTTGTTGTAGATTTTGATGGCATCGGTATACTTTTCAACCTGGAGGTAAAGTGCTGCAAGCTGGTACAGATAGTCGAGGTTTGCGGGGTTTTTATCAACTATTTTTTCATAGATGTTAATGGCTTCTGCGGGCCTGGAAGAACCCTGGTACAGTTCGGCCAGGAAAACAGAATACCAGAGGTTATCCGGATCAAGTTTGCAGGCCGCGACAGCCATGTTGATGGCCTCATCAACAATATTCTGTTCCGCATCCAGGCGTGCCAGTTCAAAATAGCCGACAGGGTCCTCCGGGAAACGGTTGATATACTGGCGAAACAGTTCCTGCGCACCCTTCCTGTTCCCGATGATGGCCTCTTTCTTGGCTTCAATCAGCAAGCCGGCATTCCACTTGCTGGGGATGAAAGTGCCACCCCCGCTTTTTGATTTTTTCCCGTCCTTCTTCTGCTTTCCGGGCATTGTGAAGGATAAGGCCCCGTCGGCCAAACCTCTCACTTCAGGCATTAGCAGCACACTACAGGAAAAAAATATGATAACAATTTGAACAGCTCTTCTCATTTTGACTTCTCATTTCGCACTTTGCACTTTGCACATTACATTTTGCATTTTACATTTCACATTTACTTCGTCCCGGTATGTCCAAACCCCCCGGCCCCACGCTCGGTCTCAACAAGTTCATCCACCTCAATCCACGCTGCTTTTTCATGGGCTGCAATGATCATCTGGGCAATACGTTCGCCGTCGCGGATGATAAAATTCTCTTTTGACAGGTTTACCAGGATGATCCTGATTTCTCCGCGGTAATCGGCATCGATGGTACCAGGGGTATTCAGAAGGGATATGCCATACTTGAAAGCAAGCCCGCTGCGAGGCCTGATCTGGGCTTCGTATCCTGCCGGGAGTTCAATAAACAATCCTGTCGGGACAAGGATCCGCTCAAGCGGTCCAAGCGATATTTCCGCATCAAGGTTTGCACGGAGATCCATGCCTGCCGATCCCGTGGTTTCATAAGCAGGCAATGGGTGTTTGGAGTGATTGACAATCCTGATCTTCATGGCTGTAAGTAAGGGCACAAAGGTAATAAAAATACGTATCAACGGGAGGAGGCAAGCCGCGGCTTTTCAATAAGATATGCGGTAACAGCAAAAACCGCAAGGAGGAGGCTGTGAAAAAGAACCTGAAGAAAACGGCCTTCCGGTGTGATATAGACGCTCGCTGTGTACAGAAGAATTGCAAATCCAAGGTAACCAAAGAACTTTCCAAGATTATAATTTACAGGAAAAAAGCGCTGGCCGACCAGGTACGAAATAACCATCATCGTGCCATAGCAGATAAAGGTTGCCCAGGCTGAACCAAGGTAACCGTGAACGAGATATTCGGGGCCAAGCGGGATCCACCAGAAATTGAGTGTGAGGGTAATTACCGCCCCGATGAGGGAGAGGTAGGCACCCCAGATTGTTTTTGACGTTAATTTATACCAGATGGCGAGGTTGTAATAGACCCCCAGGAAGAGGTTTGCCATCATCAGCACGGGAATGACCCCCCTTCCTTCCCAATAATTTTTTCCGATCAGGTAACGCAGGATGAAGTCATCAAGGTACACCATGGTTGCCAGGAAAATGAACGAAACAACGATGATGAAATAATCCATGATCCTGGCATACAGTATTTTGGCGTCTTTTTCTTTGGCTGCTGCAAAGAAGAATGGCTCGGCAGCATATTTATATGCCTGGATGAAAATGGTCATCAGGATGGAAATCTTGTAACAGGCACTGTAGATGCCAACCTGGTAAGCAGCGGTATCTTTGGGAAGCAGGTACCGGAGCAGCAGCCGGTCAAAAGTCTCGTTCACCATGCCTGCCATCCCCGCAAACAGCAATGGAAATGCATATATCAGCATGGTCTTCAATAATTTCCGGTCAAGTTTCCATGTCATTCCTGTAAACTGGGGGACCAGGAGGATGAGGGCAACAGAACTGGCTACAAGATTTGAAATGAAAATGTATTCAATACCCCAGTCAGGCCTGTAAATCATGTGAATGAATCCATTCAGGACGCCCCATGATTCGTGCCGGAGGGCAAACGGGCAAAAAAGCAGAAAAAACAGGTTGAGCCCAAAATTGACGGAGATGTTGGCTATGTTTATCGCAGCAAAGCGCAGTGCTTTGTTTTCGGCCCTGAGACGGGCAAACGGAATTTTAGAGAGCGCATCAAGGCCCAGGAACCAGGCAAACCAGAGCACATATTCCGGGTGGTCGGCATAATCAATCCAGGCGGCGATCGGTCCGGCAAAACCCGTTGCCAGGGCCAGAAAAACAAGTGTTGTTATAACCAGGGAAATAGTGGCGGTGCTGAAAACCTTCTCCCGGTCGGGTTCACTTTCGTTAAACCGGAAAAACGAGGTCTCCATCCCGTAGGTAAGCACCACGACGAGGAATGAGGCGTAAGCATAGAAAACGCTTACTGTGCCGTATTCACCGGGCAAAAACACGCGGGTATACAATGGAACAAGCAAATATCCAAGGATTCTGCCAAGGATGCTTGACAACCCGTAAACAGCCGTTTGCCCGGCAAGTTTTTTGAATGGATTCATTAACGCAAAGGTATTGATTTCATGGTTTTCTACACATATGGTTGCAAACATTCCATTACTCAAACTATTCTGTTTCTCAAGGCCAAAAGTTGCGCACCTACGGCGCGCCTGGGGGTTGATCGCATGCGGGCTACCGGACATCCCTCCACACCAGCGGTTCGTGATCCGGGTTGCCCGATATATTTGCATAAAATTCATGCCGTCAGTGCGAATTTTCGCGCAAGGTCGTATTACCTTTTACAAAAAAACGGATTAAGCATAAAAAACAATATGGCAAACACCTACAGTCAGATCAGCATGCATATAATATTTGCAGTTAAATACCGTCAGGCCCTGATTTTACCTGAGTTCCGCGACAGGCTCTTCAAATATATCTATGGGATTATTGAAGGTAAAAATCAAAAATCACTTGCTGTAAACGGCACCTCCGATCATATTCACATTTTTACCGGGATGGAACCAACGATGTACATCCCGGACTTTGTAAGAGATATAAAATCCGACTCTTCGCTTTTTGTGAACTCTTTGAATTTATCCCCAAAACCGTTTCACTGGCAAACCGGTTATGGAATTTTCTCTCACAGCAAGTCATCAAGAAAAAGTGTGATTAATTACATTTTGAACCAGGAACAACATCATCAAAAAACCTCTTTCAGGAATGAATACACTGGGATGCTCAATAAAATGGATGTGAAATACAACGAAAAATACCTTTTTGATTTTTTTGAATAACCTGTTGCGCACCTACGGCGCGCCTGGGGGTTGATCGCATGCGGGATACCGGGATGTGGCCCCGATGGGGCCGACGGTGATTTGACCAGGAATATATTATGCACAATCGGTGCGTCACCCCGCTAGCCCGCCAGATTCCAGGAATATATTCCGCACCATCGGTGCATCACCCCGCTAGCCCGCCAGGTTCCAGGAATATATTACGCACCAGCGGTGCGTCACCCCGCTAGCCCGCCAGGTTCCAGGAATATATTACGCACCAGCGGTGCGTCACCCCGCTAGCCCGCCAGGTTCCAGGAATATATTACGCACCAGCGGTGCGTCACCCCGGTAGCCCGTCGTGTACCCGGGACAATTCGCACCAGAGGTGCGACACCGCAATAAAGGTGAAAAATGGCAAATTATATGGCAACTGGCCGATATTTTGCCACAGAAATTCAAAGACGTATTTTTGCAACATATTCACACGGATGCAGAAGAACAAATTTTACGTGGTATGGCAGGGCAAGAAACCCGGGATCTATCACGACTGGAAAGATTGCAAGAAGCAGGTCGACGGCTTCACAGGTGCTGTTTACAAAGGATTTCCCACACTTGACATGGCGAAAAACGCTCTGGGTGACGACCCGCGCAAATACATGACCAAAGGGCTTAATGCGCCCAAAAAAGTAGTCAGTTCCAACCCGCTTGTAGGGATCCCCATCGCCGACAGCATCTGCACCGATGCAGCCTGCGCCGGAAACCCGGGGGTGCTAGAGTACCGCGGTGTGGATACCAAATCAGGCGCGGAGCTATTTCACATCGGCCCCTTCCCACAGGGAACCGTTAACCTCGGAGAGTTCCTTGGGATAGTGCATGCACTGGCTTACCTGAAACAGCAAAATTGCGACTGGCCGGTCTATTCCGATTCCCGCACGGCCATTGCCTGGGTCAGGAAAAAGGCCATCAATACCAACCTTATCCTCTCACCCAAAAATAAAGCCCTTTTTGAACTGGTGGACCGTGCAGTGAAATGGCTTCATGAAAATAAATGGCCCAATAAGATCCTGAAGTGGGAAACGGAGTACTGGGGAGAAATCCCTGCCGATTTCGGGAGGAAATAATCAAGACCTTGTCGCATAAAACGCATCCACCAAATGATGCAGTTCACTCCCTTCCTTCCCAACGATAATGGAAATTATATCAAACCGCACCTCACCCTGCCGCCGGCGATAATTCATATAGGCATTTGCTGCGCGGACCAGGATTCGTTGTTTGCTTTTTGTTACCGACGCTTCCGGTTCGGCGAAGATATTGGAAGAACGTGTTTTCACTTCAACAATGACAACGAAATTATCGTGAAGGGCAATGATGTCAATCTCTTCCTTTCCCCAGCGCCAGTTGCGTTCCAGGATACGGTAGCCTTTTTCTTCCAGGTAGGATGCGGCCATTGATTCACCTGTTTTTCCGAGTTCAATGTGGTCATTCATGATGGGGGGGAACTGAATATTATTCCGGAACTATAGGTTTGAAATTTCTCGCAGATTTTCGCAGAAAAAGCTGCGCAGATTTGAGCAGATTATTGTTTGCAGAGAAAAATCTGCCTTAATCTGCGTTTTAATCTGCGAAAATCTGCGAGAAATTTCTGCGAGAAATACGTTAATCCGGGAAAATGCAAAAGGTAATACAGGATGTTAATAAAAAGATATCTCCACCTCCTTATCAACCGTCAACTTTACCTTCCGGCCCATGATCAGCGCCAGGTTGGGATCCTGGTGACCGGCGGGAAAATCATAGCAAACCGGGAATGAATATTCCTTAACGGAATCAGCGATGATCTCTCCGGCCGTTTTACCGAAAGGAATGGAGTTGTCGTTCATCCTGCTCATTCCTCCTACGATAAGCCCTTTCAGCTTTTCAAGTTTGCCGGCCCGCTTAAGGTTCATCATCATCCTGTCGATATGGTACAGGTACTCATCCACATCTTCAATGAAGAGGATCTTGCCATCCGTATTGATTTCAGAGGCTGAACCCATGAGGCTGTAAAGGATGGAAAGGTTGCCCCCGGTAAGTTCGGCTTCTCCCGTTCCTGTTCGCGACAACGGTGATTTTGGATAGGTATAGGTAATCCGCTTACCCGACAGAGCCTTAACCAGGGTTTGAAGGGTCTCATCTTCCTGGTCATCTTTGATGTTGACTGGCATGGCTGCGTGCAGTGTTTCAATACCGAACCTTCGCTGAATGTGAGCATGAAGTACGGTTACATCGCTGTACCCCACGATCCATTTCGGTTTTGCACAGAAACGGGTAAAATCAAGTTTGTCGATGATGCGCACGGTGCCATAACCTCCACGGGAACAGATGACCGCCTTGATCTTATCATCGTCGAGCATGTGCTGAAAGTCGCGCCGCCTTTGCTCATCCGTTCCGGCAAACTGGTGCTGCCTGTTGAAAACGTAGCTGCCAAGCACCACTTCAAGGTCATGCCTCCCGAAAAAACGGATGGCAGGATGAACCTCTTCGAAGGTAATGCTGCGGGCAGGAGAGACAATCGCAATTTTATCTCCCTTTCTGAGATATGCTGGCGTGATCATGCCCCAAAAGTAGAAAAAAAGGAGGTTCGCCGTGGTGTCAGGCTAAAAAAGGCTTAACTGAACACCATCCTCACGACCCTGTGTTGAAGGAATCTGGATTAAAGGGATGCCATATCGACGTTGTAATTCAGATTTCAGTGTTCTGATTGAATCCCAGTATTCCGGGCTGACTTCCGACCCTTTGTAAATTTCACGGTACCGTGGAAGGAGTTCCGGAAACCGGGCATCCAGGAAACGAAAGAACTTCTGCTTTGTGCTTCCTTTCAGGTTCAGCGGCCATGCAGAAAGTCCCGACACACGTGCTTTTTTTGCGCGGCAGTATATGCCTTCAAGGTTTTGCAGGTCATCATTGATCAGTGGAATAACCGGGGTCAGCATGACATTGGTCACGCATCCTGCTTCCCGCATTCGCTCCAATACTTTGAACCGCTCTTCTGCCGGCGCAGCGCCGGGCTCCATGATATTCCGCAGTTTTTCAGCCAGGATGGTGATACTTGCCCCGACATACACAGAGGTGACCGCCGCAAGTTCAGCTATCAGATCAATATCCCTCAGGATCAGCGAGGATTTGGTGGTGATCACAACAGGGTTCCTGTGCCTGATAAGTACTTTCCAGATATCCGGCATGATCTTCTTCTCAGCTTCCGCGGGCTGGTAGGCATCTGTTACCCCGGAGAGGTTGATGCGGGCATGCCGCCATTTTGCCCTCGACAACTCGCGGTCAAGCACCGCAGCAACATTGGCTTTTGCATAAATTTCGGTGAAAAAACTCCCGGTTCCGAGGTACTCATGCGAATATTGCGCAAAGCAGTAGCGGCATCCGTGGGTGCATCCGCGGTAAACATTCACATCCCAGTTGCATGGCATTTCATTTTCATGGAAATGAAGGGCCGATTTTACAGTAAGTTCTTTGATCTTCCCGGATTCCTGCATAATGTTCATCGATGATTAGAAACTGATCATTCCGCCAGATACAAGATCTGCTTTTTTGTTGAATTGGGGTGATTTTTTTGTTGAACATCCATTTTTCATTATTTCATATCTTTGCCTGTTATACCAATTCCATTCTCAGCGCCAGATCCCATGAACGACAAACCAGCTTACAAGCGTTATACCGTGACCTCCGCCCTGCCCTATGCCAACGGGCCCATTCACATCGGACACCTGGCCGGGGTGTATGTTCCGGCCGACATCTATGTACGGTTCCTGCGGATGAATGACGAGGATGTGATTTTTATCGGCGGATCGGACGAACACGGCGTTCCCATCACCATCAAGGCGTTGCAGCAGGGGGTTTCTCCCCAGGATATCGTCGATAAGTACCATGGGATCATTAAAAAATCTTTTAAAGATTTCGGAATTTCTTTTGATATCTACTCCCGCACCTCCAACCCGATCCATCATGAAACAGCCTCCGGCTTTTTCCGCAAAATGTATGATGCCGGGCAGTTTATTGAGCAGGTTTCGGAGCAGTACTTCGATGAAGCCACAAGGCAGTTCCTTGCCGACCGTTACATCACCGGCACCTGTCCGCACTGCGGATTTGAAAAAGCCTATGGCGACCAATGCGAAAAGTGCGGCACCACACTCAATGCAACCGACCTCATTGAACCCAAATCGGTGCTAAGCGGAAATAAGCCATTGTTGCGTGAAACCAGGCACTGGTTCCTTCCGCTCGACCAGTATGAACCCTGGCTGCGGGAATGGATCCTTGAGGGCCATAAGGATGACTGGAAAATCAACGTTTACGGGCAGTGCAAGTCATGGATCGACCAGGGGCTGCAACCCCGTGCTGTTACCCGCGACCTTGACTGGGGGGTGAAAGTTCCTGTTGACGGCGCCGACGGTAAAGTCCTGTATGTATGGTTTGACGCACCGATCGGCTATATTTCGGCCACGAGGGAACTGACCCCGGAGTGGGAAAAATACTGGAAAGACCCTGAAAGCAAACTGGTGCACTTCATCGGCAAAGACAACATCGTATTTCACTGCATCATCTTCCCGGCCATGCTGAAGGCTGAAGGCACCTATATCCTGCCCGACAACGTTCCGGCCAACGAATTCCTCAACCTGGAAGGCGACAAGATATCAACCTCCCGTAACTGGGCTGTATGGCTGCATGAATACCTGGAGGCATTCCCCGGCAAGCAGGATGTGCTTAGATACGTTCTAACCTCCGCAGCACCCGAAACCAAAGACAATGATTTCACCTGGAAAGACTTCCAGACGAGGAACAACAGCGAACTGGTTGCCATCCTGGGAAATTTCGTGAACCGTACCATCGTCCTTACACACAAATACTTTGAAGGGAAGGTTCCTGCAGCAGGAGTATACAATGATGCTGACAGGACGGCTATGGACGAGATGCGCCAGTTCCCCGGCCGGATCGGCGCCAGCATTCACAACTACCGCTTCCGCGAAGCGCTGGCCGACATGATGAACCTGGCCAGGCTCGGAAACAAATACCTTACCGACAATGAACCGTGGAAACTCTTCACCACCGATCCTGTCAGGGTGGGAACCGTTCTCAACCTTTCATTGCAGATCTGCGCACAGCTTTCCATCGTTGCTGAACCATTCCTCCCGTTTTCTGCAGCCAGGATAAGGCATACCCTCAACCTCGGAACATATAAATGGATGGACGCTGCTTTATTGAACTGGCTTTCTTCCGGGCACCAGTTGAACCAGCCGGAATTGCTTTTTGAAAAGATCGAGGAACCGGCCATCCAGGCGCAGGTTCAGAAACTGCTCGACACAAAACTGGCCAATGAAGCGGCACAGGCCAAAGCGCCTGTCAAGCCGGGGAAGGATGCCATCGGCTTTGAAGATTTTGCGAAAATGGACATCCGCACTGGCACCATCATTGAAGCGGAAAAGGTGGCAAAAACCGATAAACTCCTGAAACTTAAAATTGATACCGGTCTTGATCAGCGAACGGTTGTTTCGGGTATTGCGAAATACTTCTCCCCGGAAGCGATCATCGGCAAACGCGTCAGCATCCTGGTGAACCTTGAACCACGCAAACTGAAAGGCATTGAATCGCAGGGTATGATCCTGATGGCTGAGAATCCTGATGGCACGCTTTTCTTCGTTACTCCTGATGAAGGCGCAATGAATGGTTCGGATATAAAATAACCTTAGGCAGCGGTTCATAGACTGTGTTAATAGTTTTTTTACCGCAGAGACGCAGAGGCGCAGAGAAA
>CAJBYO010000090.1 GCA_903959905.1 uncultured Bacteroidales bacterium
AGTATTTACAGAGGTTATTAGATGATAATTAAAATTGATTTCAGACAAACCGGACTATCAGTTCATTTAAATCAAAAAAAAGAAACAGGATCATATAATTCTATTTATCAGCGATATATGCCAAACAATAAGCATTAAACGCATCATCAGTAATCTCAGATTTCAAATATCATATTTAAGTCAATATCCAGTAAGTTGGGGATATATATATATATATATGACGAATATACGAATAACGAATATGCGAATATGCGAATGATGAATTGGCGAATCACGAATATTGGAATTGCGAATATGCCCATATGTTGAAAAATAAAGTCCGGGCCAACCGGGAAAGCAAACCCGAATAGCCCTATTTTTGTCCCATGGAAGATAAGAATTTCAAAAAACGGACCCGGAAGACAGGGTTGACTGATGCTGTTTTTGAACATGGCAAGATTCCACCGCAGGCGGTTGACCTGGAGGAGGCTGTGCTTGGTGCGATGATGCTTGAAAGCAACCGCCTGGCCGAGGTCATTGAGGTCCTCAAGCCGGAGGCGTTTTACAAGGAGAGCCACCAGATCATCTTTTCGTCGATCATGCGCCTGTTCGGACAGAATGAACCCGTTGATATTCTCACCGTTACCGAAGAATTGCGTAAAACCGGAGAACTGGAGGCAGCCGGCGGACCGTACTTTATCACAATGCTTACCAACCGCATCGCCTCCACTGCCAACATCGAATTTCATGCCCGCATCATCCTGCAGAAATTCATCCAGCGGGAACTGATCAGGGTGTCGTCGGAGATCATCAAGGACGCCTACGAAGACACAACCGATGTGTTTGACCTTCTGGACAAGGCCGAAAACGGGCTCTTCTCCATCAGCGAAGGCAGCATCGGCAAGTCGTACCTCGACATGCAGTCGATCATCGCCGAAGCCATCAAGGAGATCAGCGCCGGACGAAACGAAGAGGGGAAACTCAGGGGCGTAGGCTCAGGATTCACCGAACTTGACCGCATCACCTCAGGCTGGCAGAAGTCTGACCTGATCATCATCGCCTCCCGCCCTGGTATGGGTAAAACGGCATTTGCACTCACCATGGCCCGCAATGCAGCCGTTGACTTCAAAAAGCCGGTGGCTGTTTTCTCCCTGGAAATGTCGTCGGTTCAGCTGGTTACCAGGCTTATGTCGAGTGAAACCGAAATCCCTCAGGAAAAACTTCGTAAGGGAACCATGGAAGACCATGAGTGGGCACAATTGAACGCCCGTATCACGCCGCTTATCGAGGCGCCCATGTACATTGACGATACCGCCGCACTTTCGGTTTTTGACCTCCGCGCCAAGTGCCGCAGGCTGAAAGCCCATCACGACATACAGATGATCATTGTGGACTACCTGCAGCTCATGCAGGGCAGCCAGGACACCCGTGGCAACCGCGAACAGGAGATCAGCAGCATTTCACGGGCACTGAAGACCCTGGCCAAGGAACTCAACGTTCCCGTTATTGCACTGTCGCAGTTGAGCCGTGCCTCTGAAAAGCGCTCTGCAGCAGCAAAACCGATCCTTTCCGACCTGCGTGAGTCCGGTTCCATTGAGCAGGATGCCGACATGGTGATGTTCATCTACCGGCCGGAATACTATAAAATTGACGTGGATGAAAACGGCGACTCCACCGCCGGGGTTGCAGAGATCCTGATAGCCAAGAACAGGAACGGCCCCCTGAAAGATGTCAGGATCAAGTTTGTGTCAAAATACGCCAAATTTGTTGATGCCGAAATGGAGTACCAGCCGGCGAATAATATCCAGCCCAATTCATCGTTTGATGGTTCAACGAGAACCCGAACTGTGATGTCTAAAATGAATGATGATGAGCACCATGATGTACCGTTTTAGCCGGGCCGGCTTCCTGCTCGTTCTCTTCATCCTGTGCGTGTTACGTCCGGCCATGGGAGCCTACCTGCTGATCCCGATGGACGAAGCGCAGAAGAACCATCTGAAAGCCTACGGTATCGCCTACTGGGTCTTGAAAAAAGACATAGAGGTGAGCTGGCTGCTTAATTACCGCGGCGGCAGTTTCATGTTGCAGTATGCCAAGCCCATTGAAGAGGAATGCACCATCAGGGGGGTTACCTGCCAGATCATTGCCGATGCCCAGGCTGCGGCGATACTCGATGAAATATCTGATGCCCAGGTCAATATGGAGAATGTTAAGCTTCATAAAGCACCCCGGATCGCAGTATATTCCCCCAAGAACAAACTCCCGTGGGATGATGCCGTGACGCTCGTACTGACCTATGCTGAAATTCCATATGATATCTTGTATGATGAGGAGATCATTACCGGGCTGTTGCCCATGTATGACTGGCTCCACCTCCACCATGAGGATTTTACCGGGCAGTACGGCAAGTTCTGGGCGGCCTATAAAGGGTTTCCCTGGTACCAGGAAGATGTGAACTCACAGGAAGAAACCGCTAAGAAACTTGGGTTTTCAAAGGTTTCGCAAATGAAACTTAGTGTTGGAAAAAAAATCCGCGACTTTGTTGCAGGCGGCGGTTACCTATTCTCCATGTGTTCCGCCCCCGACAGTTATGACGTTTCCCTTGCTTCCGACGGACTTGACATCTGCGATGTGATGTTTGACCACGATCCGCCCGACCCGGATGCCCAGTCAAAACTGAATTTCGGCAACTGCTTTGCCTTTGAGAATTTCAACCTGGTCACAAACCCCTACCAGTACGAAATTTCCTCCATTGACGTTACTGAAACACGTCCGCGTACCCTTACAAAAGACAATGACTATTTCACCCTGTTCGACTTTTCAGCCAAATGGGACCCGGTGCCGAGCATGCTCTGCCAGGACCATGCAACACTCATCCATGGGTTCATGGGACAAACCACGGCATTCAATAAAAAATATGTAAAGTCAAACGTAATCATCCTCGGAGAGACCAAATCCCTGAACGAGGCACGATACATTCACGGTGATTTCGGCAAAGGAACCTGGACATTCCTGGGCGGCCATGATCCGGAAGATTACCAGCACCTGGTAGGTGACCCTCCCACGGACCTGAACCTGCATCCGAACTCACCTGGTTACAGACTGATCCTCAACAACATACTTTTCCCGGCGGCGAAAAAGCAGAAAAGAAAAACGTGAGCGTAGTGGGTTGTATTTGAGATTCGAGATTTGGAATTTGAGATTTGACAAATTACAATTGACAAATGACAAATGACAAATCTCAAATCTCAAATCTCAAATGCCAAATGCCAGGTGCCAAAAGCTGACAGCTGAAAGCTAACAGCTAACAGCTAACAGCCTACCTTTTCCTGTCAAACGTCTCATTCGAATACGAAAAGTCATTCACCTCATCCGCATGGAATTCCTCCTTCGACACCAGTTCCCATTGTGAAAAATCAATTTCCGGGAAGAACACGTCGGCATCAAAATCTTTTTTCACGAGGGTAAGGTAAAGGCGGTCGGCATGGGGCAGGAACTGCCTGTAAACGGATGCGCCTCCGATAATGAAATTCTCCTCTGCGGGATCGCACATGGCAATGGCTTCATCAATGGCATAGGCCATTTCACACCCTTCGATCGTTTCTCCCTGAATGTCGGTGATCACAATATTTCTGCGGTTTGGCAGCGGCCTGCGCGGCAGTGACTCCCAGGTGCGCTTGCCCATGATAACCGGGTGCCCGCTGGTAATCAGCTTGAAACGTTTCAGATCGGCCGGGATGTGCCAGAGGAGGTCGTTATTTTTTCCGATGGCGTTGTTTGAGGCGATGGCGACGATGATGGAAATCATGGGGTGAGTTGTGAGTTGTGAGTTGTGAATTAGACGGCGATATCGCCTTTGATGTGGGCGTGGGACTGGTAGCCCTCCAGTTGAAAATCTTCAAATCGGAAGCCGTCGATATTTTTCACACCGGGGTTGAGGATCATCCGGGGCGGCGGCAGCGGGTCGCGTGTCAACTGCAGTTTCACCTGGTCGAGGTGGTTCTGGTAGATGTGTGCATCGCCGAGGGTATGCACGAATTCGCCGGGTTTCAGTCCGGTTACCTGTGCCATCATCAGGGTGAGCAGTGCGTAGGAAGCAATATTAAATGGGACGCCAAGGAAGATGTCGCAGCTGCGCTGGTACATCTGGCAGGAGAGTTCACCGTTTGCCACATAAAACTGGAACAACAGATGACAAGGGGGAAGCGCCATTTTATCCAGGTCGCCTACATTCCAGGCACTTACGATATGGCGCCGGGAGTCGGGATTGTTTTTAATTGATTCAACTACCTGTTTGATCTGATCAATGTGAGTGCCATCGGGTTTGGGCCATGAACGCCATTGGTAACCGTAAACGGGTCCGAGATTGCCATCAGCGTCGGCCCATTCATTCCAGATCGATACATTATTTTCGGTAAGATATTTTGTATTTGTTGCGCCCTGTAAAAACCACAGAAGTTCATGGATGATCGACCTCAGGTGCAATTTCTTGGTGGTGAGTAAAGGAAAACTCTCACGCAGGTCAAACCGCATCTGGTAACCGAACACACTCACTGTACCAGTGCCGGTGCGGTCCTGTTTTGGGGTACCGGTGGAGAGGACGTGGTGAAGGAGATCTAGGTATTGGTTCATGTTAAATGGTGAGATGGTGAAATGGCAAAATGGTAAAATGGTAAAATGGTAAAATGGTAAAATGGATGCTTAGTGGAGGGAGTCAGGGGATAAGGATTTCGGGTCGTGTTTGTGTTTGAACATGATGGCGAAAAGGATGGTGACAACAAGGGAGTAACCTGCAAACGCGAGCCAGATTCCGTGCCAGTCCTTCCCCTGGGGGTGCGTGTAAAATTTATCAATTATGAAGCCGCTTATTTTGCTGCCTGAATAGGCGCCAAAACCATTGGTCATCATCATAAAAAGACCCTGTGCACTTGACCTTATTTTCGAATCGGTATTGGTTTCAACAAACAAGGAACCAGAGATATTGAAAAAATCGAAAGCCATTCCGTAAACAATACAAGACAAAATGATCATCCATAAACCGTCGGTAGGATTTCCAAAAGAGAATAAACCAAACCGGAGAACCCACGCGATCATACTGAAAAGCATGACTTTTTTTATTCCAAAGCGCCGCAGGAAGAACGGTATAGTCAGAATAAACAGGGTCTCGGACATCTGGGAAATTGACATGATTATTGTTGAGTACTTTACAACAAATGAATCGGCGTATTGCGGAATATTTCTGAAATCATCCAGGAAAGAATCGCCATACATATTGGTTAGTTGCAGAGCGGCCCCAAGAAACATGGCGAAAATAAAGAACAGGGCCATTTTGTAATTCAAAAACAGTTTAAATGCATTTAAACCCAATTGTTCAACAAAGGAAGCATCTTTGGATATTGATTTCTGCGGGAGACATTTTGGTAAAGTAAATGAATAGATCCCCAGAACAATGGCTGCAACTGCGCCAATAATGAACTGGTTGGCATTGGCTTTACTTCCCGATAAATTGGTAATCCACATGGCAACAATGAAGCCGACGGTTCCCCATACCCGAATCGGAGGGTATGCCTTGACCACTTCAAAATTTCTGCTTTTTAAGATGGAATAGGAAATAGAGTTGGAAAGTGATATCGTTGGCATATAAAAAATCATGGCCAGTAATATCACATAGTACAACGTATCCGGATCATTTACCTGTGGCACAAAAAACAGTACACACCCGTATAAAATGTGCAACGCCCCGTAAAGTTTTTCGGTATTTATCCATTTGTCGGCAATAATTCCGGTAAGCGCCGGCATAAAGATTGAAGCAATTGCGAGTGTTGAAAATATTGCTCCAAACTGGGCTCCTGTCCAACCCTTTGCATTAAAACAATAGGTCCCTATGGTTATGAGCCAGGCTCCCCATACAAAGAACTGAAAAAAATTCATCAGGATTAAACGTAGTTTTATTCCCATCAGGATTTTCGTTTAAGTGTTATTAAGTCAGGTTCAGGAAAATTATTTGCGCTTGTTCAGCTCGTCCCGGATCTTTGAGGCTTTCTCATATTCTTCATTCTCAATGGCATTCTGCAGCATTTCGCGAAGTTCCGTTGGCGTAGCATCGGTATAGGATACCTGGTCGGCTGGATCTTCTTCCCGGGCCGGTTCGTCATGCCTCAGGAGGTCGGCCTCCTCCTCCATCAGGATGCCTGCGGCGGTCATAATACTTTCATAGGTGTAAACCGGGCATCCGAAACGAAGTGCAAGGGCGATGGCATCGGAGGTGCGGGAGTCAACTTCCTCTACTTTTCGGCCATCGGTGCACACCAGCTTGGCGTAGAAGACCCCTTCGCTGAATTTACTGATCACCACCTCGGATATCTCAATGCTGTAGGCATCGGCAAATGTTTTAAAAAGGTCGTGTGTAAGGGGGCGCGGGGTTCTGATCTTTTCCAGTTCAATGGCAATGGACTGGGCTTCAAATCCACCGATGATGATCGGCAAACGCCGGTTCCCGTCGCGCTCGCCGAGGATCAGTGCATAAGCCCCGCTTTGTGACTGGCTGTAAGACATTCCGATGATATCCAACCGAATTTTTTCCATTTTTTCTTTCCCGGGATTTCTCAAATACAAACCTACGGGATTTTTCCGGAACACGCAAAAGTTGTTTATAAATTCTGTGTTAACCGGCTATAGTTTCCGAGATTGTATATTGATGGTGTACAGAATTTCGTGAAGAGAAGAACGGGGTACGGGAATGAGACTTTTTTTAACCACATAGGCACAGAGGACACTTAGCAACACTTAGGTTTTTTTCAACTTTCAAGTTATGTCTTAGTGTATCTCAGTGCCCTTAGTGCCTTAGTGGTTGATTTTAAACACTTAACACATTATTAAAATCTTCGGTTTCCCATCAAACCTATTATATCCATACCCTAACATCAGGATGGAAACTGCCGCGAACAACAACCCAGTTATCAGTTGATTAATCAGAAAAGATCTTGATAAATACTATGTTTTCTGAAAATTATTTCTATTTTTGTGAAAAGTTCAATTAATTAAACAGGTAAATATGAAAAGAGCCAGTACCCTTCTCACGGCTTTGCTATTGCCATTTCTGACGATGGCGAGTGAAGCAAATCTTGTAATTCCTGACGGAATTCGCGACCAGTCAATCCTTTATTGGGGCTTCTTAATCACCCTTGCAGGGTTTTTATTCGGACTGTTCCAGTTCCTCAAGGTAAAAAAAATAGGTGCACACAAATCCATGCTGGATGTTGCACAGGTTATTTTTGAAACAGCAAAAACTTATCTTATTCAACAGGGAAAGTTCCTGATGATTTTGTTTGCCTTCATCGGAGCTGCAGTGGCGTTTTATTACGGATGGCTCTCTGAACCCAGTTTCGGGATCGGCGGCGTACTGATGATCCTGGGATGGGCCGTTATCGGCATCCTTGGCTCTTATACAGTTGCATGGTTCGGGATCAGGATGAACACCCTCGCCAATGCCCGTATGGCATTTGCCTCCCTGGAAAGGAAACCTATCAAACTGCTCAACATCCCACTCAACGCCGGGATGAGCATCGGTGTAGTGCTGATCTCGCTTGAGCTGATCATGATGCTGATCATCCTGATGTTTGTTCCGGGCGAATATGCCGGGGCAAGTTTCATCGGGTTTGCCATCGGTGAATCACTGGGCGCATCAGCACTGAGAATCGCAGGCGGTATCTTCACGAAGATCGCCGATATCGGTTCCGACCTCATGAAAGTTATTTTCAAGATCGGCGAAGATGACCCGAGAAACCCGGGTACGATTGCCGACTGTGTTGGCGACAACGCCGGCGACAGCGTTGGCCCTACCGCCGACGGATTTGAAACTTACGGCGTTACCGGAGTTGCACTGATCTCTTTCATCATCCTGGCAGTGGCCGACGTCAACCTGCAGGTACAGTTGCTCACATGGATTTTTGTGATGCGTATTTTCATGATCATCACCTCCATCGTGTCATTCTGGATCAACGGTGCCATCAGCAAAGCCCTCTACAGCAATGTTGACGATCTTGATTTCGAAAAACCGCTCACCGCCCTGGTGTGGATCACCTCCCTGCTGTCCATCGCTGTTACCTTTGTGATCAGCTACCTCACCATCAGCGATCTGCCGAACAACCTGTGGATCACCTTATCTGTTATCATCAGCGCCGGAACTCTTGGAGCTGCCCTGATCCCCGAGTTCACCAAGCTTTTCACAAGCCCCAAATCAACCCATGTCAATGAGGTTGTTGTGGCTTCCCAGGAAGGCGGCGCTTCACTGAATATCCTTTCAGGACTTGTTGCCGGTAATTTCAGCGCTTTCTGGCAGGGTATGGTATTCTTCCTGCTGATGTTCGTTGCCTACTGGGCCAGCACTTTCGGACTTGGTGCCTTCATGATCTATCCGTCTATTTTCGCCTTCGGGCTTGTTGCTTTCGGTATGCTTGGCATGGGCCCGGTTACCATTGCTGTTGACAGCTACGGTCCGGTTACCGACAATGCCCAGTCCATCTATGAACTGTCGCTGATTGAAGAAATCCCCGGCATCTCTGCAGAAATTGAACGCGATTTCGGCTTCAAACCCGACTTTGAAAAATCCAAACATTATCTTGAGGCCAACGACGGTGCCGGAAACACCTTCAAGGCAACAGCCAAGCCCGTTCTGATCGGAACCGCTGTTGTTGGCGCCACCACCATGATCTTTTCCCTGATCCTGGTGATCAAGAAATCACTCGGCATTGAGCCAGAACAGGTACTCAACCTGCTGAACCCCTATACCATCCTGGGCTTCCTTCTCGGCGGCGCAGTTATCTACTGGTTCAGCGGTGCTTCCATCCAGGCAGTGACCACCGGTGCCAGCAGGGCTGTTGCCTACATCAAGGAAAACATCAACCTTGACCCGAACGCTCCTAAAAAAGCCGACACCGCCAAGTCAAAAGAGGTGGTTCAGATATGTACCGTTTACGCACAGAAAGGCATGTTGAACATTTTCATTGCCATTTTCTCCTTTGCGCTGGCATTTGCGTTTTTATCATCCCCTACCGGGCTGACTGACGACATGGGCCCTGCAGAAAAACTCAATTATGCCCTGCCGGTATCTTTGTTTGTCAGCTATCTGATCTCCATCGCCTTCTTCGGTTTGTACCAGGCTATTTTCATGGCCAACGCCGGCGGCGCATGGGACAATGCCAAAAAAGTGATTGAGGTTGACATGAAAGAAAAAGGCACCGACCTTCACGCCGCCTCCGTGGTGGGTGATACCGTTGGCGACCCCTTCAAGGATACCTCCTCTGTAGCCATGAACCCGATCATCAAGTTCACCACCCTGTTCGGACTTCTGGCCATGGAAATTGCCCTTTCAGTGCACTTCAGGCCTTTTGCACATTATATCGGGTTGGCTTTCTTTGCCGTTGCCCTCTATTTTGTGTATCGGTCATTTTATAAAATGCGTATTAAAGACTAACTTTCACCTACTTGCAAAAAAGGGCTGCGGGAATGTTTCTCGCAGCCTATTTTTTTGGTGACGGGTGACGGGTGACGCGTGACAGGTGACGGGTGACGGGTGACGCGTGACGAGAGGGTTGTATAAATAATAAAATTTCAGGCAACCTTTCGTGAGTCTTGTGTTAACTTTATGCAGGATAATATTTACCCGTGGAGGAAGATCTGATTAAAAAGGCCATTGCAAGAGATACCGGCGCCATTGAAGCGTTATACGACCGGCATGCCCCTGCATTGCTCAGCGTTTGTTTCAGGTATTGCGGCAACCGCGACGATGCGGAGGACATCCTTCACGATGCCTTTATTAAAATCATTCAGAAAATTGACACATTCCGTATCCGCACCGAGGGAACAATGGAGGCCTGGATGCGGCGGATCGTGGTGAATACCGCCCTGAATTTTTTGCGCGACCGGCAGAAAGAGAAATTCTTCGTTGACATTGACCCCCTCCTTGAGAAGATCGACCAGCCGGAGGAAGAGGTGTATGCAGAGGAAATTTACCACCAGGTCGACCGTGAAAAGATCATGGAACTGATCTGCGAACTGCCGGCCGGTTACCGCACAGTTTTCAACCTGTATGTTTTTGAACAGTACGGGCACAGGGAGATTGCAGAAGCGCTCGGGTGCTCAGAAAATACATCAAAATCCCAGCTTTCAAAAGCACGTGCCCTGCTAAGAAAAAAAATGAATTTACTGGTTAATGCCAAACCATTGCCAAGCTATGAAAAAGTATAATCACCCAATTGATGATCTGTTCAGGGAGGCCCTGGAGGATCACCAGATCAAGCCTTCGGATGCTGCCAGGGCAGCATTCCTCAAAGAGGCCGGGGAAATTCCCCGCAAAAACAACAACGGGTCAAAGCCACTGATCCTCTCTGTCCTTTTACTGGCATTGCTTGGCGCCGGCCTGCTCATCTGGGCGGTTTCCACTGATAAATTCACCACCGGAACCATTATCAAGGCCTCTGATAATGATCATAAGGTGATTGCATCAACAATAAAACCAGACAACAAAACAACCACTCCTCAACAAGCAAAAACTGTCAAATCATCCGGGAACGACGATGGTCAAACCAGGCAAACGTCAGCTCAACCGGCTCCTGCAATAAAACACGAACCACAAAAATCAGCCCCGCTCTCCTCATCCGGTAATCAATCCGGGACGCACCCTTTAAAACATACATCAACAGCCACGAACCCCGGCATCACAGGGAAAACAACACTGCCCGTACAGTCCCAACAGGTTAATTCCCAGGAATCGCACACTCCCGTCAATAATAAATCCATGCCGGATCCGGCTGTTGCTTCAGCCCCAGGGATGGCGGATGCAACTGTACAACCCGGACTGGTTTCGGCTGGGACGGAGGAGAAAACGGCGGTTGCTCCAATTCCGGGTCAGGAACCTGCTCCGGACATGGAAACAGCTGTAAACCAATTAAATCAACCTGATACGACAAAACCTGCACCCAAAGCAGATTCAACAATAACCCCGCAAGCACCGGTGAATGAAAAGGTAAAAGAGCATTACCGGAAACAGCATGCGCTGATCCCGTCCATCGGCATATACTATGCGCCGGAATGGATGTTCAACACCCTGGAAGGATCAAAGTTTGTCAACAATTTCGGCGTGGAGGGCACCTTTCGCTTCGGCAGTTTCTCCGTGCGCACGGGTGCCGGTTTATCCATCGCGAAAGGCACCAATGAATTAATCGTAGCGTACAATGAATTCCTGGGGGCATACAGCAAACTTGATTCCATGAGCTTTACCTGGAACAACCCTACCCAGCAGTACATCCCGAAATACTTCATGTCAAGCCAGAGTGTTTGGGACAGCCTGATGCGGCTTGATCATGCCAAAGTGGTAAAACGGTATACCTACCTGCAGATCCCCCTGATCATGGGTTATGATTTCTGGGAAGGTGAAAGAATTTCCATGGGTGTTCGCATGGGGCCCGTGATGTCGGTGCTGCTGGCAACAAAACAACTGTCGGCGGAATATGACGCCGGAAAAAACAGGATTGTCAGCATCAATGATATTGCACCCGGCCAGGTGAGCCTGAACTGGCAAGTGATGGCGGGGCTTAACACGTCGTTTCTCCTGACGAAGGAGCTGCGGTTTGAGGTTGAGCCGTGGGTGAAGTACTATTTTAATTCGGTATATGAAAAGCCGGTGAACAATGCCAAGCCGTGGTCGGTTGGGGTGCGGATGGCGTTTGGGATTAGACTGTAGGTTGGGGTGCTATTTGTGGAAATATTTCTCGCAGATTTGCGCAGAAAAAAAACGCAGATTAGAGCAGATTAAAAAATGAAAATATTTGAAGACATCCATATTATATTTGATCTGCGAAAATCTGCGAGAACAATCTGCGAAAATCTGCGAGAAAAAAAAATAATTCAGGCAACCAATTCAACATCCCGGGTTATAACTACAACAAACATCCGGAACCAGGTTCTTTTAAAAGAATGAACACAATGAATACAATGCATGGAATGCAAACAATGTAAATAATGCAGGATTGCTTCGGTAAAATATTAAAAACTAATTATTCAATTAAATAAACCACTTATTATGAAAAAACTACTTCTTCCGATTTTGCTTCTTCTGCTGGTGCTCCCGGCGATATCGCAAAACATTGGGCATGTTAGCGGATACGTTACAGAACTTGGAACGGGAAATCCGATTGCCAACCAGGCAGTGACCATTTCAAACGACACCTCAGGCGGTTGGTTTTACAATCATACCGTTTACACTTTTGCAGACGGATACTATGTTGATACGATTCCTTTTCCGAACAACACTGCCGGAAACATCTATGTTCGCACCTTCGACTGCCAGAACAACATGCACCAGGCAGTACTTGCATTTATGCCATCGAACGTCAATTTTACCGTTAATTTCTCGATTTGCTACAACAACACTCCATGCAGTGCGTATTTCTATTCAAGCCAGTCACAGCCGCTTGATGTGCAGTTCACCGATGCCTCCACCGGCGGCGGAACAGATCGGCAGTGGGACTTTGGTGACGGAACAACCTCCACGCAGATGAACCCCGTACATCATTACAGCGCTCCGGGTTATTACAATGTTTCACTGGCCATCGGTGCACTGGGAACCCCCTGTTACAACACAATAATACAAACAATCAACGTATGGGATACCGTTGTTGCAAGTGGTTGCCAGGCTTCATTTATCGCATTTCCCGACAGCAACAATCTTTCAAGCACCTATCAGTTCATCAGTCAGTCAACCGGCAACATAAACGCATGGTCATGGAATTTCGGTGATCCGGCCAGTGGTACAAACAACACATCCACTCTTGAAAATCCCACACATACTTATTCAGCACCAGGCACGTATACAGCATGCCTCACAGTTCACGGAGCCGACACCAGCTGCTATGACATGACATGCAACACCATTGCCGTTGCTGCCGGTGGCGGATGCAATGCGCTGTTTACCTATTATGGCGATACGCTGAATACATCAAACACCGTTCATTTTACCGACCTGTCAACCTCAGGCCCAGGCTCCATTAACAAATGGGTCTGGAACTTCGGCGACGGAACTGTTCAAGCCATTGCATTCCCCGGAAACCCGAATGTTCAACACACCTACGTCGTGGCTGGCACCTATAATGTATGCCTGTCAATCTATTCCAACGACAGCACCTGTTACGACTCATTCTGTCAACTCGTTACTGCAGGGAACTTCACACCTTGCCAGGCTGCCTTCACCTATTATTCCGAC
Source organism: uncultured Bacteroidales bacterium (assembly GCA_903959905.1). Classification (GTDB taxonomy): domain Bacteria; phylum Bacteroidota; class Bacteroidia; order Bacteroidales; family FEN-979; genus CAIVAT01. Next base: position 13,241 of record CAJBYO010000090.1, read on the forward strand.
TCTACCGGTTCCGGAAACACGATTCATTTCATTGACCAGTCATCAGGGAATATTGTCAGCTGGAACTGGGATTTTGGCGACGGAACAGTTTCCGTGGAACAAAACCCGGTGCATACCTATGGATCAAGCGGATATTTCATGGTAACCCTTACTGTTGGAAGCCCGAACCAGTCATGTTTCAGCACAATTGCAGATACAATCACGGCCGGAGGCGGCTCAGGTTGCCAGGCTTACTTCTCCTACGCCACCAGCCCGGCACCCGGAAATAAAGTGGTTACCTTCACCGACCTTTCATCGGGCAGTCCTACCGCATGGTTATGGAGTTTCGGCGACGGAACATCCGGTAACGTTCAGAACCCTGTTCACACCTACGCAGCTCCTGGTAGTTACACAGTTTGCCTCACCATCAGCGGCAACAACTGCACCAGCACGTTCTGCAAGGACGTTCTGGTTCCTGACAGCACCAGTTACCAACAGGTTTACGGACAGGTATTTGCAGGCAATTTCCCGTTAACCATGGGACTCGCCATGATCTTCTCCATGGATACTGTGCCCAATGCACAGCCCTATGTAGCAGTTTGTCCGATTGATTCAGTGGGTGTTTATTATTTCACCCAGGTTCCTGACGGAAGCTACTATATCATGGCCATCCCGTTTGATACAAACGGTTACCTGCCCACCTACTACGGAAATACCATCAGCTGGGAACTTGCAACCCTTATCACCCTTGGAACGCCAAACAACCCATACAACATCAACCTCGTTGCCCCCGGCATGATGAGCCCGGGACCGGGTTCCACCTCAGGCCAGATCAACACCGGCGACGTGGCCAATGCAATGCTCGACAAGATCAACATGATTCTGATGAACGAACAGGGCACTGCAATCGGATACGCAAAGGTTTCAACCGCAGGGGTTTTCAGCTTCCCATCCCTGGCCTATGGCACCTATTATCTCCATGCTGAAATGCCCGGCGTGACCAGCGATATGATCAAGATCACCCTTACACCCGAGAAACCGCATGCAGATGTTGTGATGACATTTTCAGGTCACAGCATCCTCGGAATCAGGGATGAGGTTATGCTGGCAAACGAATGGTCCGTTTATCCCAACCCCGTTGTTGACAACCTGACCATCAGCGTTGACATGAAAAAGGAAACCACTGCAGAAATAGGAATTTACAACATGGCAGGGGTGATGGTTACACGCATGCCGGTTACCCTGAATTCAGGAAACAACAGCATAAGGGTTTCAACTGCATCCTTGCCGGTGGGAGTTTACACCATGCAGGTGAGATCAGCTGAAGGCCTGATCATGACCTCCAGGATTGTAAAGACCAGGTAATACCGGTTTAAAATGAACAAAAAACGCCGTTCTCTATTTGGAACGGCGTTTTTTATATTATCTTTATCCCTGGTATATAGGTGGTTGTTTAATTTTCACCCTGCCATGATAAAAAAAAGAACCAAGCGGGCAACCTTCTAAGTATCACAGGGTCTTATTTGTAAATACCAAAAATATTCTCTCCGTTCTGTAGTGTTTTCCTTCAACATCAGATCCCATGAAAAAAAATTTACCAATCTTCACAGCGGGGGCTATTACCCTCGTGATCCTTCTAGCATCATTTTTCCAGGCTACCGGCCAGACCGTACTTTTTACAGAAAACTGGGAAACAGCCTCCATCGGACAAACACCACCGGCAGGGTGGGGAATTGACCTCGTAAGCGGCAACAACTATACCCATTTCCTGCAAACAGGCACCTCGCCAAACTGTTATCCGTTCAATGGCAACCGGATGGTTGAGTTCAAATCTTACAATGCATTATTTGGCGTATCAAACCGCCTCAAACAGGTAACCCCGGTTTCAACGACAGGGTACAATTATGTTGCCCTTGATTTTGAATGGTTTACAAGTTCCTCCTATTTCGGTGTCAACGACAATGTAGCCGTTCAGTGGTCAACAAACGGCACTACCTGGTCAACTGCGGCAACCATCGTTCGCTATTCAAGTTCGAACCTCTGGGAATACAAGGCCGTGCCGCTGCCGGCCGGTGCAGCCAACCAGCCTGCACTTTATATTGCCTTTCTGTTTACTTCTGCCTTCGGAGATAACTGTCACCTGGATCTCGTTCATATCAACGGGTACCTTACAGCGCCTGCACCACCGGCAGCAACCACCTCAGCCCCGTTATATATCGCCTCACAAAGCGCATATCTTGCCGGAACCGTGAATGCCAGCGGAAATACGACAAATGCCTCGTTCCAGTACGGCACAACAACCGCCTACGGATCATTCGTTCCGACAGGAAATATCACCGGCACCACCCCGGTGAATATCAGCGGATACCTGGGTTCACTCCTTCCGGGGCATACCTATCATTACCGCACTGTGGGAACAAATGTTGGGGGAACAACCTACGGAAGTGACATAACATTCTCTACACCAGATACATTACCTGCAGTATTTACCAGGTACGCAACCAATGTGGGCCCGACAACTGCAACGGTTAACGGCATTGTTTACCCGATGGGGTCAACAACCACCATCACGTTCAACTACGGCCTTACTCCAAGTTACGGCACCACAGTGAGTGCAACCCCGGCAACTATTTCCGGCGATTCACTTACCACCCTGGCCCATGCAGTACTGACGGGGCTTTTGCCAAATACAACCTACCATTACCGGATCACAGGGGTGAATTCATCAGGCACTTCCCACGGACTTGATTCCATTTTTACCACCACAAGCAACATGCCACCCACAGTGATCACCACCCACGCAAGCCTGATCGGTACAAACAGCGCCACGCTCAACGGGAGCGTGAACCCTGGCGGGAACCAGACGACCGTGACATTCCAGTACGGACTGACCACTGCTTACGGCACCACCGTAACTTTTGGCACAATCGGGGGAAACAGCCTCACCGGTGTAGGCAAAACCGTTACCGGGTTGACACAGGGCACACTTTATCATTACCGGTGTGTAGGAACCAATGCCAACGGAACCACTTATGGCAACGACACGGTGTTTACCACAACCACCCTCTATCCGCCAACGGTCACCACCAACCCCCCGGCCTTTGTAGGGTCCAGATGTGCCCAACTTTCAGGTACTTTCAACGCCAACGGGGAACTGACCACAACGCGCTTTGAATATGATCTTACCACGGCATACGGCATGTCGGTTACCGCGGCAAATGTAAGCGGCAACACCCCTGTTGTTCGCGAAGCTGGCATCTATTACCTTCATCCGGGCCATCTTTACCATTACCGGGCAGTGGGACACAACGTGGGAGGCACCACCTATGGCAATGATGTGACCTTTACCACCGCCGACACCCTGCCGGATGTGTACACCTACCACGCCACCAATGTGGGACTGACTTCAGCTACCATGAACAGCAGGGTATTACCGAACGGGGCCACAACGGCAGTTTCCTTTGACTGGGGCCTAACAAGTGCTTACGGCTCAACCGTAGCAGGCAACCCGTCATCTGTACCGGGCGATTCAATCGTGGCATGGCCGTTCGCCACACTCACCGGCCTGACCCCCAATACCAGCTATCATTTCAGGGTTGTCGGAACCAATGCCAACGGAACCTCTTACGGGACAGACACTGTCTTCACCACCACCGGCACCCTCGCTCCAACCGTCATCACCAACCAGGCAACCTCCATCAGCAACCACGGGGCATGGCTCAATGCACATGTAAATGCAAACGGCACGCCCACGAATGTTGCCTTTGAATACGGTTTGACAATAGCATACGGTTCGACCATCAACAGTTCAACGGTATCCGGAAACAACTTTGTTTCTGTAAGCGAACCGGTGAACGGCCTCGCCCCGGCAACATTATACCATTACAGGGCCATCGGGACCAATGCCAATGGCACAACGTACGGCAATGACACCACTTTTACCACGCTGGCCGGCCCGATGCCGCCTACCGTGATCTCCCTGAGCTGCAACTATGTGACCGCATCAAATGCGGTGCTCAGGGGTGAAGTCAATCCAAACGGTGAGCTGACAACGGTCTTCTTTCAATACGGATTAACCAGTTCCTACGGATTAACCGCCAATTACGGTACCATCAGCGGGAACTATATGCACCAGGTTGACAGACAGGTGTTTGACCTCACACCTTCAACTACCTATCATTACAGGGTAGTGGGCACCAATGCCGGGGGAACATCCTACGGCAACGACATAACATTTACAACCAGCGACAGCACAACCTGTGATGCACAATACAATTTCCATGCTGACTCCCTTAATCCGCATACCATCCATTTCACGGACCTTTCGCTTGGGAACATTGTATTTTGGGAATGGAATTTCGGAGACGGCAGTCCTGTTTCACATGAACAAAATCCCACACACACCTACCTCGGAAGTGCATTATCACATATGGTTTGCCTTACCGTCCACAGTGTAAACGGCACATGTTACGACAGCACCTGCAATACCGTAACCATCAACCCCAATACGAATTGCCAGGCATACTTCAGTTACAGTCCGGGAACAGCACCAAATCACGTTTACCAATTCAACGACCTGTCAACGGGCCCTCCGGTCAGCTGGCTGTGGAATTTCGGCGACCCGGGGTCCGGCGTCCAAAACACCTCGACAAGCCAGAACCCGGTACACCAGTTTTCATCCCAGGGCACTTACAATGTATGTCTGATAATTGAAACTGTCAATGGTTGCATCAGCGATTATTGCAAAACTGTCGTTGTTCAGGACAGTGTTGTACCCCGTCATATTTTCGGCCAGGTGTTCGCCAACGGTGTCCCGATCCAGACCGGGGTGGTCAACCTGTTTTCGGTAGATACCATTGCCCCCTATCAGCCATACACTGATATCAGCAGCATTGATTCATCAGGCACCTACAATTTTTACGAAGTCCCTGAAGGTGATTACTATATCAATGCCATCCCGGTGGGTGTGCCGGGTTACGTACCCACCTTCTACGGCGATGTGTTATTCTGGGAAGATGCCACCATCGTACACCTTGGGACCCCCGTCAATCCTTACGACATCCATCTCAGCGTTGCGTCCGCATTTACACCGGGAAACGGCACTATCAACGGGCAGATCAACACATCCGGGCTGAAAACAACCTTTGTTGATAAAATTCACATGTTGATTTTCAACATGCTGGGACAAACACTGGCCTATGATGTGGTGGACCAGGACGGCAAGTTCACCTTCACCGGTCTGCCTTTCGGCGTTTATTTGTTAAAAGCCGAGATGGCAGGCATTACAAGTAAACCTTTCAAAGTGATCCTGTCGCCCGACAATCCGAGTCCAACCGTTGTCTTAACATTTTCAGGCAACACTATTTTCGGGATTGGGGATGATGCCGGAAGTGTTTCTTCCTGGGTCGTTTTTCCGAATCCGTTTACTGACCAGGTTGCAGTGAGTCTCGATCTGACAGCGGGGATGGAGATAGTTGCAGAAATTCATGACATTTCCGGGCGTACGCTGGTTTCAAAATCATTTAACCTGAACCCGGGAAAGAACAAACTTTCGCTTCCAGGGTCGAGCCTTGCACCGGGGATCTATACACTGAGAATCTATTCCAAAAACGGGTTAAATATTACTTCAAAACTTATTAAAACAAATTAACTTCAGGTAATTTTCACCGCAGAGGCGCAGAGACGCAGAGGATATGGAACCCGCAAATCTCTGCGACTCTGCGTCTCTGCGGTAAAAAAACACCAATGTAAACCCTGCCGGATATTGACACCCGGCAGGGTTTATTTGTTTATTTTTTCACAAAGTTTTGATACTTTTGCAGGGCAATTGACAATCCTCAAAAACCTTCCAAATGATCAACAACAACTTTGCCAGGAGACACAACGGGCCATTCGGTGACGAGATCAGCAAGATGCTGGAAAAAATCGGCGTACAATCCATGGATCAGCTTATAGACCAGACTGTTCCATCCACTATCCGAATGAAAGAGCCACTGAATCTTCCGACCGGTATGAATGAATACCAGTACCTGAACCACATCAAGTCAATCGGCGCAAAAAACAAGCTTTACAAAAGTTTTATCGGGCAGGGTTATTACGACAACATCGTTCCTGCCGTGATCCAGAGAAACATCCTGGAGAACCCGGGATGGTACACCGCCTACACTCCCTACCAGGCAGAAATTTCACAGGGAAGGCTTGAGGCATTGCTCAATTTTCAGACCATGGTGTGCGACCTTACCGGCATGCCTATTGCCAATGCATCCCTGCTGGACGAGGGCACAGCCGCTTCAGAAGCCATGATCATGCTCTTCAACAGCCGCTCAAGAGACGCCGTTAAGCGCGGCGCCAACCAGTTTTTCGTGTCCAAAAACCTTTTTGCCCAGTCAATTGATGTGATCCGTACCCGTGCCATTCCTCTGGGCATTGAACTGATCGTTGGCAAACAACATGAATTTGAATTCACCGACATGGTGTTCGGCGGAGTTGTTCAATACCCCAACCAGCGCGGTGTCGTTTGCGATTTTTCTGCCTTTGTGGAAAAAGCCCACGCTTCCGGCGCTATGGTAGCGGTTGCTGCCGACCTGCTAAGCCTCACGATGCTGACACCTCCCGGCGAATGGGGCGCTGATATTGTTTTCGGCTCCACCCAGCGTTTTGGCATCCCGATGGGATACGGCGGCCCGCATGCGGCCTTTTTTGCCACCCGGGATGAATACAAGCGGCAGATGCCGGGCCGGATCATCGGTGTTTCCGTTGACGCCAATGGAAACCGTGCATTGCGCATGGCTCTCCAGACCCGCGAACAGCATATCAAACGCGAAAAAGCCACCTCCAACATCTGTACTTCCCAGGTTCTGCTTGCCGTGATGGCCGGTATGTATGCCGTTTATCACGGGCCTAAGGGGCTCCGCCAGATCGCACGCCACATCAACATCCTCACCGGTGTACTGGCGCAGGAGGTTCAGAAATACGGTTATAAACAACTGAACGAATATTTCTTTGACACAGTAAAGATCCAGCTTCCCGAGGGGGTCAGCGTGGAGTCAATCCGCAAGGCAGCGCTTGAAAGCCAGATGAACCTGAACTACATCGACGACAGGAATGTGGGAGTGAGCGTTGATGAAACAACTGCCCTCTCCGACATCAACACCCTGGTTGGCATTTTTGCCCGGGCCAATGGCAAAACCTACACCGAATTTATCTGTAACCCGGCAGAATGTGAACTGATCACCACCATCCCGCAAAAACTGGCCCGCACATCCGATTTCCTCACCAACAAGGTTTTCAACAGCTACCATTCGGAAACCGAAATGATGCGCTACATCAAAAAGCTGGAAATCAAGGACCTTGCCCTAAACCGTTCCATGATCCCGCTTGGGTCGTGCACCATGAAACTGAATGCCGCCTCCGAGCTTTTCGCCCTGAGTTATCCTGAATTTGGCGGAATCCATCCGTTTGTGCCCAAAGACCAGGCCGCCGGCTACCAGTTCCTGATTGACGAACTTGCCAAAGACCTGGCGACCATCACCGGCTTTGATGCCGTTTCGTTTATGCCGAATTCAGGTGCTGCCGGCGAATATGCAGGGTTGATGGTCATCCGTCAATACCACATTTCGCAGGGCCAGGGCCACCGGGATGTTTGTATCATCCCATCGTCGGCACACGGCACCAATCCTGCCAGTGCTGCCATGGCCGGCATGAAGGTGGTAGTGGTGAAATGCGACGACAAGGGAAATATCGACCTGAACGACCTCCGCGAAAAGGCCATTCAGTACAAAGACACCCTTTCTGCCCTCATGGTCACCTATCCATCCACCCACGGTGTGTTTGAAGAAGAGATCCTTGATATCATCAGCATCATTCATGAAAACGGCGGACAGGTATACATGGACGGTGCCAACATGAACGCACAGGTCGGGCTCACCAACCCGGGCATCATCAGGGCCGATGTTTGTCATCTGAATCTGCATAAAACATTTGCCATCCCGCATGGCGGCGGCGGACCAGGCGAAGGTCCGATCGCTGTAGCAAAGCACCTTTCGCCATTCCTTCCAAAGCATGTTTGCGTTGAAACAGGAGGCAAGGAAGGGATCACCGCTGTTGCTTCTGCACCTTACGGCAGTGCATTTATCCTCACCATTTCATATGCCTACATCAAGCTGATGGGCGGCGGCGGGCTCACCGAAGCCACAAAAATAGCCATCCTGAATGCAAATTACATAAAGTCATGTCTTGAGCCATATTATCCAATCCTCTATTCAGGAAAGAACGGCCGGTGCGCCCATGAGATGATCGTTGACTGCAACGGCATCAGCAGGCAAACCGGCATCGGGGCGATTGACATTGCCAAACGGTTAATGGACTATGGTTTCCACGCACCAACAGTTGCCTTCCCCGTTCATGGCACCCTGATGGTGGAACCCACTGAAAGTGAACCGTATTCAGAGTTGAACCGGTTCATTGAAGCCATGGTGATGATCAAAGGTGAAATTGATGAAATTGCGGCTGGCACAGCCGATAAAGCTGTGAATGTGATCATGAAAGCGCCCCATACGGCACAGATGGTTTCCGCAGATGAGTGGACCCTGCCTTATTCACGGCAGAAAGCAGCATTTCCGGTTGATGCGCTGAAGGAAGACAAATACTGGCCGACTGTGACAAGGATTGATGATGCGTTCGGGGATCGGAACCTGACGTGTACAGCATGACCCCTATCCCCCTGACCCCTTCCCCACAAAGGGAAGGGGAAACAAGTCCCTCCCTGTTTGGGGAGGGATTTAGGGTGGGGTTTAAAGTTGCTCCAGACAGCCCTTAATCTTCTGCCAGGTATTCTCTATGTCGCTGTCAAGACCAACGGAGAAGCGAATCAGTCCTTCTGACAAGCCCATTTCACGCTGAATTTCTTCAGGAACCTCTGATGATGTGCTCTTCCCTGAGTTACTGAACAGTGTTTTAAAATAGCCCAGGCTCACGGCAAGGTAGCCAACCCCGGCTTTTTCCATGATCTCCATCAGGCGGGCTGCCCTTTCGGCTGTGACCATGTCAATGGCAATCAACCCTCCGAACCCGAATTGAGGATCCATCATTTTCTTCATTGTTTTATATCCCTTATGTTTCGGCAGTCCCGGATAATTGATGGCAACACCTGCTTCGCTGAACTTTTCTGCGAGGTATAAAGCATTTTTACTGTGCTGGATCATGCGGATATGCAGGGTATGTATATTCTTCAGGATGCTTGACGAGCGGAGTGGATCAAGGGCTGGTCCGAGCAGCATGGCGGTACCGGAATTTACATCACTCAGAGAATTGATGAACTCCCGTGAGGCGCAGATGGCGCCAGCCACACAGTCATTCTTGCCATTGATGAATTTGGTCATGCTGTATACCACCACATCCGCACCCAATTGAAAAGGAGCAATGATCATCGGTGTAAAGGTGTTGTCAACAACCAGCTTTAAGTTGTGGCGCCCGGAAATCGCAGCAAGCGCAGGGATGTCGGAGATCTGGAGCAACGGATTGGTCATCGATTCCGTGTAGATCATCTTCGTATTCGGCCTGATGGCCTGTTCCACCAGGTCAAGGTTGGTGATATCAACAAACGTGACATCGATGTTGAATTTCCTGACGTAATTGAAAAGGAAGGCAAATGTTCCTCCGTATGTGGTGAGACTGCATACAATGTGGTCGCCGCTGCTGCAGATCTGCAGGATGGAGCAGGTGATGGCAGCCATTCCGGAAGCTGTCACCCAAGCCGATTCGGTTCCTTCCATGGCAGCAAGCGCGTCGGCCAGGTATTTATTACTCGGATTCCAATGCCGGGAGTAGAGAAAACAGCCTTCGGCGTCACCATGGAATGTATCCAGCATGGTTTTGGCCTGCATGAAAGTAAAGGTGGCTGAATCGCAAACAGAGGGGTTGACATCTCCGAATTCACCGAATTGAAGGAGATCAAAGATCTTGGTTGATGGGTCTGATTTCATGGATTATAGCGTTTAGAGTATGAATTTTAGAATTGGGCATATCAGCAATCAGCAGATTATCATACAGCAAATTTAAGACTTCATCCCTGATCACCGACACCGGGTGATATTTTTGTTGCGTTCAGGAATCTTTTTTATGGTAATATTTGGTTTTTCACCCCATTTATCATATATTTATGCAGTCTTTTCACCTGGCTGGTAAAGAACCTCACTGGAAAACAGTCATTGTCTTTACCCATTCCCGGACCTGCCCCTGCTCCTACAGCACTATAATCACTTGATTGACCAATGCAAACGTCAGGGAATTCAAGGTGATGGTTAGATAAGGAAAGGCATAAGATGAATCTAAAAACATTTTTTTTTGGTTCATTTTTTTCAACCCGGTTAGTGCCACTCTATCTGTGTATTACATGTTTTGCAACCACTAAAGAGCATCGTAATATCTGGTATCCCCATGAATGTGTGGCATTGACCGGCATATTAAACATGTTACTCATCGTTATTAAAACCTAACAGTATGAAAAAAATCATCTTACTTTTAATCCTGAGTTTTTTCATGAGCTTATATCCTGCATCCCCATTAAAAGCGCAGGGCAATCAGAAAAACTCAATTCAGCAAACCAACCATCCATACGCATTTGAAGCAAATTTAATGGAAGTCATGTTCAATGGCGAATCCAGGGTAAGGATGCGAAATGGAACTCCAACAGACCTTTCAACCCACGCATTGCAGGGGGTAGACCAGGTATTAAGCAGCCTGCAATGGCACGAATGGCAGCGTCTCACCGATGTTCCGGAATCAACAGTTGACAACTGGGAAACGAACGGCGAGTTCAGGACCGGAAAGGATATTTACAACCTGAACAACATCTACAGGCTTAAAATTCCAGAAGGTTATGATGTGTGGAAACTTGCCGAACAGCTCGAAGCACTCCCCGGAATTTATTCAGCCAGGCCTGTTCCCAGGCCGGTGGCACTGCCAACCCCGGGAAATTACCAGAACCAGCAGGGGTACCTGAATCCGGCAGCCAACAATCCGTCCGGTGTTGACGCAATCTATTCATGGACCAGGAACGGCGGTACCGGAACAGGTGTGACCATCTGCGATATTGAATACAGCTGGAATTACAACCATGCGGATATTACCAAGGCTTTAGGCTCACAGATCAACCCCAACACGATTACCGACCCGTTCAATGACAACAACCACGGAACGGCAGTACTCGGGGAGATGTTTGCCGACAACAACGGCTGGGGTACCACCGGAATCTGTTACGGCAGCGGACTGAAGACCTGCGGAACCTACTGGAACGGCAACTGGAATCCTTCCGGGGCTATCGCATATGCCATTTCCAGCCTCGCAGCAGGCGACATCATATTGATGGAACAGCAATGGGATTATACCGGAAATGGTGGCTATGTGCCGATTGAATGGTATTCAAACACTGCGCCGGGAGGCCAGACGAACAATCCGGTATACGCCGCCATCGTCAATGCTGTCGCAAATGGAATCAGTGTTGTTGAAGCGGGTGGCAACGGAAATTACAATACCGGGACGCTGGCCTGGATGCCAAATTCGGGAGCCATCATCGTTGGTGCCGGAGGCGGATTTACCACTGATAACCTTAAACGGATTGTGCCGGGAACATGGGGTTCAAGCTACGGTCCGCGCTACGACCTCCAGGGATGGGGTGAAAACGTATTCACAACCGGATATGGGACCTACTATAATTCCCAGGGCCCGAACTACTATTACAGGGCTGATTTCAACGGAACATCCAGTGCTTCGCCTGTTGTTGCTGGTGCACTCGCCTGTGTGGAAGGGTATTATTTCGCAAATGTTTCAACCACCATTCCCACCCCTGCATACTGGCGCAACCTCCTGGTAGCCAACGGTACAGCACAGGTAACACCCCCTACCGGCAATATCGGGCCGCGGCCCGACATAAAGGCCACCATCCTCAGCCTGCCGATCGCCACCATGGATTTCGGTGATGCTCCTGACGGGCCATACCCGACACTTATGGTCTCCAACGGGGCAAGGCACACCGGCACGGGGCTGAGCCTGGGTCCATTGATTGATGTTGAACTGGACGGACAGCCAAACGGCACAGCAACGGGGGATGATATCAACCCGGTTATTGCGGATGACGAAGACGGGGTTGTATTCACCAGCCTCCTCACCCCGGGCCAACTGGCTACTGTGCAGGTTACCGCCAACATGCCCTGTCTCCTTGATGCCTGGGTTGACTTCAATAAAATAAATGCCTGGGCCGATCCCGGTGAGCAGGTTTTTCAGAATGTTTTGCTGGCTGGCGGAATCAATAACCTGACCTTCATGGTTCCCGCCAATGCCATGCCATTGTTTACCTATGCCAGGTTCAGGGTGAGCGGACAGGGCGGCCTTATGTATTTTGGCGCTGCACAGAATGGCGAAGTTGAAGATTACCAGGTATTCATCCAGCAGCCAAGCACCGAATTCGGCGATGCACCTGACCCGGGTTATCCGACACTTCTCGCGTCAAACGGTGCGAGACATAATAATACGGGTCCAAATATCATCATGGGTGTACAAAAGGATTTTGAACCCGACGGACAGCCGAATATCATGGCCAACGGCGACGACCTTAACAACCTTGCCGATGAAGACGGGGTCATTTTCACGACACCGTTGATGCTGGGCCAGCCCGCATCTGTGAATGTCCTTTCAAATACTCCTGGTGCACTGTTGCAGGCATGGATCGATTTCAACGCCGACGGAGACTGGGCAGATGCCGGGGAACAAATTGCCACAAACTACGTCACGATGGCCGGTCCGAACAACATTCCGTTCACGGTACCGTTGACCGGTATCACAGGCGTTTCCTATGCCAGGTTCAGGCTCAGCACAATCTTGAATCTCTCCTACACAGGACTGGCGCCGAATGGCGAGGTGGAAGATTACCGTGTGATGATCCTGCCTGCCCCTCCGCCGGAAATTGATTTTGGCGATGCACCGGACCCGCTCTACCCGACACTGCTGGCCAGCAACGGGGCGCGGCATACGATTGACCAGGTTACTTTCCTTGGATCCCTTATTGACGGTGAGCCCGACGGGCAACCGCTTCCCGGGGCCATGGGCGATGACATTGCAAACCTGCCCGACGAAGACGGTGTTACATTCATGTGGCCCGTTGCAAAAGGAAATCCGTGTAAACTTAAGGTGAAGGCATCGGTTGGCAATGCAATGCTGAATTGCTGGATCGACTACAACGGAAACGGATCCTGGGCAGACCCAAACGAGCATGTGTTCGTGGACCTCAACCTGCTGGCGGGTGACAATTACCTGACCTTTATCACTCCCCAGGGTGCCACGCCCGGACCCTCATACGCCCGGTTCCGTTTCAGTCATCAGCCTGCCCTCTCGTATGATGGTCTGGCCTCCGACGGTGAAGTGGAGGATTATATGGTCAATATCAACAAATTTACAGATATCAAATGGCAACAACTGCCCGATACGCTCCTGCCAGGCTTACATGTGAACGAAACAAACACGGTTGCAGATGACTGGATCTGCGATGGCAGCATCGTTACCGACATCCACTGGTGGGGAAATTATGAGATGCTTGGCACGCTGGAAAAACGAGGGGCCGGCATCAACCATTTCCTGGTTAACATCTATTCCAACTCAAGCTGCAAGCCATATTCCATACTGAAAACATATGTTGTACCATTTACCTTAACGCTTGAAAACTACACCGGTCAGAAAAACAATGAGGGTTCACGTATCTATAAATACGATTACCTCCTACCGCTGCCCTTCATACAGCACAAGGACACCACCTACTGGCTGTCAGTTCAGGCCATCTCGAATGACCTGGGCGATCCGCCGACATGGAGGTGGCAGGAGGCCAACCGTTGGTTGTTCCCGGTTCATTGCGGGGCAACTCAGGATTTCGGTACCGGCTGGCAAACTATCACCTGGCCATTCCCTCCATTGATTAAATACAGTGATTTTGCGTTCCAGCTTACTACCATGGTTCTTGACACTCTTTATGTTCAGAACGAAAACGTTACCGCCGGACAAAGCAGCTGTTATGATGCCCGTCTCGTGTTGATCGTTGCAGGCGGCGGAACCACCTTCACGGTTCAGAATGGCGGTCAGGCAACCATGATTTCAGGTGGGAAAATAGATTATCTGCCGGGAACCACTGTTTTCAGCGGGGGATACATGCATGGCTACATCACCACAACTGGCCAGTACTGCAGTTTTTTCAAAAGTTCAACAGCGGTGGGTGCGACAGCAGAGTTGCCAGGGCAGGAAATGACGGAGGTCCCTGTCATAAAAGCAGGTGTTAAAGTATTCCCCAACCCGACGACAGGAAAATTCATCCTGGAAATACCGGACAAGGGGGAAACGAATGTGGAAATTTTCGGCATGTTCGGAAAATGTGTGATGCGTGAAATGGTATCCGGACAGAACCGGTATGAACTCTCGCTTGGTTCAATGCCGGCCGGGGTTTACATTCTGCACCTTATATCCGGGAACAAGTCCGAAACATTTAAAATCATAAAACAGTAACCAGAAAACCATAGTTGCTTAATCCTCTGTGAACCTCTGTGTCTTCTCTGTGTACCTCTGTGTAATTATTTATTTCACAGAGAACCACGGAGAAGACACAGAGAACCACGGAGATAAGAGCTGGTCTGGTTAGGTTATTAAATCCGGCTTTCAGATATATCGGGAAAGAATGGTCTTCAGTTCTTCGTAATCCGTAACTACCGGAAATTCAGGATAGTCATGGATTACATTCTGCGGCGGGCGAAAGAGTATCCCAACTTCGGCTTGTTTCAGCATGCTGATGTCGTTGTATGAGTCGCCCATCGCGATAACCTGGTATTTTAACCCCTGGAGCGCTTCAACAGTTCTTCGCTTCGGATCAGGTTGGCGCAGTGTGAAATCAATGATCCGGTTCGTGTCATCCATCACCAGGGTATGACAGAAGAGTGTAGGCCTGCCCAGTTGTTTCATGAGCGGATCGGCGAACTGTATGAATGTATCGGAAACAACGATCAGTTGTGTTCTTTCTTTCACCCAGCTGATAAAATCAGTTGCCCCGGGCAGAGGCCGGATTTGGGCAATAACATCCTGTATGTCATGCAATTTAAGTCCGTGCTGATCCAGGATTTTCATCCTGCTGCGCATCAGCAGGTTGTAATCAGGTTCATCACGTGTGGTGCGGCGCAGTTCATTGATACCGGTTTTATCGGCAACATTGATCCATACTTCAGGAACGAAAACGCCTTCAAGGTCGGAACAGAGGAGAAACATAGGATATGATTATACAGTGCAAAATGAAAAATGAAAAATGTAAAATCTAAAGCCAGTGCTTAGTAGAGGTATGCAAAGTCCCATGGGTCGGTTATTTTGCAACGCACTTTGCACTTTGCACTTTACACTTTTCATTTTAAAACTCTTCTAAAAGATATCGTTTAAACGCCAGGTAATCCACAGGCAGTTCCTTTACAAATTCAGGTTTGCCTTCAAGACCTTCAAGGGCCGGAGGCAAGGGAGGTTCAACACCGGTAAGCCGGAATACCTCATCCGGAAACTTTGCAGGATGGGCGGTTTCAAGAGAAACATACAACTGGTCGGGGGAATTCGCTGCCGGATGTTTGTCAATGTAATCCAGCAATCCGGCCCATCCCACTGCTCCATGAGGTTCAAGGGTGACTTTATACCGGTTGTAGGTATTCCGGATGGTTTCCCTTGTTTGCTCATCGGAAATGCTCACTGAAAAAATCTCATTCCGCATGCGTTCCATATCGGCCTCTTTACCGATGAATCCTTTTTCATCCATCATCCCGCCATACATGGCCACCAGCCTGGCAAGATTACTCGGGTGGCCAACATTCATGGCACTGGAAATGCAGTTCCTTGAAGGTTCTATTTTATTGTAAACCCCAGTGTCAAGGTAGGCCGGGAACTCATTGTTTTCATTGGTGGAGATGATCAGTTTTTTAACAGGCAGCCCCATCTTCATGGCCAGTATCCCGCCCATCATATCGCCGAAATTTCCGGAAGGCACTGAGAAAATGACACTTTCCGGGTGATTTTCCATAGCCAGCCGCGAAAAAGCATAAAAATAGTATACCGACTGCGGTATCAGCCTTCCAATGTTGATTGAATTGGCGGAAGATAGGCTGAGGTGGTCAAGATCGGGATCGGAAAAGGCCTCTTTGACAAGTGCCTGGCAATCATCAAACTTCGCATCCAGTGCAAGCACATGTATATTTTTCCCAAGGGTGGTCATCTGTTTGCGTTGCCGCGCTGTCACTTCGGAACCCGGAAAAAGCACAACCACCCGGATATTATCAAGTCCGTAAAAAGCACTGGCAACAGCGCTTCCCGTGTCCCCGCTCGTGGCTGTCAGGATCAGCAGTTTCATGCCGTTCCGCTTCAGGTAATATTGCATCAGCCTCCCCATCATGCGTGCGGCAAAGTCTTTGAAAGATGCGGTTGGCCCCTGATCGAGGCGCATGATATATTTCCGTCCTGTTACGCGCTCGAGCGGAACCGGGTAATTGTATGCATCCCTCACGAGAGAACTCAGTTCCGAATCATCTATTTCCCCGGCAACAAATCGCCGGATGACCCTGAACGCAATTTCGTCGTAAGAAAACCCCGGGTAACTGTATATTTCATCAAGGGGTATTTGAGGCATTTCACAGGGCATATAAAGTCCCCTGTCGGGTGCCTGCCCTTTGAGCAAAGCCTGCTGAAAGGTTACAGTTTCGGCGGCGAGGTTGGTTGAGTAATAGCGCAGAGGTTGTTGCATGCTAGTAGGCCTGGGGATATTTCCCGCTTTTAAAATCCTCTTTCACCATGGGTTCGCTGTCAATCTTCTCAAATGCCTGGGCCAGGTCACTGATCAGATCCTGCTCATCTTCGATGCCGATGGAAAACCGGATCATAGAGGGCGATATCCCGGCCTTGCGCATTTCAACCTCACCCATGGCTGAGTGCGTGGTTGAGGCAGGATGGGTGACAATAGACCTGCAGGTTCCAAGGTGGGTGGCGTGTGTCATCACAGAAAGTGCGTCGATGAACCTCGTTGCCTGCTGGTAGGTGCCGTTCAGTTCAAACGACATGAGCGAACTGCAACCCTTCATTTGTGATTTGATCATTTTATGGTATGGGTTGGAAACCAGTCCCGGGTAGTTTACCTGTATAACCTTAGGATGTGACTCGAGGTAGGTTGCCACAGCCAGCGCATTTTCGCAATGCCGTTGCATCCTCAGCGATAGCGTTTCCAGGCCATTGAGGCTTAGCCACGCATTGAACGGGGCCATGGCGGGCCCAAGGTAACGGAGGCTGCTCTGGCGGATCCCTTCAACCAGTGCTTTTGACCCGCAGATGATGCCGCCGAGGCTGGTTGCATTCCCGCAGATGTACTTGGTGGTGGAGTGGACCACAATATCGGCGCCAAGCAAAACAGGCTGCTGCAAAGCCGGTGTGGTGATCGTATTATCCACCACCAGCGGAAGGTTCTTTGATTTCGCAAACGCCGCAAGGGCAGGAATATCAGCGATAAACAAAGAAGGATTGCTCGGGCTTTCCACAAACAGGAATTTCGTGTTGGGGGTAATTGCAGCGGCCCATGCCTCTATGGATCCCGGATTCGTTACCCAGTTCACTTTCGCTCCCATCTTCGGAAGGCCCACATTGAACAGCCCAAAAGTGCCTCCGTACACAAGGTTGGAAGAGACAACATCATCGCCCGGATTGAGCAGGTGATGTGCCAGCAGGAAAATGGCCGACATCCCCGATGCAGCTGCGATGGCTCCTTCTGTATTTTCAAGCGCCGCCATACGGTTCTCAAAAACCTGGACCGTAGGGTTGTCCCAGCGGCCATAAGTAAAACCTGGCTTCTCTCCTGAAAAAATTGCTGCAGCCTCCTGTGCGTCGAGGTAAGGGTAGGCGACAGATTGGTAAATGGGTACCGACATGGAATCGGGATGAAATTCCGATTTCCCGGCATGAATGGCTTTGGTGTTGAATCCGCGGTTTGGCATATGAATCTCCTTTTTTTATCTGTTTGACATGTCTTTGCAAAATTATCAGTCACAAACTTAAAGAATATTTTTTTTCAAACCACATCAATTCTGGATTGCTTCACGCAATTTTGCATGATTTCTTCGTTAATTTGCACCATGATACCTCAGATTTCTGAAAGCGGCAGCTTTCCTGAAACCGGGCAGATTCACCATAATTTAAAAACAAGTATGAAAGCAAACATATCAAACATCCGGTTCGCATTGCTCGTTACCACCACCCTTTTGTTCGGACTGGCAATCCAGGCCCAGGAGACCAAAATAGTTCTGAAAGACTGTGCCGGCACTTGGTCGGGAGCATTAAAAATTCAAAAAACGCAGCTCCGTCTTGTCATGAACATTACGTTTAATGAAGCAGACAGTGCCATGGCCACCTTCGACAGCCCCGACCAGGGAGTGCTTGACCTGCCTACCAGCAGATTAGCACTTGTTGACGATTCAATCTATGTTGATGCCGATGGCTTCGGCGGCAAATTCGCCGGAAAACTTGATTCCACACTCAATTCTATTGCAGGGTCCTGGATGCAGGGCGGGATGTCGTTTCCATTGACAATGGAAAGACAGGGCAAGCGTGTCACGATAAATCGTCCGCAGGAGCCAAAACCGCCATTCCCCTATCATGTGATTCAGGTTAAATTCAGGAATGAAACTGCAGGTATTGAACTTGCCGGAACACTTACGACCCCGGAAGCTCAGGGTCTCGCACCGGCCGTTGTGCTTATCTCCGGGTCAGGCATGCAAAACCGCGACGAAGAGTTGCTTGGGCACAAGCCCTTTCTGCTCCTTGCCGATTTTCTTACAAGGAAGGGATTTGCTGTATTGAGATACGACGACCGGGGTGTAGGCGCTTCGAAAGGTGATTTTTCCGCTGCCACATCCCTCGATTTTGCAAAGGACGCCGAATCCGCCTTGAATTTCCTCAAAACCCGGGATGAGGTTGACACCGCGAAAATCGGGTTTATCGGCCACAGCGAAGGAGGCCTGATTGCCCCGATCGTTGCATCAACAAGGAAGGATGTAGCTTTCATCGTCATGATGGCGGGCCCGGGCCTTACAGGCGAGCAGATCCTGCTGTTGCAGGCGGCCCTCATAGCGAAAAGCGGAGGTGCAGATGAAAAAACGATCAAATCAAATGACAAGATAAGCAGGGATATTTATTCTGTTCTGAAAAAGAACAGCGACAATGAAAAAGCCGCACAGAAGCTCCGCATCCTCATTGCAGATTATGACAAGAAAAATCCAGATAAAAAAAGTGACCCGGCTACAAAGGAAAAGGAAAACACTGCCAAGATAGAGACCCTTACTTCTCCGTGGTTCCGCTGTTTCCTCACCCTCGACCCGCAAGTTTACCTTTCGAAGGTATTATGTCCGCTATTGGCCATCAATGGCAGCCTTGACCTGCAGGTACCGCCAAAGGAAAACCTGGAGGCAATTGAAAAGGCGCTTATCTTCGGAGGAAATTCATCCTATGTGATTGAAGAACTTCCCGGGCTGAACCACCTCTTTCAGACAGCAACTACCGGGAACCCCAATGAGTATGCAAAGATTGAGGAGACTATTTCGCCGGGAGCGCTGGAGTTGATGAGTGCGTGGATGAAGAATAATTTGAAGTGAGCAGGTGAACGGGTGAACTGGTGAGCGGGTGAACGGGTGAACGGGTGAACTGGTGAGCGGGTGAGCGGGTGAACAGGTGGACAAGCGGACAAGCGGACAAGCGGACGGGCGAACACACGGACAGACGGACCAGCCAGCAAAAGAAAAGGTGCACCGAATATTATACAGGTGCACCTTTTCTATTTTCGCTATTCGGCTATCTCGCTACTTGGCTATTTCACGTTTCACCATTTCGCTATTTCACGATTTCACGATTTATTCTTACCTCAGTACATTCAGTTTTTTGGTATCAATTACCCTTCCGCCATCAATCAGGCGATAGAGGTACATTCCTGTACCAAATCCTGAGGTTGAAATCTGCATCCTTTCAGTTCCGGCTTTTACCGGTTCAGTGGAGAGTGTTCTGCCAGTCAGGTCAGTGATCTGCAGTACCATATCATGTTCAATGGCGCCCATGGTGATGGTGGTGTTATCGCTGGCAGGATTCGGAAAGTTCTGGCCAAGGAATGCGGCGTGGCCGGCCCTGATTTCATTAACACCTACACCAAGCATAAACCAGTCGTAGGTTTTCTTTATAATATCGTTTCTTACTAAGTTGGATGAAACCATTTCCAGTCCAACACCGAAGTAAACAACCTTTGCTGCATCTTTCGTTGACCTCACGGCACCGATTTTCGTCAGCGTGGTGTTGTAATAGAAAGCAGGCGTTCCGTTTTGAACAGGGTTGAGCTGATCAGGATACATATTGCCGCCATACACATCAACAATGCTTGAAAGTGCTGTTGTTCCATAGATAGGATCAGAAACATTGGCAACAAGCTTGTTATTGGCAGTGCTTCCGTCATCCACAAAAGCAGCTTTCAGGTAGTTGGTATAGAGGTCCTGGGTTATGGGTGTTCCATGGCTGCCGGCAGCGGCACTCATGATGTCCCAGCCAATGTCCTGGCCGGCAACGAGAAGGTTTTTGCCATTATCCACGAAATACTTAACGGCTGTTGCTTCCGGGTCGGTAAAGGCGGGGAACGTCCATGCACAGTTGTAGAAAATGTTCAGCACTTCTGTGAGGATTCCGGCATTCTTTGCTACAACAAACTCGTTTGATTTCATCACTGCCAGGTGGTCACATCCGGCAGCCGTCAGTCCATTGATATACACATCGGAATGAAGGGTGGCATTGTTGTCGCCGGCAGCATTTACAAGGAGTGTATGCACGTTTGAAATAACATGAACGGTAAAATATTTCACCGGGGCATTCGGATTGGCCACGGAAGAGAGTTCAAGGGTGAATTTTTCAAATCCGGGAGTAAATCCGGGGGTCACATTCAATGTAACAGGTTTGGGAGTGCCCTTTACAAGCGTAACAAGGGTGCTGTCGGAAACTGTCTGGCCGTCAACCACAAAGTTTGAGCTCCAGCCGGCCGGTGCGGCAGAAACCAGTTTGATTTTAAACTGGCCGCTTCCGCTGATGTTGCTGTTTGCCATCAGGTCAAACGTTGTCACACCCGTGGGCTGACCAAGTTTCATGGTGCTGTCGGCCGTGCTGATATCACCCACGTAGAGGTTGGTGCCATCAATGGCATCCACCACGTCGCCCGAAAGGATTTCCTGGTGACCTTCGGCCACAAAGGCAACCACTTCACAGTTTTTGAGCACACAAGGCACGTTGTTATATGCTGCAGGGATCGTATAAGTGTAGGTTCTTTGAACCAGTGAACCCGCCGTTGTCATGGTTACAGGATCTCCCCACTGCCCGGTAACAAGGTAGCGCAACATTTCCATGTGCACGTAATTATTACCGGCTCCGCCACCGGTTTGAGGACCCAGGATATTGCTCTGGATCAGGGCCACGTTGATATAATTTGTTGAAACGGCACTGTTGGCCGTATAATACAGTTCAACATTGACCGTGAGAACACGTGTGACTGTATCAAGGCTTGAAGTAATGCCCACATTGACGGGAGAAACCTGTCCGAGGATGATCTGTGAACTTGCAGTCCAGTCGCCACGGCCAAGTGCGGTGGCAGGAGGTGTAAATACGTGCCTGTTAACAGTCCCGGCAGGATAACCTGTAAGGGCGGTCTGGGCAGCCAGTGGATCGCCAAAGGGAGTCCGGAAATCAGGTTCACTGCCGCTTGGGGTGGCAAATGATCCCTGGTGAATGGCAATAACAGCTGCCCGTCCGGGATTATTCGCCAGGATGGCAGCAGAGATTGCATGGCCCTCAGGGCAATACTGGCAATGGATGCCGGTATATTCCTCAAGAATGACGTTCTTATTGAGTGTTTGGGTGGTGACAAGCGTTTGCGACTGTGCAGCAAAACTTCCGGCAAACAGCACCATTAAAATTGTAAAGATTTTTTTCATGGGTGGTAGGTTAGGTTATTAACATATCAATTCACAAAGATAAGAATAATTGCATCTGGCTTAAAGGCTGAAATTAAATTCACCGGCCGGAATGCATGGTATAAGGTTAAAATTGAGTTTCGGGGTTTGAAAATATCGTTATCTTTGCTTGCAGAGCGTTAGCTGTTAGCTGTTACGAATGACGAATGACGAATGACAAATGACGAGTGACCTGTCACCTGTCACCTGTCACCTGTCACCCGTCACCTGTCACCTGTCACCTGTCACCCGTCACCTGTCACCCGTCACCCGTCACCCGTCACCAAAAAAACCTGATAATCGCCTCCTCCATGAACCTCTCCCTGAATGCAATCTCGCCGGTAGATGGCCGGTACAGCAAAAGCACGGAACCGCTGTCTGCCTATTTTTCCGAAAGCGCCATCATTCGTTACCGCCTCCTTGTTGAAGTGGAGTACTTCATTGCTTTATGTAAAATACCGTTGCCCCAGCTGAAAGGGTTTGACAGGAAAAAGTTTGCCAAACTGCGTAACATCTGTGACCAGTTTGACCAGGCAGATGCTGAAAAAGTGAAAGAGATTGAAAAGGTGACCAACCATGATGTGAAGGCCATTGAATACTATCTGAAGGATCAGTTTGACATGATCGGCATTGGGCAGTTCAAGGAATTCATTCACTTCGGTCTCACCTCCCAGGACATCAATAACACGGCCTTTCCACTCGCCATGCGTGATGCATACCGCGACATCATGGAACCTGCCATTGAATCCATTTACAGTGACCTGCATGCCCGTTCAAGAGAATGGCGGCTCGTACCGATGCTTGCGCGAACCCACGGACAGCCCGCCTCCCCCACCACGGTCGGCAAAGAGTTGTACGTATTTGTTGAGCGGCTGGGCATGCAGCTGGCCCTGCTTGAAACCGTACCCGTTTCGGCCAAATTCGGCGGTGCAACCGGGAATTTCAACGCTCACCATGCAGCCTACCCCGAAATTGACTGGGTCGCCTTCGCAAACCGGTTCATCAACCAGACACTGGGACTGGAGCGGTGCCAGACGACCACCCAGATTGAGCACTACGACAACATGGCGGCTTTCTTTGACAGCCTGAAACGCATCAACAACATCCTGATCGACCTTGACCGTGACCTCTGGTCGTATATCTCCATGGATTATTTTAAACAAAAGGTAAAGGAGACGGAAACAGGTTCGTCAACCATGCCGCACAAGGTCAACCCGATTGATTTTGAAAATTCGGAAGGGAATCTCGGGATTGCCAACGCAATCTTTGAGCATTTATCGGCCAAGCTTCCTGTTTCAAGGCTGCAGCGTGACCTTACCGACTCGACAGTCATCCGTAACATTGGCGTTCCGATGGCACATTCGCTGATCGCCTGGAAATCACTGCTAAAGGGGATGAACAAACTGATCCTCAACGAAGCAAAGATCAAAAGGGACCTGGATGACAACTGGGCCGTAGTCTCCGAGGCCATCCAGACCATCCTGCGAAGGGAAAACTACCCCAACCCATATGAAGCGCTGAAGGCACTGACGCGGGGACATGAAGGCATTACCCAGGCCTCCATGGCAAAATTCATCGACGGTTTGAAAGTTTCAAAGAAGGTAAAGGATGAATTAAAAGCCATCACACCGTCAAACTACACCGGCATCATCGCAGATTTTTAGCGAAGAGGCACTTTGCTGCTAATTGTTCCTGTCCCAGCTGCGTCGTTCTCCCAGCAGGTGGTAATTCTTTTCGCTTATTGCTTTTTGCACCAGGGCCCTGTTTTTATAGAGCGACCGGGAAAAATAGTGCTCATGCATGATGGCGCCGCTTACCAGGAATCCTGAAATGATCATCGCAGCCATGGTTTTCCGGAACCACCCATAGCGAAAAAGTTCTTTCCAGGCGTACATTGAATAGATCATGGCGAGCGGAAAGGTAATATAAAATGTGTGGGATGAAGGGCCTTTGACAGAGAAGAAAAAACTGATCCAGATGATCGCCATCGTAATCCCGGTTAGTTTCCGCACCGGCGTTGGGATGCCGGAAGGAACAAAGAGGTAGGCGAAGAGCACGACAGGCTGTAACAACCCTGTCACCAGCAAAAAAACAAAGAACGGTGCAAGTGGCCAGTACTGCTTAACCAATTCAAGACGCGCCGGCGTATTCGGGCCGAGGAAACGCGGCAGCTCATAGCTTGCAAAAGAGAGATAGCGGGAAATGAGGGTGATAACCTGCTGTACGTTTTGCCAGTTAACCTGTATGTTGGCCCCCGCATCACCTGTTCCGGCAATAAAGCCATACTGGAAATAGGTTGGGAGCAGCGTGGCAAGCGGAACCAGTGCACCTGAACAAAAAAAGAGAAAATCCTTCCCGGGTGACCGGAATGTACGAACGGAAATATAAAATGAATAACCCAGGTACGGGATCATCAGGGTCCACGACATGTGGAACTGTATGGTCCAGAACAGTGAAAAGCCCATCAGGAACATGGACATATTGCGGTTGATCAGCCTGCCCGCCAGCGAAGGGATGCTCTCCATGAATGCGACAAAGAAAAAGATTCCGCCGACAAGGGCATAGGAAGGATTAAGCACAGTGGTGGAGTAATAGACCGTCCAGGGGCAAGTGAGCACCCACAGCCAGACAAACCAACGGGGTATGGCGGGAAGTAACTTCCCGATGTACCACCCCAGGAAGGCCAGAGCTCCAAAGGTAAGGATGTTAACCATGATGGCCGGGGACTCGGGGATGGCCCAGAGAAAAAGAGGGATCCCGGTCAGCAGCCCCTGCAATGCACCCGGCACCTGACTTGCCGTATAAACAATGTCGGGCCCGAAAAACGGCCAGTGGCCGGAGGAATAAAATTTCAGTCCGATCAGGTAGATCTGCAACTCATCCTCAAACCAGAATTCGGAGGTCAGCCCGCACACTAGCCTGAAAACAAAAAGGATCAGTAAAAAAATCATGAAAACCCATGCAGGCGTTTTGGAATGCGATGGGGAAATTTGATCCATAGGAAAGACCGGTTATGCTGATTTTTGTGTAAAAGTAGAATAAAAACCGGAAGAAAACCGGCCGTAATTTCAAAAAAATTACTTTTGCATCAACTTAGAAACACCCAGCAATGCACATGAAAAAACCGGAACTCAATGTCGTTACCTGGCTGTTTTCACTGCTGCTGTTCTGGGTGTTTGTTTTTTTTATTCAGCGGCAGGTCTTTCTACTCTTTCATCTTGGCGACATCCGGCATTTGCCATTGAAAGAAGTACTTACATCAAACTGGTACGCACTTTCCATGGATCTGTCGGCCGGAGCTTACCTGGTTGTGCTGCCTCTGCTTGTTGTAAGCGGCATGCTGTTACAACGGAAACACTTGAGGTCAATGACCTTTGTTCATACAATCAATATACTCCTGCTGTTTCTCACTCTATTAACCGGAGCCTTCGACACCGGGCTTGCCCTTCAGTGGGGAACGAAACTGAACACCTTGGCATTTTCATACGTTGACACATCCCATGAATTCACCTCCCTTATTTTTACTAAAGCCAACCTGTTGTTGTTTATCACTTTTGTTGTCTTGTTCACGGCATTCCTCTTTCTTTACTTTTTGTTCTTCGGAAAAAAAATCCTGCATATCAATTCACGGCCGCTTTACACAAGCTTCCTTGTTCTGTGTTTCGGTATCCTTTTAATCGCAGCCAGAGGAGGCCTTGGGAAGTTCCCCATTGACCGCAGCCGGGTTTACTTCTCAGTTCATTCCATTCTTAACAATGCAGCGGTTAACGGAAACTGGAACCTGGCTGAGGTCCTCTTCACGAGAAAAACTCTTGTCAATCCCTACAAACATTATGATGACAGAACTGTGGACAAAATATATAAAAGGCTTTTTATTACGCCTTCTGACACATCCGTCTCCATATTAACAACCCGCCGTCCGAACATAGTGCTGATCATCATGGAAAGCATGTGTGCAGATGTATTTTCCTGTTTGAACGGTGAAAAAAGAATTACACCCGGCCTCGACTCCATTACCAGGCAAGGGTTGTTATTTTCAAACATTTATGCCGCGGGTTCAAGAACCGATCAGGGTTTGCTGGCAATTTTCAGCGGTTATCCGGCTTTGCCACAACAATCAGTCATCCGGGATTTTGAAAGGATTTGTAACCTTCCTCACATAAGCTCTGCATTTAACAAGGCAGGTTACCACACTTCATACATCATAGGTGGCAACCTTGAATATGAAAACACCCGCAGTTACATGCTCACCGGTCAAACAAAGCTGCTAATTGACGGCAATGATTATCCTGTTGACCGAAAAACCAACTGGGGCGCATACGACGAAGATCTTTTCCACGAACATCTGAAGGTGGCGGATTCTTTGCCCCAACCATTCTTTTCTGCGATCTCCACCATCACAAACCATGAGGAATTTGAAGGCGATGTACCGGAACTCTGGAAACGTGACAAGATGGTTAACCGATTCCGCAACACCGCGCATTACACAGATCATTGTATCGCAGCCTATCTGAAAGATGCGATCGGCCACCCATGGTTTAAAAACACCATATTTATAATCGTGGCAGACCATGGGCATCGCTTCCCGAAAAATCGAAAATACAATGAACCGGGGAAGTTCCATATCCCGCTGATCTTTTTCGGAGATGTGTTGAAACCGGAGTTGAAAGGAAAAACAGTCGGTCAGATTGGCTCTCAATACGACATCCCTGCCACCCTGCTCGGGCAGCTTGGACTTGACCGCACAGGGTTCACCTGGGGCAAGGACCTTTTAAACCCTGGGTCGGCTGAGTTTGCATGGTACTCGTTTGACCATGGATTCGGTTATATTACCCCTGCAGGTTCCATTGTTTATGATTACAACTTGAAAAAAACAGTCATGCAGGATAACACTCTTTCCCCTGAGCAGGCGCTTCTACTCACCAATGAAGGAAAATTGTTTCTCCAGATCTTTTACGACCACTACCTTGAATCAGGGAAGCCAACCCGCTAACCAAACAGCTGTTTTACATTCGCGTTTCACCCGGCAGTCGCAAATGAACCCTGCCACCTGATCAGGATGACTGGATACGGCTTTATTTCAGCAGGACAATGAAAATTAGTACCTTTGCCATTCCAAACTGATGTAACACATTCTGATAACTTGAGCAGGCAGGATAAAAGAAAAGTCATCCACAGGAACATATTTCTGGGCACCTCTGTTGTACTGGCATTTGCCATCCCTGTATGGAAGGGCCTTTTGCCGTTGCTGATTGTTTTTATGGTGGTTAACTGGCTTGCAGAAGGGGCTTACATAAGGAATTTCCCACTGATTTTCAAGGATCAGAAGCGGTTCTTCATCTTCTCATTTTCATTTCTGTATTTCCTTTACCTGGCTGGCCTTGCTTATACCAGCAACCTGGTGTATGGAACTGAAGACCTCCAGATGAAATTGTCGTTACTGATATTTCCGCTGATTTTTGCCACCTCAGATTTCCCCCTGTTCAGTGAAAAGGAGACAGGAATTATTCTGAAGGCCTTTGCCGCTGGCTGTATCGCTGGAAGCTTCATTTTGCTCGGACGGGCATTTTACTTCAGGGTATTTATGCATGAACCGGACGCATTTTACTATACGAAGCTGGGCTGGAACTTTCACCCCAGCTATTACTCCATGTATCTCGCCTTTGCCGTTTCAAATATCCTGAGTTTCCAGTTTATGCGCCTGGGTGTAAAAATCACGCTGAACCTCGTGATGCACGTGTTGCTCCTCCTGTTCTTTACGCTGATGATCGTGCTGCTGAGTTCAAAATCAGGATTCCTGGTATGGCTCCTGGTACTTGCTTTTTATGCATTCCTGATTTTTGTCAGATACAGGCAGAAAATTACAGGTGTTTCATTGGTATTGTCTGCATTGTGCATTTTCGTTTTTTTCAACATCGTATTCCCGCATGCCACCAGCCGCCTTGCCAGCATGAAAATGGAGTCGGTTTCCACCGATGCCATTGACGATGCAGGCAGAAGTACAAGCGAGCGGATCATTATCTGGAAATCGGCCGCACATGTAATAAAACAGAATTTCCTGTTCGGCGTGGGCACCGGCGATGTACGGGACAAACTCACAGAAGAGTATGAAAATGAACATGTTCTGGCAGAATTGATTCACTACAGGAATGCCCACAATCAGTATTTTCAGACCTGGATTGCTCTGGGAATTCTCGGATTGTTGCTCCTGGCATTTATGATTATCCGGCCTGCGGTGTATGCAATCAGGCAGGAACACCATATTTATTTCATTTTCCTGTTTATCGTCGGCTTCAGCATGTTGTTCGAGTCCATGTTTGAAAGACAGGAGGGGGTGGTGTTCTATGTCTTTTTCAATACTCTTCTTTTCACCACCCAGGGAAAAAACCCTGAATAGCCTCATCGGACGACAGGAACACCGGGTCATCATAACATTGTGCCAATTGCCAAATTTATCGGATATTTGTCTGTAATTAAACCCGGAAAATGGTGAAAATCTCTGCAGTCATAATCACATTCAATGAGGAGAGGAACATCGAACGCTGCCTGATTTCCCTGCAAGGCGTTGCAGACGAAATTGTGGTTGTAGATTCCGGATCAACCGACAAAACCCGCGAAATCTGCCTGCAATACGGTGTCCGTTTTGTTGAACATCCTTTTGAAAGCTATGGGAAACAAAAAAACCATGCTCTCCTCCAGGCCATGCACCCGTTTGTTCTGTCGCTGGATGCCGACGAAGCGCTGTCACCCGAACTGAAGCAATCAATCCTTGCTGTAAAAAACAACCCGGATGCCAGCGGGTATAGCATGAACAGGCTCACCAACTACTGTGGCAAATGGATCAGGCATGCCTGGTACCCCGATACCAAACTCCGCTTCTGGGATGTTTCCAAAGGCAAATGGGATGAGGGCATTGTACACGAGAAAGTCATGCTCCTTCCCGGTTCACCGGTTAAACATCTCAAAGGTGATCTCTTCCATTACTCGTTTTATACCCTGGAAGGCCACCTGGAACAACAGCGGAAATATGCAGCCATGTCGGCCAGGGAACAGTTTATGGCTGGCAAACGAAGCAACCTCATGAAACTGCTCATCAAGCCGGCACTGACATTCATCAAACTCTACCTTCTTAAACAAGGGTTCCGCGACGGCTACGATGGCTTCCTGATTGCGAAAGTTTCGTCAATTACCGTTTTTATGAAGTATGCCTTTCTCATGGACATGCAAAAAAAAGGGGCTGCCGGCCTTTAAACATCAGAAAATTCAACGAACTCATCACGAAACGATTGCAATTACCAGCCGCCAATGATTGAAACCATTGTAAAAACAAAACGAAGCACCCTTGAAACATATCCTTTTTGCATTATCATCCCTACCTGGAACAACCTTGAATACCTGAAACTCTGTACAGCCAGCATCCTTAAAAATTCGCATTTCATCAACCAGCTGATCATCGTGATCAACGAAGGCGCCGACGGCACTGCAGAATGGGTTTCCCGGCAGCCTGAGATGGATTTTATCCATGCCACTCAGAATATCGGGATCTGCTACGGACTCAACATCGCCCGGTCGCTGATAAAATCAGATTATGTGGTATACGCCAACGACGACATGTATATGCTCCCCGACTGGGACCTTCAGCTTCACCGGGAAATAAAAAACATCGGGCACCGGAACTTCATGCTCTCCAGCACCATGATAGAACCTGTGGAAACAGGCAACCCCTGCGTGGTAGTCAGGGACTACGGACGCGATGCAGGCAGTTTTGCCGAAGAGGCGCTGCTTCAGGAATTTCACACGCTGAAAATTCCTGACTGGAACGGGAGCACCTGGCCTCCCAACGTTGTACATATAGATATGTGGGACCTTGTGGGCGGATTGAGCATTGAATTTAGTCCGGGGATGTACTCCGACCCCGATTTTTCCAGGAAACTCTATGAGGCAGGCGTCAGACTTTTTAAAGGGAAGGGCGACAGCCTTGTTTATCACTTCGGTTCAAAATCAACGAAGAGGATCATTAAGAGCAAAGGCCGGAAAACATTTTTACTGAAGTGGGGAATTTCCTCACGAACATTTACCCAGGTATACCTGGAGATGGGCCGGAAATTCAACAGCAGCCTTCGGTTGCCAGTTTCCGGTCGCCTGGCTGAGATTAAAAACAAGCTTAAAAGGGTGAAAAGCGCCTGGTAGCATGCCCCCATGTTGAAGAAGTTTCTTAATCTTGCTGTCTGAACCACGTTATCATGAAAGTTACTGGGTTTACCTTCGTACGCAATGCCATCAAATATGATTACCCGGTTGTGGAATCGATCAGGTCGGTATTGCCTGTTTGCGATGAGTTTATCGTGGCTGTCGGAAATTCCGACGACGAAACCAGGAACCTTGTCATGTCAATCAACGACCCGAAAATCAGGATCATTGACTCCACCTGGGATGACTCCCTCCGCGAAGGCGGCAAAGTACTGGCTGTTGAAACGAACAAAGTCATGGATGCCATCTCTCCCGACAGCACCTGGGCATTTTACATCCAGGCAGATGAGGTTATTCATGAAAAATTCCTGGGAGAAATCAGGGCTGCCATGGAAAAATGGGCACCAGACCCGGAAGTGGAAGGACTTGTATTCAACTATACCCATTTCTGGGGTTCATACAGGTGCATCGGCGATTCACGGAGGTGGTATCGCCGGGAAGTAAGGATTATCCGCAATGACAAATCAATCAGGTCATACCTGGATGCACAGGGTTTCAGAAAGGATGGCAGAAAACTGAACGTCGCCCCGGTCAATGCCTGGGTGTACCATTACGGATGGGTAAAACCGCCTGCCGCACAGCAGGCCAAGCAGCAAACTTTCCACCGATACTGGCATACAGACCGCTGGATTGACAAAACTGTTAAAAAGACCGACGCCTATGACTATTCAGGCATGGATTTCCTGGCACCTTTTGAAGGTAAGCACCCGAAAGTCATGTACGACCGGATTGCCCGTCAGAACTGGACATTCACCCCTGATCTTGCAAAATCAAAACACTCCATCAAATCAGTGATTCTCCACTTTATTGAAAAACAAACCGGCTGGCGCATCGGCGAATACCGAAACTATAAAATTGTAACCAAAAAATAAACCACCCATCCCCAGAAGTTACCCCATCTCACCTTTTCACCATTTCTCAACTTCGTTGCTTCCCTTTATTATTAAGCAAGACCTACACCACGCCTTATCAAGTCTAATTATAAATTTACATTGTGGTATCAATTTATCATTTTCTATTCTATACTTTTATGATTGATTTCAACTCAAAACCAGTCAAGTTATGGAGAATCACGTACCATCATTTTATGAGGATCTCAAGGGGAAAGGCGTTTCCCGCAGGGATTTCCTTAAGTTTTGTACCACCATGGCGGCCTTCCTCGGATTGGAAGCCAGCGGTGTAACTCAAATCGTGAAAGCGTTTGAATCAAAACCGAGGCTGCCGGTCATCTGGTTTCATTTCCAGGAGTGTACCTGTTGCAGCGAATCATTCATCAGGGCTTCCCATCCAATTGTTGCGGATATCGTGCTGAATAAAATCTCCCTTGACTACCAGGAGACCCTGATGGCCGCTTCCGGGGTTCAGGCTGAAGAGGCTTATAAAGCCGTGATGCAGAAGTACCCGGGCGAGTATATCGTCATGGTGGAAGGCTCAATCCCGACTGAAAATGAAGCTTATTGCTGCATTGGCGGACGGAGTGCGCTGCAGATCCTTGAAGAAGCCGTTAAAAACTGTAAGGCTGTTGTGGCCTGGGGTAACTGTGCATCCGCCGGTTGCGTTCAGGCAGCAAGCCCGAATCCAACAGGGGCCAAGCCGGTTCACAAGGTCATCAGCGGAAAACCTGTTATCAATGTACAGGGCTGCCCGCCTATTGCTGATGTGATGGCTGGCGTTGTGGTCCATTTACTTACGTTTGACCGCATCCCCCAACTTGACGGACTGGGAAGGCCGAAGGCATTTTATTCACGGAGGGTGCACGACACCTGTTACCGCAGGGCCAATTTCGATGCCGGCCTCTTTGTTGAGTCATTTGACGATGACGGTGCAAAACGCGGTTATTGCCTCTACAAAATGGGTTGCAAAGGACCTGTTACTTACAACTCCTGCGGGATCATTAAATGGAATGACGGGGTGAGTTACCCTATCCAGTCGGGGCACCCGTGCATCGGTTGTTCCGAAGAGGGATTCTGGGATAACGGTCCGTTCTACCAGCACCTTCCTGAAGTTGCCGGCTTTGGCATAGAGACCACCGCCGACAAAGTCGGGCTTGGACTTGGAATTGCCACAGCTGTTGGTATTGCAGGCCATGCCATTGTCACCAATGTCAGGAAACATAAAGAAATAACAAATGAACCTGAAGAAGGTTCCAAAGTTGAAACCAAGTAAGACCCAAAACCATGGCAGAAAGAATCGTAATAGATCCCATCACCCGTATTGAAGGCCACCTGCGGGTTGAAATAGAGGTTACAAACGGAAAAATCACAGATGCGTTCAGTGCCGGCACCATGGTGCGCGGTATTGAAACCATCCTGAAGGGCCGCGATCCGCGCGATGCATGGGCCTTTGTAGGGCGCGTGTGCGGCGTATGTACATCCACACATTCCCTGACCTCGGTCAGAACGGTGGAAAACGCACTGGGTATCTCCGTTCCGCCGAATGCCGAACTGATCCGTAACCTGATGGCCAACGCGCTCTATATCCACGACCATGTTGTCCATTTTTACCAGTTACATGCCCTTGACTGGGTAGACGTTGTTTCAGCGTTAAAGGCAAATCCGGCAGAAGCATCGCGGATTGCCCAAAGTATCTCCGCATGGCCGAAAAGCTCGGTCGGCTATTTCACCGACATCCAGAAAAAGTTCAAAAACTTTGTTGACAGCGGCCAGCTTGGCATTTTCGCCAACGGTTACTGGGGACATAAGGCATACAAACTTCCACCGGAGGTGAACCTCATTGCCGTTGCCCACTACCTTGAGGCGCTTGAATGGCAGAAGGAACTTGTTAAAGTTCACACCGTCTTCGGCGGGAAAAATCCTCATCCTAATTACCTGGTGGGCGGCGTTCCATGTTCCATTAACATTGAAGAGGCGAATGCAGTAAATGCCGAGCGCCTTGCATTTGTCGGCAAACTGTTTGAAGATGCAAAAACCTTTGTTGACCAGGTGTATATTCCCGACCTCGTTGCCATTGCCGGTTTCTATAAAAGCGATTGGGGCGCCATCGGCGGCGGGCTCACCAATTACCTGGCATTCGGCGATTTCCCGTCGAACGGGTACAACAATCCTGAGAGTTTCAAAATGCCGCGCGGAGCCATATTGGGAAGAGACCTGAGCCATATCCTCGAAGTGAAAGCCGACGATCCGGAACAGATCCAGGAATATATCAACAATTCATGGTATGAGTATTCCAAAGGCGACAAAACAGGCCTGCACCCATGGGAAGGTGAAACGAAATTCAATTACACCGGGCCGAAGCCTCCTTACGAACATCTTGACTTCAGCCAGAAATACAGCTGGGTTAAGACTCCCAGGTGGAAAGGAAACCCCATGGAAGTTGGTCCGCTCTCTCGTATGCTCGTGGGCTATGCCTCCGGTAAGCCAGAATTCAAAGAGGTTGTTGACAGCACGCTCAAAGCGCTGGATGTACCAGTTGCAGCTTTGTTTTCCACCCTTGGGAGAACAGCAGCAAGAGGCCTTGAGACCAAGCTGGTTTGCGGATGGGCTCTTGAATTTTACCAGCAACTGCTTACAAACATTAAAAATGGCGACACACGTACCCAGAATAACGTTAAATGGGATCCGGAATCCTGGCCAAAACAGGCCAAGGGCATCGGAATGGTTGAAGCCCCGAGAGGAGCTTTGTCGCATTTCATCGTGATTGAAGACAAAAAGATCGCCAACTATCAACTGGTTGTCCCAACTACCTGGAATGCATCACCACGCGACATCAAAGGACAGCGTTCAGCATATGAAGAATCATTGATCGGAACACCCATTGAAGATGCGAAAAATCCGCTTGAAGTGCTCCGTACCATTCACTCTTTTGACCCTTGCCTGGCCTGTGCCGTGCACCTGTACGATGAAAACGGTACCACCATTCATGATGTGAAAACCTATTAAGCCATGAGAAACCGATCCGTCCCTTTGCGTGAAGTACATGTGTGGGAGATGCCTGTGCGTGTCTATCACTGGATCAATGCACTGTGTATCACC
This sequence comes from uncultured Bacteroidales bacterium, assembly GCA_903959905.1. Lineage (GTDB taxonomy): Bacteria > Bacteroidota > Bacteroidia > Bacteroidales > FEN-979 > CAIVAT01. The sequence continues at coordinate 47,535 of CAJBYO010000090.1, forward strand.
ACACTCTGCATCACCGGTTACATAATCGGTGATCCGCCTGCCTTGATGAAAGGCACTGAGGCTTCGTTCAATTATTGGTTTGGAACTGTAAGGTTCATCCATTTTATCTCCGCATTCCTCTTTTTCTTCAATTTTATATTCAGGACCTACTGGGGATTTGTAGGTAACGAATTCTCCAGGTGGTATAATTTTATTCCGCTGAAAAAGAGCCAGTGGCAGGAAATGGGAGATGTAATCAAGGTTGACATCCTTCAACTCACCAACAAGAAAATTGATTCAATAGGCCATAATTCACTGGCAAGTTTTATCTATTTTCTTACATTCCTGATCTTCCTGCTGCAATGTCTGACCGGCTTTGGCATGTATTCTGCCATGAGCAGTTCATTTCTGCCGAAGGTCTTTGCATGGATCGTACCGTTTCTCGGCGGCGACATGCATGTAAGGCAACTGCACCACATCCTGATGTGGGGATTCATCCTGTTCGCCATGATCCATGTTTACCTCGTGTTCTATCATGATTATATTGAACGCAGGGGTGTAACATCTTCCATGATCGGTGGATGGAAGTTCATTGAAGAGGATGTTATTGAGCGCCACGACCAAAACGAAGAGGCTGAAACCAAAAAGAAATAAACGCTCAATACCCTGTATTCTTGCCTGACGTGCACAACGATATCCTGGTCCTCGGGATCGGGAATCTTTTAATGAATGATGAAGGCGTGGGAATCCACGTCGTTTCCCGGCTTGAAAAGGAAGGGATCACCGGTGCCGACCTGATGGATGGCGGCACCGGTGGTTTTCACCTGCTCAGTTTCATTCAATCCTATAAGACCATTATCATCATTGATGCTTCGCTTGACCTGCATCCGCCGGGACATGTGAGGGTGTTACACCCGCGTTATGCACGCGATTTCCCGAAACAGTTAAGTGCCCATGAAATTGGCCTGAAAGACATGATTGATGCGGCTATCCTGCTGGGCAACATGCCAGTACTGCACCTGGTCGCCATTTCTGTAAAAGAGTTTCAGGACATGGGAATGGACCTTTCAACAGAGGTTGAAGCGGCGATCCCGGAGGCGATGAGGTGCGTGAGGGAGTTGGTGGCGGGAGATCGTGACGCGTGACAGGTGACGGGTGACGCGTGACAGGTGACGGGGGCGAGGTGTTAGAGTTTATTCAGCCAGATGAGCCACTCGGGCATGCCTTCGCCGGTTTTTGCTGACATTTGTATAAATTCCAGGTCGGGATTGAGTTGCTTCGCATAATTCACCGCTGTGTCCACACTGAAATCAACGTAGGGAAGAAGATCTGTTTTATTGATGATGCAGAGGTTGGATGACTGAAACATATAGGGGTATTTCAAAGGTTTGTCATCTCCTTCCGTCACACTGATGACCACCACCCGTTTTTGTTCTCCAAGGTCAAACATGGCAGGGCATACAAGGTTCCCGACATTCTCAATGAACAGGATAGACTGGCTGTCAACCTCCATTTTCTTCAATGCCAGGTGAATCATTTTAGCATCAAGATGACAACCGGAACCGGTGTTGATCTGGATGGCCGGGGCTCCCGACTTTTCAATGCGGTCGGCATCCCTGGCCGTTTGCTGATCGCCTTCAATGACAAAAATTTTACGTGAGGAAATCAATGCCTGGATTGTCTTCTCAAGGATCGTGGTCTTTCCCGACCCGGGTGAACTGACAAGGTTTACAGCCAGGATGCTCTTCCCTTCAAAATAGCCCCTGTTCCGCTCCGCCAGTCTGTTATTCTCCGAAAGGATATCCATGTTCAGATTGATCACCTTTTTTGGCGCATGGTCGTGGGAGTGGCTGGGGCTGTGCCCATGATGGTGGTCATGGCCGTGGTCATGATCATGGGTGTGGTGATGGCCGTGATCATGATCATGATCGTGTTGGTGATCGTGAGCATTTTTGTGATCATGATGCCCGTCCCTGTCATGAATTTTAAATTCGTCCGGATTTCCGCATCCGCATGTATCGCACATAACTGTATTTTTTTTCCTGTTAATAAACTTTCTTCTCACTCGCTCTCAGGGATTGAACCCGGTAAGGCGTTCAATCTATCGTGAGCGACACAATCCTGAATTCATCCCCTCCGGTAATTTCCGAAGGGAAACAACGACAGTTGGGACATGTGTCAACCCTGGTTTTCATTTGAAATCCCACATTGCAACTCCTGCATTTTCCCGTGCCCGGTGTCCGCTGCAGATTCACCAAAGCCTTTTCAAGTACGGAGTCTTTAACCACCAGTTCCAGGGCTGATTGAAATGCGTCGGCTTCCACCCCGCTCAGGTCTCCCACCTCAATCAGTATTTCACTGACCGCGGTTACCCCCTGTTTCCCTGCTTCACGTTGCGCAATATCAACAACCTCCAGTGCCAGTGACAGTTCATGCATAATGCCTTATTTTAACAAATCCTCGGCAACGGGTCGCCGGTGAGGGTGTCAATAATCCGTTTCCCGCCTGTTTCCGTTTTCAGGACGACCTTCCCGGGGTGGTCGCCTGTAACACGTCCGATGATGGCGCTGTTTGCACCCAGGCTGTTCTTTTTCATGATCTCCAGGATTCGGGGGCCTTCCTCCTGTGCTGCCACGATGAGTACTTTACCTTCGTTGGCTATATGCAGCGGGTCAAAGCCAAGCAGTTCACACATGGCGGTTACACCTTTATGCATAGGCAGCGACAGTTCCTCAATTTCAATGCCCAGTGAAGTCTTCGCTGCAAGTTCATTCAATACAGTGGCTACACCTCCCCGTGTCGGGTCACGCATGAATTTAACTCCATGCGACTGGTCCAGCACCTCCCCGATCAGGTGGTTCAGCGAGGCGCAATCTGAGGTCACGGTGGTTTTAAACTTAAATGATTCCCTGGCAGCCATTACTGCCATTCCATGGTCGCCAATTGTTCCATTAATAAGTATAAGGTCGCCGGGGCATATCTCTGCGGCCTTACGGATCAGTTTGTTTTTATCTTTCACACTTCCGACTCCGGCAGTATTGATAAAGAGTTTGTCGCATTTTCCTTTGTTCACGACCTTGGTATCACCGGTAACGATGACCACACCCGCTTTTGCTGCCTCAGCAGCCAGCGATACAACGATCTGTTCAAGGTCGGTCATCGGGAAACCCTCTTCAATGATAAACGAAACCGAAAGGTACCGGGGATCAGCCCCTGACACGGCAAGATCGTTCACCGTTCCGCACACAGCAAGTTTACCGATATTCCCGCCAGGGAAAAACAACGGATCAATAACGAAGGAGTCGGTCGTGAAGGCAATATCATGGGTTCCCATGGAAAGGATGGCCGCGTCAGACTGTTCCGCCAGCACCGGGTTTGTAAAATGCCTGAGGAACAGGTTTTCAATCAGGTTGTGCATCATCCTGCCACCGTTGCCATGGCTCAGCAATATTTTTTCCTCGTCGTTGTTCATGAGCGGTATTTATAATAGGTGGCGCAGGTTCCTTCACCGGAAACCATGCAGGCGCCCACAGGGTCGGCTGGTGTGCACCGGCTGGCAAAGAGGCCGCAATCGGCAGGTGTTTTCAGCCCCCGGAGGATGGATCCACAGATACACCCTTTCGGTTCTGATGATTCGGGAACATGAATATTGAAATGCCTTTCTGCATCAAATTCGGCAAATTCATCGCGGATCTTCAGTCCGCTCAACGGAATCATACCCAGCCCGCGCCAACGGTCATCTTTGGGCTCAAAAACCCGCGAAAGCAATTCCCGGGCGATTTTATTTCCTCCGCCCTGAACCACCCGCTGATACTGGACTTCCACTGCCGGCCTTCCTGATTCAAATTGCCGAACCAGCATGAGGATGGCCTGCATCAGGTCAACCGGTTCAAAACCGGCAACAACAACGCCGAGGCCATATTTCATGGCCAGGTCGTTATAGATCTCTGTGCCGGTAATGGCGCTTACATGCCCGGGGGCAATAAACCCGTCAATCTTAACGCCTTCTTCCACCAGCGCTTTCATCACAGGAGGCATCACTTTGTGGGCACTTAAAACGAAAAAGTTATTGAGCCCGGCTTTTGCCGCCTCCACAATGGATGCAGCCGTGGCTGGTGCGGTAGTTTCAAAACCGATACCGAGAAACACAATTTTTTTATCAGGATTCTCCCTGGCCAGGTCGACCGCCTCAAGTGTGGAGTAGATGATCCGAATGTCATGTCCGTTGGCTTTCTCCTTCTCCAGTGATCCGTTTGAACCGGGAACGCGGATCAGGTCGCCGTAGGTGGTGATGATTGTTCCCGGGATTTTGCTGTATGCAATCGCCGTATCAAGAAAGTGCTGGCTCGACACACAGACCGGGCAACCCGGCCCGGAAAGCAGCCGGATGTTTGCCGGGAGCAGCGACAACAGGCCAAAGCGGTGAATGGCCATGGTATGGCCCCCGCACACCTCCATCAGGGTGATCTCCTTTGAAGATATCTTCTTTAATTCCGCAGAGAGCGCAAGAATTAAATCCTTTTTCCGGTATTCGTCAATGTATTGCACGGCTGATCTATTGATGACTGTTATCGGCAATTTCATTCAACAGACGAAGTGTTTCTGCCGCTTCATCCGCATCCACTTTTTCAATGGCAAATCCGGCATGCAGCATCACAAAATCGCCGGGATGCACATCATCAAGCAACAGCAGGCTCGCGCGGTATTCAACATCCTCAATGGTCACAAGGGCACTGGCCCCGTCAACGGTTATAACTTTTGCTGGAATGGCTAAACACATGTAATACTTCTCCTTTTTGATGCGATGGCTAACTGGCCCAACGCGATCCCGCCATCATTGGAAGGAACCGACTCATGGGCATAAACTTCAAAGTGATGCCTGGTCAGCACATTGATGGTGCCTTCAAGCAAATACCTGTTCTGAAAAACCCCGCCAGATAATACTACCTTATTAATTCCCGACTGCTCCCTGAGGCGTTTTACAGATTCAAAGATAACAGAAATAATGGTATTGTGGAACTTTGTTGCAATAATTGAATTGTCAACCCGTGCTGAAAAATCCGCTATAATTTCTTTCAGCATGGTATCAAATGTGACAACCTCGCCTGTCTCAAACCCATAACAATCAGCACAGCATTGGAGCACCAATGATTCAAGCCGTATCGGTCCTTCTGCCTGAAACGATGCCGTTTGAACAAGGCCAAGCAACGATGCAACGGCATCAAACAGGCGTCCGGCACCACAGGTCAGCGGACAGTTGATGTTCCTGTCGATCATCTGAACAAGCAACCTGGTTTTTTCAGGACCAATCTCTTTCAGTACCGGCAGATCAAGGTTTAGAAAGTCAGATCCATAGACCTTATACAACCATGAAACAGCCATTCTCCAGGGCTCTTCAGTGGCCATGTCCCCACCGGGAAGCGGGAGGTAAGAGAAATGCGACTTCCTTGTGTAAGAATTAAGGTCACAGAGAAAAAACTCTGATCCCCAGGTATGGCCGTCGTCGCCATAGCCGGTTCCGTCAAATGCCACGCCAAGCACCGTTTCATCAAGGTGATGTTCAGCCATACAGGCTGCAATGTGTGCATGGTGGTGCTGTATCTGTTCAACAGGAAGCCCTGGAAAGTTCAAGGCGGTTTTTGTCGAGATATAGTCGGGGTGAAGGTCAACCGCCAGAAGCGACGGCTTCACCCTGAAAAGTTTGAGGAATTTTTCAATCGTCTCTTCATAAAAACGAATGGTTTCCAGTGAACGGAGGTCGCCGATGTGCTGACTCAGAAAAGCCTTCTGCCCATTTCCAACGCAAAAGCAATTTGTGAGTTCCGCCCCGAAAGCCAGGATGCCGCCTGTTTCCAGACTGGTACGGATTGGTGCCGGTGCATAGCCGCGTGAGCGCCTGAAAACTCTTTCTCTGCCGCGTATGATCCTGACAACGGAATCATCGGTTCTGTTGAAGATATCGCGATTGTGCAGCACCATTCCGCCAGGCAGATCTGGAAATTGTTCCATCGCTTCCCGGTTGTCTATCAGGATCGGTTCACTGCTGATGTTTCCGCTTGTCAGCACTATGGCATTTGTTTTCAACTGACCGAACAGCAGGTAATGAAACGGCATGTATGGAAGCATCACACCAATCAGACCCAGCCCCGCATTCAGGCTTTCCGGGATTTCCTTTTTCCCGGCATGATTCAAATGCAACAGGACAATCGGACGCCGCCACGATAACAGTGAGGCCATTTCAATATCGTCAATATGCGCGTAATTCCTCAGGGATTCAATATCACGGAACATCACGGCAAACGGTTTCATGTCGCGCTTTTTGACCAGGCGGAGTTTGCCGACAGCCTCAAGGCTGAAAGCATCGCATGCGAGGTGCATGCCGCCCAGTCCCCTGATAAGCATGACACTGCCCTGTTCAAGGCAGCCTGCCACTGATGAAGCAATAGCATCTGCAGAGGTTTCAACCGGTTTGTTTTTGGCATGTAGTTCATACCAAGGGCCACAGCGGGCGCAGGCTGTCGGCTGGGCATGAAACCTACGGTCAAGAACAGCATCATATTCGCTTTTGCAATCAGGGCACATCACAAACGATTGCATGGTTGTTTTCGCGCGGTCGTAAGGCAGGTCGCTGATGATAGAAAACCGTGGCCCGCAATTGGTACAGTTCACAAACGGGTAATGATACCTGTTGCCGGGCTGTTCCATATCCTTCAGGCATTCATGGCATACAGCTATATCCGGGCTGATCTCGGTAACATCATCGGAAACATCATCGCTTGAAAGAATTGTGAAACTCTTAAAAATTTCAAAATCAATCTCTTCAGCCTGAACATCCTGAATAAAAGAGGCAGGAGGTGCTTCAGCTTTAAGCGCTGCAAGAAACTTCTCAATATCTGCCGCCTCCCCGGATACCCGGATCTGAACATTTTCATTTGTATTCCGCACCCATCCACTCAGACCAACTGAAATGGCAAGACGGTAAACAAATGGCCGGAAACCAACCCCCTGAACCAGCCCTGTGACAGTTATATGCAGTGTTTTGATGTGCGAAGGATTAGAAATATGACCAAAATAATAAATGTAAAATTAGATATTTTATCTACATTCGCCTGAAAATTGACATCCATGCTCACATTCCTCACTGGCTTTATTGCGAGTATTGCCCATGTGGTTACCGGCCCAGACCACCTGGCGGCAGTGACACCCCTGGCGATTGACAGCCGTAAAAAATCATGGCTGATCGGGTTCTCATGGGGCCTTGGTCATACCCTGGGCATGCTGTTCATCGGAGGCCTGTTTATTCTTTTCAAAGAGTACCTACCCATTGAAGCTATATCTAAGTACAGTGATAAAGTGATCGGGATGCTGCTTATCGGCATTGGAATTTATGCCATTTTAAGAACCTACCGCCGTCACTCACACGGCAACCGGCCACATTCACATTTTCACACACGCCCTTTCCTGTATGCACATATTCACAGGCATACGCATCACACGGTAAAGGCTGGGCACGGAGCAACATCTGACGACCATGAACATGAGCATCACGGGACAGTAAGACAGAATGCAATAACCGCGCTCGCGATTGGCGTCATCCACGGTTTTGCAGGGTTCAGTCACCTGTTTGCCCTTCTGCCTTCGCTTGCCCTCCCTACCCTAACGGAATCATTGATCTATGTTGGTGCTTTTGCCACCGGCACCATCGCAACCATGGTGCTTTTTGCTTTTATCCTCGGACTCGTGGCATTTAAAGCAGTAATCAGGGATAAACAGGTATTTTTGAAGTGGTTTACCTTCATGGGGGGGATACTTGCTGTTGCCATTGGTATTTTATGGCTCATTCACCCGGTTTGATTGGTATTCTTTTTTTATCTTTGCACAAAATTAACAGACCATGGATTTAAGTAAGATCTTGTCAATTGCAGGCAAGAACGGATTGTTTAAAGTTGTTTCGCAGGGGAAAAACACTGTAATTGTTGAATCTCTCAATGATAACAAGCGTTTTCCGGCATTTGGCCACGAGAAGATGAGTTCCCTGAAGGAGATAAGCGTGTTTACAACCGGTGAGGATATTCCATTGACAGATGTTTTCAAGGCATTTTTTGATAAACTCGAGGGAAAACCTGCCATTGACCATAAGTCGGACAACAACACCCTGAAAAAATTCTTCCTGGAGATGGTCCCCGATTTTGACCAGGACCGGGTATACGTTTCCGACATCAAGAAAATGATCAACTGGTACAACTCATTGATTGAGCATAACCTGCTTGATTTTTCTGAAGAAACAGCAGAACCGGCTGCGGAAGAAGCACCGGCTGAGGAGACTAAATAATATTCATTTCAAAAAAACTGCAGGAGAAGATTCCCGCCATCCATGGAGTTAAAAAAACTTGTTGAGGATTTGCAGGTGGTTGACAACACGAGGTTAAACCATCGTCATTTCATCCTTGAACTTCTTGCTCCGGAGAAATTCCCGCTCATCCTGCCGGGGCAATTTGTTCAGGTACTCGTTGAGGATTCACCGTCAACGTTCCTTCGCCGCCCGTTTTCAATTCATTCAGTCGACTATCAAAAAAATACACTCCGGCTGCTGATACAGATCAAAGGGCCCGGAACAGCTCAGCTGTCAAAGTTAAAAAGCGGCGACCACCTGAATCTGATCTACCCGCTTGGCAACTCCTTTTCACTGCCTTTCACGAAAGATGTCCTGCTGGTTGGCGGAGGCTGCGGTGTTGCTCCCTTGCTTTTCCTGGCTCAATTCCTCAACCAGAACAACATCCATCCAACCATCCTGCTCGGATTCCGCACCAAAGAAGAAGTGTCGGAAATTGAGACCTATTCTGCCTATGGCAAGGTACTGGTTATCACGGATGATGGTACCGAAGGTGAAAAAGGGCTGGTAGTTGACCACTCCATCTTTCAAAAGGAACGGCTGGAGTTTAAAAAAATATTCTGCTGCGGGCCGGATGCCATGATGAAAGCCGTTGCAAAGATTGCCCGGATGCACCGCATTGACTGCGAAGTGTCGCTTGAAAACACAATGGCCTGCGGTTTTGGCGTTTGCCTTTGCTGCATTACCCCTACCGACAAGGGCAATGAACGCGTTTGTGTTGAAGGACCGGTGTTTAATATAAACAGGCTGAAATGGCAGTGAAACCAATTAGAAATGACGAATTACAAATGACAAATGACATATAAGCGGGCATAGATAGCACAATTTTACCATTTTACCATTTTACCATTTTACCATTTCACCATTTAGGTATGCCAGATCTCTCCATCCATATCGCAGGCCTTCATTTCAAAAACCCGGTAACCACCGCATCCGGCACCTACGGCTATGGCGATGAATTCAGGGATTTCATGGACCTTGGAAAGCTGGGGGGCATTTTCGTAAAAGCAGTAACAGGTAAGAACCGTGATGGCAATGCCTATCCGCGCATGGCCGAAACACCTTCGGGCATGCTTAATTCTGTAGGCCTGCAAAACAAAGGCGTTGACCATTTTTGTCATGAAATTTACCCTAAAATAAAAGATTTCAATACCCATATCATCGTCAATGTCTCCGGTTCAACCGTTGAAGAATATGTTGAAGTTGCCGAACGGATCAACGAACTTGACAACGTTCCCGCCATTGAACTGAACATCTCATGCCCGAATGTAAAACTTGGCGGCATGGCATTCGGCACTGTACCTGCGATGGCAACAGAGGTTACCGCTGAAGTGCGGAAAGTGTATAAAAAAGTGCTGATGGTGAAACTCTCCCCGAATGTCACCAGCATCACTGATCTTGCCAAAGCTGCTGTTGACGGCGGGGCCGACGTGATCACCCTTATCAACACCCTTCTTGGAATGGCCATCGACGTTGAACGCCGTAGACCGATCCTGTCGACCATCACCGGCGGGTTGTCGGGCCCGGCCATCAAACCTGTTGCCCTTCGCATGGTGTGGCAGGTTCACAAAGCGGTGCATGTGCCCATCATCGGGCTCGGCGGCATCATGAATGCCACCGATGCCATTGAGTTTCTGCTTGCCGGCGCCTCTGCCGTGCAGGTTGGCACAGCCAATTTCATTGACCCGACCGTATCGGTAAAAATCGTGGATGGCATTGAAGCCTATATGACAAGGCATAAGGTGAAGTCGGTCAGTGAACTGATCGGGGCGCTCAGAACCGAATAAACAAAGATATTTACGGCAATTTAATCCCCCTGCCATGAAAACCAAACTCCCCAAATCCCTTTCATTGTTTGCATTGATTGCATTCGTTTCATTGATTGCAATGTCTGCATTCCTTGCATTATCCAGGTTTCATCCCTCCACGAAAACCCAACGTCCGTCCCTTGAGCCCAACGACTGGATGGCAATGCAGCGACTCTACCCCTATAACCGGATCAACCCCGCCGCATTCCGGTCGGCAACGGCTCAGGCAAAACTTTTAATGGACAATCCACCGGTATCAGGTAATCCATGGTTATTCACCGGTCCCGACAATATCGGGGGAAGAATAACGGACATCGAATCACCGGCAGGAAGTCCTTCAACGATCTATGTCGGTGCGGCAACCGGTGGCATCCTGAAAACCACTGATCTTGGTGCAACCTGGACCAACCTGTTTACCAGTGTCCCGGTTATCTCTGTCGGCGACATTGCAATAGATCCGAACAATGAGCAGGTGCTTTATTGCGGAACCGGTGAGGCCAATTCATCCAGTTTCAGTTTTCTGGGGAATGGCATGTATAAATCCGCAGATGGGGGCGCTTCATGGCAGCACATTGGCCTTGAAAGCTCAGCCTACATTGCACGGGTAATCGTTGATTATTCGAATTCACAGCGAATTTTTGCCGCCGCATGCGGCAACCTTTTCACCACGAACGACCAGCGCGGGGTTTACCGCTCAAATGACGGCGGGCAAACATGGCAGCGTGTGCTCTACCTGAACGACTCCACTTCCGCCATTGATGTGGTTCAGCACCCCACCAATCCGCAGATCATCTTTGCTTCCATGTGGGAACGGGTTCGGGGCCTTACCTACCGGCGTTCGTTCGGCGAATCATCAGGTATTTACAAAAGCACCGACGGGGGTACAAACTGGAGTGAACTGACCAATGGCCTGCCAACAGGCGATAATGTTGGCAGGATAGGCATTGCCATTGCCAAATCAAGTCCTGATATCATGTATGCCTTTTACGACCTGGCCAACTATGATGCAGCGGTTTACAAGTCGGTGAACGGCGGCCAGTCATGGACCCGTACCAGCGACGGGAACCTGTTTGGCATGAACAGCAACTTCGGCTGGTATTTTGGACAGGTACGGGTTGACCCCAACGACGCCAACAGGGTATTCGTGATGGGTGTGAGCCTGTTTCGAACAGAAAATGGCGGCAGTTCCTGGAACGACATCTCTTCCTGGGACCTCCATGTGGACCACCATGCCATGTTTTTTGACCCGGTGGCCGACCGGATACTGGAAGGAAACGACGGTGGCTTGTACCTCACCGACGACCATGGAGACACATGGAACAAGATCAACAACCTGCCGCTTACGCAGTTTTATGCCATTGACATTGACCGCCTGAATCCTGAAAGGATATACGGAGGCACACAGGATAACAATACCATCCGCACCTGGACCGGCGGAACCAGCGACTGGGAACCCATCCTCGGTGGGGATGGCATGTACACCCTGGTTGACTATACCGATCCAAACACCATTTATGCAGAATACCAGTGGGGCAACCTGTTCCGTTCCGACGACGGCGGTACAAACATGAACAGCATCAACGGCCCCATGGCAAATGACCGCGTAAACTGGTCGGCACCGCTTGCCATGCATCCGGTCGACCCGTCCGTCCTTTACTTCGGGACTTACCGTGTATGGAAATCCCTGGATAAAGGCAATAACTGGACGGCCGTCAGCGGCGACCTTACCGGGGGAATCAGTGATTATTTTTACACGCTCACCACCATTGCGGTATCCGGCGTGAACCCGTCAACGGTTGTCACCGGCAGCGGCGACGGGAAGGTATACATATCAACCAACGACGGGCAAACATGGCAGAATATCTCTGCCGGGCTTCCTAACCGATGGGTCACCCGGGTTGCCACCGACCCGTTTGATGCACAAACAGTTTATGTAACATTGTCGGGGTTCCGCTGGGATGAGCCGCTGCCGCATGTTTTCAAATCAACCAACCTCGGAACGACATGGACAGATATTTCAGGAAACCTTCCTGAGTTCCCGGTTGATGATATTGCCCTTGACCCTGACCTTCCCGGTCGGATCATTGTGGGAACGGATGCAGGGGTATACGGAACCACCAACGGAGGGCAAAACTGGCACTGGATCTGGGATGGCCTCCCGGCGGTGCCCGTTTGTGCCTTAAAAATTCATGCGCCAAGCCGCACCATCGTTGCCGGAACCTACGGACTGTCATCATACAAGGCACAACTTGACGACCTGATGACCGGTATAGAACCGGCACCGGGACAGGTAACGATGAATCTGTCGGTAAATCCAAATCCGGTTGAAACAACTACGACCCTTAGTTTCTTCCTGCCAGGGGAGGACAATATAACAATCTCGGCGTATTCAATGAATGGAAAAATAGTACGGGAATTTTATTCCGGCAAACTCCCGGGAGGACAACAAAAAATTCGTTTGAATTTCAAAGATGGTAACGCAGGGATTCCTGAAGGGGTTTACTTTATAACAGCCAAAGGGAAGAGAAACTATGGAGCGGTTAAAGCAGTATTGTATTGAAAAGGAAGGAACGTAAATACAAAAATCAATACGCCTTACACCACATTCACCTCTATTTCAAGCCTTATCCCGAACTTCTGATGCACTGAATCTGAAATTCTGTTAGCAAGGTCCAGAATCTGCCGGCCAGTGGCACTGCCATAATTTACCAGGACCAGTGGCTGGTTGACATGAACGCCGGCATCGCCGTCGCGGTAACCTTTCCAGCCACACTGGTCAATGAGCCAGGCTGCCGGTATTTTAACCGGGCCAGTTGAGGCAGCCTGCGGGTAAACAGGGATCTCCGGGAAATTATGCCGGAGCGAAGTTGCAAGTTCAGAATTGACCACAGGGTTTTTAAAGAAACTGCCTGCATTTCCGATCTCTGCAGGATCAGGCAGTTTCCTGCGGCGGATGTTACATACAGCCTCACGCACATCAGCAATGGTCGGAACAGTGACGTTAAGTGCCTGAAGTTCTGAGCGGATGTCACCGTAATCAAGTTTAAGTATAGATCCCTGGTCCGATGGGGAAATTTTAAGAAGCTTGAATGTCACATTCAGGATGATCACTTTTCCCTTCAGCGCCCGTTTGAAAATGCTGTCGCGGTAACCAAACTGACATTCAGCATTGGTGAACCGTTTTTGCTTGCCGGAGTCAATCTCAATGATCTGTACCGAATCAATCACATCCCTGACCTCCACACCGTAGGCCCCGATGTTCTGGATAGGTGCTGCCCCTAACCTTCCCGGTATGAGGGAGAGGTTCTCAAGTCCGGCCCATCCGCTGGCAACGCAGTGCTGAACAAACTCATCCCAGTTCTCACCCGCTTCAGCGGTTACGAACACATGGGTGGCTGTTTCCTCCTTTACCGTGATCCCCTTTGAACTGATACGGATCACGATTCCGGAAAAATCCCTGGTTAACAGCACATTGCTGCCTCCGCCCATGAAAAGGATGGGCATGTGGATCATATGCCGGTAGTTGAGCAGGGTAAGCACTTCGGAATGTGTTTTTGCCTCAACAAAATAACGGGCCTCGGCTTCCATGCCAAAGGTATTCAGGGCTTTGAGCGATACTTTCTGGTCTAAATGCATAGCGAAAAGAAAGGCCAAAATTAGTGGAAATACCAGTAAGTTCGGTGGAAAAAACTACTTTTGTTCGTTGAAAATGCAAAGTTGAAATCATCAAGCGGAATATGCCTGTTGCCATTGTTTCAGTAACAAATGATCTCACCACCGATCAGCGCGTGGACCGTACCTGCCTGGCCCTGGTAAAGTCGGGTTATGACGTGTTGCTTGTAGGCAGAAAGCGCCGAAACAGTATTTCTCTTGCACCACGGTCCTACCGCACGCACAGGTTGAACCTCCTGTTTGACAAAGGGCCGATGTTTTATGCAGAATACAATATTGCCCTCTTCTTTTTCCTGCTCATCAACCATTTTGATTTAATTGTCTCCAACGACCTGGATACTCTCCCTGCAAATTACTTTGCCAACCGCATAAAGCAGGTATTTTCAAACATCAGGGCCCGTTCTTCTGCCGCCGGTATTCGATACTCCGGGGTTCGCCACCTCCACGATTGTCATGAGTATTTCCGCGGAGTCCCCGAACTGACAGGCCGAAAAGCAGTCACCGCCGTGTGGAGGTGGATTGAAGACCGCATTTTCCCGAAACTGAAGCATGTCATCGCAGTAAACCAGTCTGTCGCAGATATATATGCAAAAGAATATGGCAATAAAATTACCGTGGTTAGAAATGTTCCCTTCCGGAAATCCCTGGATGGGGTATATCAAAAGTCGCTGTTGAATATCCCTGCTGAGCGTAAAATTATCCTCTACCAGGGGGCGGTAAATGTTGACCGGGGCATTGAAGAGACTATCCTGGCCATGGAGTTCGTTAAATCAGATGCAGCCCTTATCATCGCAGGAATCGGTGATATCTTTGAAGCGCTTAAAGCGATGACCATGAAACATAGCCTCAGCGAAAAAGTAATTTTCCTTGGCCAGGTCCCTTTCCGGGATTTACACGCATATACCCTGATGGCCGACCTGGGGATCTCGATTGAAAAAGACGTCAGCATCAACTACCATTTCTGCCTGCCCAATAAGTTCCTCGACTATATCCAGGCCAACATCCCGGTACTTGTTTCACCGTTTCCTGAAATGAAGGCCATCGTTGACAAATACCGCATCGGCGAATACATTGAGAGTCACGACCCGGTTATTCTTGCCGCACAGTTTGATGCACTGCTGAATAACACAGAAAAACTGGCGGAATATAAAAGGAACCTGGTTCAGGCTGCAAAGGAGTTGTGCTGGGAGTTGGAGGAGGAGAAGTTGGTGGGGGTGGTGACAGGTGACGCGTGACGGGTGACAGGTGACAGGTGACGCGTGACGCGTGACGGGTGACAGGGCAGTTTGCCCAGCAACGTGTAATAAGTGGACCTTGTTTCCCGTTTTGCACTTTGCACTTTGCACTTTGCACTTTTCGTTTTACATTTTACATTTTACATTTTACATTTTTCATCCCATACCATTGACCAATCTTCACCTGCATATCATCTCCTTCGACGTTCCGTTTCCTGCGAATTACGGCGGGGTGATTGATGTTTTTTATAAACTCAGGGCGTTACACACTGCCGGGGTGAAGATTCATCTTCATTGCTTTGTTTATCATCGTGAACCAGCCGCAGAACTTGAAAAATACTGTGAAACTGTAAAATATTATCCGCGGAAAACCGGCCTGGCGGCAAACCTCGGGCTACTGCCATATATCGTAGCAGGCAGAATATCAGAGGATCTTGTAAAAAATCTGCTGAATGATGATTTTCCGATCCTTTTCGAAGGACTGCATACCTGCGGCATCATGCAGGATGAAAGATTGAAAGGGCGCTTCCTCGTATATCGTGAAAGTAACATAGAGCACCACTATTACCGGCATCTGTCGAAAGCAGAAAAGAATCCGTTTAAAAAGCTGTTTTTCCTTGCTGAAAGTTACCGGTTGTTCCGCTTTCAGAAAATACTCAGGCACGCATCTGTGATGCTTGCAGTTTCCAAAGATGATACAAATTACCTGGCTTCCCGCTTCCCTGAACAACGGGTGATTTACCTGCCTAGTTTCCATCACGATAACGAGCCCAACATCCTTTCAGGCAAAGGGACCTATGCACTGTACCAGGGAAAACTCTCCGTTCCCGAAAACAGCGTTGCGGCCGAATACCTGATCAGCCGGGTGTGGGATGATACGCTTCCTGAACTGCTCATTGCCGGCCTTGATCCGCCCGACTGGCTTGTTCAACTGGGCGAAAAACACAAGAATATTAAAATTATTCCTAATCCATCCGACCAGGCCATGTTTGAACTCATCCGCGGGGCACACGTCAATATCATGGTCACCTTTCAACCGACAGGACTCAAACTGAAACTGCTCAATGCCCTTTATAATGGGCGCTTTTGTCTTGTCAACCCCGAAATGGTGGCTGGAACGACCCTGGATGACCTGTGCATTATCGGTAAAACCCCGTCAGTGTTAAAAGACAAGTTGAAACACCTGTTTACCATGGAATTCACAGAAAGTGAGATTGTTCACAGGCAAGAAGTGCTGACACACCATTACTCCAATGACAATAATTGTCGATTATTAATTGAAAGTATACATTCGCGTTGATGTTTTACTTACCTTTATAGGTTGTAAGTCATCCCTCCTATGAAGAAAATCCTTGTACCCGTCGATTTTTCAAGCCATACTGACATCACCTGCCGCTACGCCCTTGAATTTGCCAAACCGTTTGGCGCTGAGATCAAACTTTTTCACACCTATTTTGACCAGATCATCATCGCCGACACCAGTTTCCCGGACACGCTCGACATGAGTACGATCTACAATGAAGAGCTGATGAAGGAAATTTTCAGGCAGGCAGAACACCATATGGAGGAATTGGAGGAGAAGCTGAAAAGCATTATCAGGAAAGAGAACCTTCAGGATATCGTAGTATCTTCAATGGTTACCGGAGGCGAACTTGAACATGAGCTCAAAGGGATCTGCACCGATTTCCATCCCGACCTCGTCGTAATGGGCACCACCGGTAAAGGAAAAAATATCAACATCTGGGGAAAGGTTTCCACTTTCATCATTGATCATGCAAAAGTTCCCGTGATCACCGTGCCTGAAATTAAGCATTTCCACGGTTTCAGCACGATCATGCTGGCCACAGACCTTTCTGAAGGAAATGCAGAAACCATCTCCGGCCTTATCAACCTTTTTTCTGTCTTTTCTGCAAAGATCCATGTAGTTCACTTCCTCATAAAAACAAAGAATACAGATGCCTGGACCAGGATGAAAGAATTACAGGTAAAGTTTGGTAAGGAGGAAAAAACCAACCAGGTTGCGTTTGATGTGATTGAAGTTGCGGAAGATAACCAGTCGGCTGTTGATCAGTATGTTGCCGCGAACAAAATAGAGATGATCGCCTTTCAGCCGCACAAACACACCATGCTGTATATGTTCTTCACAAAAAATATTACAAAGAAGAACCTGTTCGCCACCAATGTCCCCCTGCTGTCGGTGCCACCAGTCATGGCCTAACCGTCAGTTCACTGTTACCACCTTATAGTTGTCATATTTGTACAATAGCCAGCTGCGGTTTTCAAACCCATTGTCTTTTGTTTGACTGAAGCTGAACCTTGATACCAGCGAATTTACTTTAAAATCACCGATACACCTTCCAATGTTGGTCCCGTACGCACGAATAGCTGAAAGGAAGAAATATGCCTGGTCAAACCCCTGGAATGCGAGCATGTCAGGATCTGCTTTATATATCTCCTGGTATCTCTGCGTAAACTGCTTCACCATCGGATTCTCATAATCAATGAACGACCGGGCCATGGTATGGGTCTTCAGTGCCACCAGGTATTCGTTTTCAAGACCGTCGATGGTTGACCAGCCAGGCAATCCGATCAGGGTCAGATCATACTCGTTGCGTAACTTGTACAAACTACGCATCAGGTCAAGGATATAGGCCTGGTTATCAGAAAAGACAACAACATAATTCGGTTTCTCCTTTGCGTATCTTACAATGGCAGCATCCTGGCTCTCAACCAGTACAACTTTCAGATTTCTTTCCTGGCACTCTTTCTTCAACCTGTCGGGCGCATCACGGTCGCCATATTGACCGTTCCGGATAATAATCACCTGGCCGGAAGAAAAGTTTGACGACATGTAAGCAGCCAGTTGCTCAAGCTGCTCCTTCTTTGGTGGTTGAACTTTAAAAACGAACGGGTTACCGGTTGCCAGCTCGCTTCGCTCTGAAATGGGGTTGACCAGGTTGATCCTGTTCTTTTTTGCAAAGGCGGATACAATCTGAAAATTTGACTGGTAAAGCAATCCGAATATCAGGTCCATCGATTTCATTTCAGGATTTCTCAGTACCTGCCTGGTTTTTGCGGTATCCTTGTCAACATCATATACATAGAGCCTGATATTGACCCCCTGGTGCTCCAATGAGTCAAGTGCCATGCGGAAGCCCTCATAAAAAGGGAGGAATTGAAACGAATTGGTGGATTCGAATATTTTCGGGTCAGGATTTTCGGCATTGATCTGGTCCACCCCAGAAAGAAATAACGGGAGCATAAGGGCAACCTTATATACTTGTTTTTTTGAAGAACTGTCAATCCCGCAAGGTAATTGAGCAACAACAACAGTATCCGGAGCAGGAGTGATCTCCTTTGTAACCGGCTTACTGTCCAGTGTGGTTACCGCTTTGTCTTTGCTGCCGGCCTGTTTTGAGGCACTTATCTGCGTTTGACCAGGTATGGGAATCCTGATTTTCTGATCTGCTTTGATTCCATCTTTTACCGAAGGATTTTCCCTGATAATTTCGTTCACCTCTACGCCATAAGCCTTTGAGATCATGTACAGTGTTTGCCCACGCTTAATGGTATGGACGTAAAACTCGCGTCCGTCAACCTTCTCAATAACAGCCGACCGGATCTGTTTCATCTGCTCCTGGGTTGACTGCCCTGAAGCCCCGGCATTTGCAAGGCAAAACAGCAAACAAATAAGATAAACGCCATAACCTCTCATATTCTCACCATTTCACCATTTTACCATTTTACTACTTTACCATTTTACCACTTTACCATTTTACCATTTTACTACTCCCACTCAATCGTCGCCGGAGGCTTCGAACTGATGTCATACACCACCCGGTTTACCCCTTTGACTTTGTTGATTATATCGTTACTGACTTTAGCCAGGAACTCATATGGGAGATGCGCCCAGTCGGCAGTCATACCATCGGTGGAGGTTACCGCACGTAACGCAACTACATTTTCATAGGTCCGTTCATCTCCCATCACACCAACCGACTGCACAGGGAGAAGTACTGCAAACGCCTGCCATACAGTATGATACAGGTTAAAGCTGCGCAATCCTGAGATAAACACATCATCAACCTCCTGAAGCAGGCTGACCTTGTCGCGGTCAATATCGCTGAGGATGCGCACAGCAAGGCCAGGCCCCGGGAAGGGATGGCGGTCGAGAAATTCAGGGTCAAGCCCTACTGTTTTTCCCACCTTCCTCACTTCATCCTTGAACAGGCTGTTGAGGGGTTCCACCACTTTGAGTTTCATGTAGTCGGGGAGCCCCCCAACATTGTGATGTGATTTTATGGTGGCTGAAGGTCCTTTGACAGAATGTGACTCAATCACATCGGGGTATATCGTACCCTGTGCGAGCCATTTAATGTCCCGGATCTTATGCGCTTCTGTATCAAAAACATCTATAAAGGTCTTGCCGATAATTTTACGTTTTTTTTCAGGATCAGTAACCCCTTTCAGAGCATCGAGGAACAAATCACGGGCATCTACCCCGGTTACGTTGAGATCAAGGGTTTTATAGCGCTCAAGCACTTTGGTAAATTCATTTTTCCGCAACAGTCCGTTGTCAACGAAAATGCAGTAAAGGTTCTTCCCGATGGCCTTATGCAACAACATGGCAGCAACGGAGGAGTCAACACCGCCTGAGAGCCCGAGCACGACCCTGTCATCACCCAGTTTCTCTTTCAGAGATGCTACGGTTGAGTCGACAAACGACTCAGGTGTCCATGATTGTTTGCAACCGCAAATGCCAACCACGAAATTCCGGAGCAGCGTAAGCCCTTCCGTGGTGTGATACACCTCCGGATGAAACTGAATTCCATACGTCAGCTCATCTTCAACCCGGTAACCGGCATATTGCACATCCGGTGTGCTGGCAATCACCCGAAAATTGACAGGTGCATCCAGAATCGTATCGGCATGTGACATCCATACCTGTGTGCCGGAAGACATTCCTGTCAGCAATGCATTATCCGTATCAATGGAAGTCAGGTTTGCACGGCCGTACTCACGGATTTCTGAAGGGGCCACCACGCCACCCGATGACTGGGCAAGGTACTGAGCCCCATAGCATACGCCAAGAAGTGGCAGATTTCCCCTGATGCCGGTCAGATCAGGAAAAGGTGCATTTTCATCGCGAACTGAAAACGGACTGCCCGACAGGATCACCCCGCGAACAGACTGAGCCAGGGAGGGTATTTTATTATACGGGTGTATTTCACAGTATACGTTTAGTTCACGAACTCTCCTGGCAATGAGTTGTGTATACTGGGATCCGAAATCAAGAATAAGAATGGTTTCCTGCATGGTACAAATATATTGTTAATCAGTGCAAAATGCAAAGTGCAAAGTGCAAAGTGCAAAATTATCAGTGCATAAGGGCTGCCTCGTAACGTGCAGTGTTTCCTACCGCATCTGTGACGGTGAGAACAAACTGGTTCTTTCCCGGTTTCATCATTTCATCAAAAGTATAAGCCAACAGCCTGTTTTTCTCGTCGTAATCCATCAGGATCCATTTTCCGTTCAGTGTTCCCCTGTATGTTTTGACACCGGCCAGGTTATCTGACACCTTCACAAGGATTGACGATTGTTTTTTAACATTTTTGTTGGGGAATATATTAACGGCCCTGATCACAGGAGGCTCGGTATCAGTTGTCACTGTGAAATTCCCAAAATCCCTGATTTTTGTGGTGATCCAGCCGTTTTCCCAGGTGCCTCCGCGAGCTGCAAATTTGTTTCCGCCAGTAACTGAAACGATAATGGCTTTTGATTCCAGTGCTTTTGGCAGGTTCTCCGTTTTAATTGACAGGCTGCAAAACGTGTGAAGCGGTGTTAATTGATTCTGAAGATGATGCACACCTGAATAAGATCCTTTTACGGGCGGGGTCACACTGTATTCAAAAGGAAAATCATCATATACAGCCTCTGATGGAATATCAAATTTAATGCCAGTCCGTTCAATATGATTATCCGATTTATAGCTAATCAACTGGTTGTCTTCACGTTCAGCCTGTCTTATCTTTCCGCCCATGTTTGCAGGCGGGTGGCTTTTCACGTAAAACACGAGGGTAGCCGAATTCCCAAAAGCATCTTTAACGACATACCTGATCTTATGTGGTTTTGAATCAATAAAATTCACCACGCCGTAGTTTTTCACATCACTGTACACGCTGAGTTTGTTGTTTGGCGCCACATATGACCTTTGGATCTTGCGCTTGCCCTGGATGTAGGCAGGGTAATCAATAAGGCTGTTCACATAACGTGTTTCTGCAAAGGCAAAACGTTCAATGTTCTGCGAAAACACCTTCTGACCGTCAACCTCCAGGGTGATGCCATGCACACCTGTTTTAAGTCCGCCTTCGGCATTGTCGGACGTTTCAACACCAAAAATAATGTTGCCCGACACTTTTATCGTGTCATTGATCCGAAGTTTGAAATTTCCTCCTGAACCGGTTACAGGAATCAGGATCGCCTTGTCAGCGAAATTAACCATGGCGTTGTCGCCGAACGGATATACCTTAACCAATGAAATCACCGGGGGAATGGCATCCCTCTTCATGAACCCAAAGTTCAGCGGATCAATGATTTCCTGCGTTCTTGCGTCCCTGATCTCAAAATGCACATGAGGCCCGCCGGAGGCCCCTGAATTTCCTGAATAAGCCACCAGGTCTCCCTTTTTAACTTTTAAAGTGCCTTCCGGCACTTCCGTGTCCATGGCAAACGACTCCTTTTTCACTTGCTGTGCTTTTACCCAAACCGCTATGGTGCCGGCATAATTCCTGAGATGCCCGCAGAGTGAAGTATAACCGTTGGGATGGGTGATATAAAGTGCTTTACCAAAGCCGCCCGGCGAGATATTCACCCGGGACACAAAACCGTCGGCAACTGCATAAACAGGTTTTCCCTGAACGCCTTCAGTTCGGATGTCAATTCCAGAATGAAAGTGATTTCTCCTGATCTCACCGAATGATCCTGCGAGCGTAACGGGGAAGCTCACAGGCGAACGAAAGTAATTCCGCGGATACTGGTCCTGCTTCATTGAAAGCAGGGCCGGTATAACCAGGAGTCCGATCAGGAAAATAAGCCGAGATTTTATCATTGGTTATCTGACCGGTAAAAATGAATATTTCTTGGAATAGGTTATCATCTGGGTTGCAAAATCTTCAGGATATTCAATGGTCACATCCATGATTTTTTCGCCGTTCTCAACTACCCTGTATTGTGGGTTGATGAACCCGGCATAAGGTGCGATGTTTAGCTTTTTATACCTTCCCAGAACTTCCCTGTGGAGTTCCTGATCAACCTGAACTGCATACTTCTCCACCAGTTCTTTGGCTGCTGCGTAATCACCTTCTGAAGTGATGCGCTGAACAATCCTCAGCAAATCACCGAAAAGTGTTCTCAGAGCTTTGTAATCAGATACTTTGAAATATGTTTTCCCGTCACGGATTACCTTTTCAATGACCTTTTTTTCCTTTCCCTGCTCATAAACCCAATGGGCAATAAGTGCCCGGTCGCGCATGTGCGATTCTTCAATTGTTTTCCCGGGTTGAATGCGCACCAGTTGCGTCATCAATCCGTTGCGGATATAACTGTCGTATTCAGCCATGGCCACCTCATCGTTGGGAACCAGGCCGAACTTCTCTAGCACGGGATCCTTGATGAAATAAAGTGCAAACAGGTCGGCACGGGCCTCCTCTATGGTTGAATGATAACTTTTAAGCGCATCACCGGTTACGCCTTTCATCAACTGTCCGGAACCATGCCCCAGGCACTCGTGAATATCTGTGGTGAGGCTTCCTGCTAACCTGCCATAGGCTGATGCCCTTTCAATTTCCGCAGGAGAACAGGCAAACTCTTCCAGGAATCCGTTGCCCTGTGAGGCTTTGTCATACGCTTCTGTGATATTGTCGATGGTTACAGACTTGGATCCGTATTCTTTCCTGATCCATGGGGCATTGGGCAGGTTAATCCCGATAGCGGTGGTGGGATCGCTGTCGCCTCCAAGTTGGGCGGCTATGATTACTTTGGCACTGACCCCAACAACCTTTGATTTTTTAAATGCCGGGGCGATGGGCGATATATCTTCGAAATACTGTGCGTTCCGACTGAGGATTTCCGTGCGTTTTGTGGCCTCTTCATCCTTGAAATTCACAATTGATTCCCACGAGCCTTTCATGGCCATCGGGTCGCCGTAGACTTCAACAAATCCGTTTACAAAGTCAACCTTCGATTTAATGTCCTTCACCCATGCAATGCTATATTCATCCCAGGTCACCAGACTGCCCGACCGGTAGTAACTGATGAGTTTCCTGATCACATCTCGCTGTTCCGGGTTTTCTGCAACTGTCATGGCTTTTTCCAGCCAGTTCACGATCTGTTCGATGGCCGCACTGTACAAACCTCCTACTTTATAGGTTTTCTCGACAATTTTTCCGTTTTCCTTTACCAGCTTGGAATTAAGGCCGAAGGAGATAAGGGTATCCGTCTTTTTTAATTTTGCATCCTTCTTCATGGATGCATAGAAATCCTCCGCCTCTTTCTGTGTAACTCCTTCGTAAAAATTGGAAGAAGAACTCAAAATAAGGTCCTTTGACGGGTCGAGGGAGACTCTCTTAGGTGCCACCTGTGCATCAAACACGAGTGGTATTAATTCTTCAAGGAGTTGTTCTTTGCTTTGACCTTTGGCCAGGGGCAAGGATTCGACAGGAGTTCCCTTGATCAAAGTGGCAAAATAGGTTTTTGAAAAATCCGGAATAAATTTATCTGTTGAATAGTGATGATGGATCCCATTGCTGAACCAGATACGCTTGAGATATACAACAAAAATGCTGAATTCATCAGAATTCCTGTCACCCCTGTAACTGCTGTAAATTCCTTCCATTGCAGTCCGGATCAACAGGTTTGATTTACAATTCTGGTCATAAATAATATCCCTCCCGCATAAAGCAGCCTGGCTCAGGTAATAAATCAACGCCTTTTGGTCAAGCGACAGATTTTCAAAGCCTGGTACCCGGTAGCGCAATATCTTCGCATCGGAAAACTGTTCAGTTAAATATTTAAACCCGGTTTCACTTGTCGCCTCAGGTTGGGTCAGTGCCTGTGTTTGTGGGGATGAAAATGCTGAAACAGATAATAACATAATCAGAAAAGTGCTAAGTGTTTTCATTGTTTAATTGTTTGGTTGTTCATCTTTAATATATCCTGCCGAATAAACCGGGACAACCCGGGTTGAATCAACCGTAAAAGAATACGGGATGATATCATCGAGTTTAAGGTCTTTCAGGCGGTGCCTGTGTGCTGCTTTTTCAATATAATCGAGAATGTCGGGTTCTGCAATCCGCCACAGGTCAATGGAAGCATGCGTGGCATCGCAATGGGTCTGAAACTGATGGCCGTCAAGGAGTTTCTCCGCGAGAGCGCCTGCAAAGATCGTATCCTCAAGGCAGAATTTATTTTTCCACCCGGAACAGAGTATTACAATGTTGCTATCCTGCTGCACCAGCCATGCTGTGAGCGCGGTAAGGTTGGTGAATGACCCCATGGCGATTTTCAGGGCATCCTTGGCAATCTCCAGGGCCCTGGTGCCGTTGGTTGTACAGTAAACAAGCGTCTTGCCCCCAATCGCCTCCGCGGTGAAATTGAATGCAGAATTCCCGAAGTCGGCAAAATCAAGTTTCTTCCCATCCTGCTCGGAGGCAACGAGGTATCCCTGATCTTTCAACAAACGCGCCTGATCCAGTGTTGCGACAGGCAGAATGTTTTTTACCCCATTCTCAAAGGCTGCACAAATGGAAGTGGTGGCACGTAAAATATCAACAAGGACGACGATATAATCTCCCTTTGTCTGTATCTCCGAAAAAAGCCTGGGCGTAAGGCACACTTCAATGCTGCGCAACAATTCAGGCTTCTCTGTATTATTCATTTCCAAAACGTATCAATAATAAACAATTTCACATTGGGAATGCAATGCCTTCAGCTTCTCAACCCGTTTGGCGGAGACTTTTGTGTTGAACATCTTTATTATCTCCAGTTTGCTCATGCCATCCAGCACATCAACATTTCCAACCCTTGTATTATAAAATTCAATTACCCTGAGGTTTACAAGCTTCTGCAGGTATTTCAGATTTTTAATCTGGGTTCCGCTGAATTTCAGCACCTCCAGTTTTACCATATTTTGCAGCGCATCAATATCCTCCACCTGGGTATTTGAAAAATCAAGCTCAGTCAGGTTGGACAACCCTGATACCGGGGTAAGGTCAAGGATGGGATTCTTCTGGCAGCGGAGTATTTTCAGTTTCAACATTTTTGAAACCGGATCAAGTTTGGCAACGGTGGTGCCTGAAAACTGCAATTCCGTTAGCCGTGTTAAATGAAGAAGCGGCACCAGGTCAGAAATCTGGAAATTTTCGGCAATAGTAACTGAAGTAAGCCCGGCAATTTGCTGCAGCCCGAGTTTGTCGGGATCCTCTTTCAGTTTAACCTGCTGGAGGAATACGTCTTTCCAGGGCTGGACCAGTCCTTTCCACCAGTCGTTGTTCTCAAACGTCTGGAATACCAGCATACAGTCAGGATTTTTCTCAGCAAAATTATCAGCCTCTTTCAAATCGACCGGCGTATTGTCAGCAAAAACCAAGTGCAGTTTCGCCATGCCGTAAAGCGGGCTCAGGTCGGCTGCCTGTGTATTGTCAAAATTAAGAATTTCAAGGCCTGCAATGCCCGCCAGGGGCTTCAGGTCGGCGACTTTTGTATTGGAGGCATTCAGAACGCGCAATTCGGTCAGGTCCTTCAACGGATCCAGGGAGGTAATCCCGGTGCTCTGGCATTGCAGATTTCGCAACAGGATTAGTTTGCTCAACGGCGCCAATGATGTCAATGTCATCCGGCCGGCGATGTTGATACTGTCAAGCAGTGCTAACTGGTGCAGTTGCTCTGTGGTAGGCTGCGCGTCCAGTTTCAGGTAAAAATTAAAAATGTTCTGCCATTCGGGCGACATCAATTTCCACCATGCCGCAAGTTCGTTTGATGCATAGATCAGGGCTGCTTCAGGGTGTTTCCGCATAAACACGAGCGCCTCTTTCTGGTTGACGCGTGTGCTGTTGCAATAAACCCGCTGCAGCGCGGTCATGTTATCCAGGGGGGCAAGGCTGCCAACTCCAGTACTGTCGCAGGAAAGGATCCGGATATTGACCAGGTTTTTAAGGGCGTCGAGATTGTCGACCGGAGTGGATGAGATATTCAGCAATTCAAGGCCGGTAAGGCCTGATAAGGGTGAAATATCCTTTATTGATGTATGACAGATCCGCAAATCCTTCATTCCGGCCATGTCTTTAAGCGATTCCAGCGAATTCACACGGGTCCAGCTCAGGTCGAGGGTTGCGAGCGATTCAAACACCGGCACCATATCCAGGTTGTTTACAGGCGTTCCTTTCATCCGGAGCTGGTTGATCCCGATACAAAAACGAAGCGGTTCAAGACTGCTTACAGTCGTGTTGGAGATATCCAGAACTTCAAGTTTATTCAGGTTTCGCATGGGTGTCAGGTCACTTACCCCGGTGCCCGAAACATTTACCTCTTTCAGATCCGACAGTTTATTCAGCGGCTCCAAATCCGAGATGGATGATTTCCCTGCGAGATCAATGCTTCCCGAATGAACGATCTCACCCAGGAACTGGTAAAACTGCGATCCCATTATAAGTGTCTTTTCCCCGCCTACCATGGCCACAGAGTCGTTGAAACTATCGATATCCGACATCGGCATTGTCCCTTCAAGTTTTTTATCCCCGCCAAGAACAACTTTCCAATCATGCGACAGACCATTCCACCAGTTCCGCAGATCATCCTTCTCATTCAGTTTCGTGGTATACACGCTCACAATTTTAAGCTGCTGCTTTACCGAATCAAAGTTGATTTCAATGTACCTGACTTTGTTGGAATTGACAGAATCACCGTTGATGGTGATCGCATTCAGGCTGCGGTTGGCGGTAACTTTGAAGTAGGTAAGCCCATCCTGGCCTGCCAGCACACTGACATCCTGAATGGTATAGAGGAATTTTGCCTTTTTAAAGAAAAAGTCCACGTCGGTCAGATAGGCCGACATATCCTTATGTAACGGAACCAGGCGGTTTTCATCAAGGTCATCTTCAATCTGAACATCCTCATCCCAGCACCACTTCAGGTAACTCTGCGATATGATGGTCTGTTTTTCGCTGACCGAGTTGCGCGGATCACCCAGGAAATTGAGGGAGCTTTCAAAAAACTTAACCAGCGGAGTGACCTGCAGTTTGAAAGTATCAACCTGGTTGGCTGCAATCATGCCTGCCTTGGATTTCACCTCAACAGGTTTTCCGGAAGTCCCGGTTTTTTTCTGCGTGGCTGACGCCGGCTTTTTTGCTGCTGATTTTGATGTTGAGTGGCCGCTTTTTTTGGAATTACCTGATTTCTGGGCAAAACCCGGGGCGCCAAGGGTAAAGATGACCAGGATAACCAGGATAAAAAACTTCTGCATAGGTATCAATTTACGTGTGTGTAATTCCGCATCAAATTTTTCTTCTCCTGCTCGTTGACACGGAGCACATTTGAAATCAGCCACCCTGAATTGACTTCATTCCTGTTGAACCACGACAGTTCAAAATACCAGTTCGGAACCTGGAAAACATGAAATTTCACATTGTTGACTGAAAGAAAACTGAGGTTCCCGTTTTTCATTTCCATCACAAACAGGGCGGTCATGTCAGGCTTATATTCCTTCTCAAAATAAAAATCGAGGTTCTCGGGTTCCTTAAAAGCCTTGTGAAGGTTCATAAAGTCGAGCTCATGGCTCATCGGGTGTATGAAGTATTTCAGGTTTGTTGTATCACTGAGATGTGTAAACCATGACTGAAACCGGTCAAAGTAAACATCGGAAATCACCCATTTGTAGCCCTCATGCTGTTTCTCAATTTTAAGGTACAGAATGATGTTCACCTTCTCCTTCTTGTAAAGAAAGGATGCGGTTACTTCAGCAAACCAGCCTTTGGCGTAAAAATCAAGGAATGCAGGATTCTTTTTGTTCAGCGCATCTTCAATAAATACAAACTTTGCATCCGGACTGATAACAGGGCTTGAATTGTCAAAAAGCATGTTCAGGTACTTTTTACGTGCTTTCAACTCGCGGTAACCTGGATTTCCCGGATAGTAACGCTTTCCCTGCACATCTTCCTCCCCGTTGAACCGCAGGAAAAACTGGTTAACCTGCTTGGTCTGCGCATAGAACATGGACTCATCACCGGTGAGTGAACCTATTGATCCCTGGGAAAAAGTCAGTATCGGAAAGAATAAAAGAAAGGCCCAGATGAAGTTTCGCATAAATTCGATTGTGATTATACTGTGAAAGAATACTTAACCTTTTTTACCACATTAGGCACATAGTTCACAGAGGAAAATCTCATGTGCCCTATGTGCCTATTGTGGTGAAAAAAGTATCCGCAGGAAATTATTTGGATGTTTCCTTCACCCTGATATCTCCGAGCATGACATCCCAGAAGCCGATAAGCCTGCCGCCGATCTGGGTCTCTTTGCGTTTAACGTAAACTGTAATATCCTTCTTAGTGGTATCTTCATAAACCAGGCCCTTTTCCTTATCATACGCCTGGAAACGCTGGTAAATTGTAATGATACCCACATAGGTGCCGTCTGGTTGCCGAACGAGATCACTGACATACTGGATCTTGTACCAGTCAATCGTTACCTTGTCGTAATTAAGCTGCATCAGCCGGTCAAAATATTCGCGTACTTTGTAGTAGTTCACATCCTGTTTACCGATGGAGGAAACGCCGATCTCACTATTCTCCATGAATAATTCAGTGGCGCGTTCAATAACCCGCTGTGCATCCGACCATGGTGTTTTTTTATCGCCGATGATGCTGATATACTTACTGAGGTCGCGAACCTTTTCAAGGGCAAGGCTGTCGATGGCCTGTTTCCGTTGCGGCGAGAGGTTATCCTGGGCTGAGGCCCTGTATGACATTGCAAACAGGGAGACCAATATCATCAATGAAAGTGTTTTTCTCATGGTTGTTACTTTTTAATTAAATCCAGTTCCTTAATTTTTCCGTTGCTGTCGGTCATGATGGCATCAATATCATTCTTGCTTGCCTTGATATCCTTGATGAGGTTCAGGTACCGCTTGATGGTGGTTGGTTTGTCGTAATCCACCATAGATCCTTCCTTGCTGATGATGATCAGTACAGGTGCATCATCCGATGAGAACAACTGCAGTGTTTTCTGAATGGTGTTGTCTGCATTGGTCAGGTTGCCCGATTTCGCAGAATTGGCGATCGTTGTAAACGCATTCTCCAACTGGGTCTTCACCGGCAGGTTACTCCCGCCGGAGCGCATATCCTGAATTTTCTTTTCAAGGCGTCCGAGTAATTCATCAATTTCAGGGTCACCGAGGTTCAGTTTTTTAATGGCATTCATTTCGCGTTCAAGTTCATCTGCTGATTTGTTATCCTTGTTCAGCAGCAAATCATAAAGTTGCGCCCGTGCCCCGTCAACTTTCTGTGCCTTAGCCTGTGTTTGCTCCATCAGCAGTGTTTTCAGCTTCTGCTGTGCCTGTACGATCATGTCGTTCACGATAGGGTCATTCAGATTCATCCCCATTACATCACCCACAATGCGTTTCTGCTCTTCGTAAGAGAGGGTTGAGGTGCCGCTGATGATCGGCTGCAATTGCTTTTTGGCATTTTCAATCTGAGCTTTACGCTCTTTTTTCGACATTTTGCCTGTTGATTTGCAACTGTCGGCTCCGGCAACCAGGAGTGTCATCAGCATGAAAAACATCACATGCTGCCAGCGGATTGATTTGATTTTACTTGCTATTTCGGACATAGTATAAAAATTAAGTGTTAAGTATTAAGTTTTATGTTTTAAGCAGTGGCCTATCAGTTCGACCCTGTCACCCGTCACCTGTCACCTGTCACGCGTCACGCGTCACCCCTTATAAAACGGCATCTTCACAACCCTTGCCTTCAGAACTTTATCCCTGATTTTAATGTGAATTTCACTGCCTTCCCTGGATAATTCCGACGGAACATATCCCATTCCGATAGATTGCTTTACAAATGGGCCCATAGTACCAGACGTAACTTCTCCGATTTTATTGCCCTCGGCATCGGTAATTTCATATTCATGCCGGGGAATTCCTTTGTCAACCATTTCAAATCCGACAAGCTTTTTCGCAGTACCATCCTGCTTCTGCTTCAGCAGAGATGCCTTGTTTATGAAATCTTTTTCTCCGGTAAACTTGGTAATCCAACCCAATCCGGCTTCAATCGGAGAAGTGGTATCGTTAATATCATTGCCGTAGAGGCAATATCCCATTTCAAGGCGTAAAGTATCACGTGCAGCAAGCCCGATCGGCTTAATCCCGTATTCTTCCCCGGTGGCAAAAACAGCCTCCCATATCTTCGGGGCGTCTTCATTGCTCATGTATATCTCGCATCCGCCTGAGCCGGTATATCCTGTTGTAGCAAAAATAACCCCTGGAACCCCGGCGAATGTTAGTTTCTTAAATGTATAGTATTCCATATCAGTCACAACTGTGTCTGTAAGCTTTTGCATAGCTTTTAACGCCAGCGGACCCTGAATTGCAAGCTGGGCAATTTCATCGGAAGCATTGTATAAAACGGCTCCCATTTTGTTCTGTTTGTTGCACCAGGCCCAGTCTTTATCAATATTGGCTGCATTTACCACAAGGAGATATGTTACGCTGTCAACCATATACACCAGCAAATCATCCACGATACCGCCGGTTTCATTCGGGAAGCAGGAATACTGAACTTTACCGGGAACCAGTTTTGACGCATCATTGGAAGTAACCCATTGCACAAAATCAAGTGCTTTCGGACCTTTAACCCAAAACTCCCCCATGTGTGAAACATCAAAAACGCCCAGTGCCTTGCGCACCGTTTCGTGCTCGGCGTTAATACCTTCATACTGAACCGGCATGTTGTAACCGGCAAACGGAACCATCTTGGCGCCAAATGCCTCATGATACTTTGTAAATGCAGTGTTTTTCATGTGATTTATAGTTTTATAGCTATGTAAGGTTGACAGGGAGTCATCTCTCCAGGGAATAAACAATAGTCCTTTACAGGATGCCTGTATTTAACGGCGCAAAAGTAGGAAAAATTGCGCAGGGCATAGCCGAATGTTCATATTTTACGCCAATTGTTCATATGTTCAGGCCAATATTTTTTAAATTTGACGCATGATACTTATCCGTAATAAAATGAATGAAAATCTCCTGATACCCGACCTGTTTTGATTACCATCCTGGGCCCCACCGCAACGGGGAAGACAGCCCTTGCTGCCCGCCTTGCCTATGACCTGAACGGCGAAGTGATCAGCGCCGACTCACGCCAGGTATACCGGGGCATGGATATCGGGACAGGCAAGGACTATGACGATTATGTTGTAAACGGCACCGCTGTTCCATATCATCTCATCGACATCCTTGAGCCGGGCTATGAATACAACATTTATGAATACCAGAAAGACTTCCTGAAGGCGTATCACGGGATTATGTCGCGCGGCAAACTTCCTGTCCTCTGCGGTGGATCAGGCATGTACCTTGAAGCCGTGCTCAAGGGATATATGCTGGCAAGGTCAGAAGAGGACAATGAATTTCTCTCTGCCCTTGAGCATAAAACAATGGATCAACTGATTGAAATCCTTAAATCATTTAAAGCCCCGCACAACATTACCGATCTCGAAGAACGGCCAAGGCTCCTCAAAGCCATCACGGTCGCCCGTGCTGCAACAACAACATCCTCTGCCGAAAGGTTTCCGGAGATTAACTCGGTCAACTTCGGGATCAGTTTTCCCCGCGGACTGGTAAAATCACGTATTTTTTCAAGGCTGGAATCAAGGCTGGAAAACGGCATGATCGCAGAGGTTCAGAAGTTACTTGACAGTGGCATCACCCCCGACCGGCTGATGAAGTACGGACTGGAATACAAGTTTGTAACATTGTACCTCACCGGCAGTTTATCAGGGTCCGGGATGTTTGACTCACTCAATATCGCCATCCGCCAGTTCGCCAAACGGCAGATGACCTGGTACAGGCGCATGGAAAAACAGGGAATCAACATTCACTGGATTGACGGCAGGCTACCGATGGAAGAGAAAATTGAAGAAATCAAAGAAATTCTGAATAAAATTCTATGCCAAAGCCTGTAGCGAACCCTGTGCAATCCCAAGGGTTTTTAGTATCTTTGCCGATTCCAAAAAAACGATTGTTATGAACTACGATATCATTGTCATTGGCAGCGGTCCGGGTGGATATGTTGCTGCTATCCGCGCGGCCCAGCTGGGCTTCAAAGTAGCTGTTGTTGAACGCGCTGAACTGGGCGGGATCTGCCTTAACTGGGGATGCATCCCCACCAAAGCGTTGCTGAAAAGCGCCAGTGTATTCCAATACCTTAAGCATGCAGCGGATTACGGAATAGTTGCCGGTGAATCCACGGCCGATTTCCCGGCCATCATCAAACGCAGCCGCGATGTGGCTGACCAGATGAGCAAGGGCATTCAGTTCCTGCTCAAAAAAAACAAAGTTGAACATATCCAGGGATTCGGCGTGGTGAAACCCGGGAAAAAGGTGGAAGTCACAGACGAATCAGGGGCTAAAACCGAATATTCCGCCAGCCACATCATCCTTGCAACCGGCTCCCGGTCGCGTGAACTGCCAAACCTGAAGCAGGACGGTAAAAAAATTATCGGGTACCGTGAGGCAATGACCCTGCCCGTTCAGCCAAAATCAATGGTTGTGGTGGGTTCAGGGGCCATCGGCTCTGAGTTTGCCTATTTTTACCAGTCCATCGGAACCAGTGTCACCCTTATTGAAGTGCTCCCCAATATCGTACCCGTTGAGGACGAAGAAGTTTCCAAAGCACTGGAACGCTCTTTCAAAAAATCAGGCATGAAAGTGCCGACAGGCGTTTCTGTGGAATCGGTCGACACGGCAGGAACCGGCTGCAAGGTAACCGTGAAGACGAAAAAGGGGGATGAAATTATTGAATGTGATGTGGTACTTTCAGCTGTTGGCATTGCAACCAACCTGGAAGGGATCGGACTGGAAGCAGTCGGGATCACAACCGACCGCGGAAAAGTGACCGTTGACGATTACTACAAAACCAGTGTTGACGGGTATTATGCCATCGGGGATATCGTGAAAGGCCCGGCATTGGCGCATGTTGCGTCCCATGAAGGGATCATCTGCGTTGAAAGGATCGCAGGGAAACATGTTGAACCGCTTGATTATGGTAACATCCCGGGTTGCACTTATACCCATCCTGAAATTGCTTCCGTTGGCATGACTGAAAAGGCTGCCAGGGAGGCAGGTTATGAGATTCTTGTCGGGAAATTCCCCTTTACTGCCTCAGGAAAAGCAACAGCTTCAGGCACACGGGATGGCTTTATCAAAGTCATTTTTGATGCGAAATACGGCGAATGGCTCGGTGCCCACATGATTGGTGAAAATGTTACGGAAATGATCGCGGAAGTGGTCGTTGCCCGCAAACTGGAAACCACCGGAAAAGAGATCATTGAAGCAGTTCACCCCCACCCGACTATGAGCGAGGCGGTGATGGAAGCTGTGGCACAGGCGTATGGGGAATGTATTCATTTGTAAATGCAGGCAATGTAAACAATGCAGGCAATGCAAGCAATGCGAACAATGTAAAGCATGATTTGAATTTTGGGAATGAAAATAGTGAATGCAATAAAATGACAAATTGAATAATTACCCCGGAATGAATAACCTCCTTGAATTCCCGGCATTGCCTGCATTGTTTGCATTGCTTTCATTCCCCGCATTCAACAACCAGACTAACTCCTAAATCTTTAACAAGATGGAAATCATAACAACCCCGTTGGACGGCCTGTTGATCATCAAACCTGCTGTATTTGCCGATGATCGCGGTTATTTTTTTGAGTCATACAACATTGACAAGTTCATGAATGCCGGGCTTGACCTGAAATTCATGCAGGACAATGAATCAAAGTCAAAAAAAGGCGTCCTGCGGGGCCTCCATTTCCAGGCACCGCCATTTGCACAGGGCAAACTGGTTCGGGTCATGAAAGGTGCCGTGCTCGATGTGGCTGTTGACATCCGCAAAGGGTCCTCCACATACGGAAAATGGGAATCAGTCGTTCTTACTGAGCAAAACAAACTTATGTACTGGGTTCCTGCCGGATTTGCACACGGCTTTGTTACACTGGAAGATGATACAGTCTTTTTTTACAAGTGCACCAATGTATACAATAAAAACGCAGAAGGCAGCATCATCTGGAACGATCCCGATCTTAATATTGACTGGGGAATAAGCCGGCCACTGGTATCAGGGAAGGATGAACTGGCACCGAGGATGCGGGATATTGTGAGTCCGTTTTAAGCTGGCGGACAGGCGGACTGGCGGACAAGCGGACAAAAAGAGGGTCCAAATGTTCACCCGCTCACCCGTCCG
The DNA here is from genome assembly GCA_903959905.1 of uncultured Bacteroidales bacterium. Taxonomy (GTDB): domain Bacteria; phylum Bacteroidota; class Bacteroidia; order Bacteroidales; family FEN-979; genus CAIVAT01. The sequence continues at coordinate 82,138 of CAJBYO010000090.1, forward strand.
CCCGTCCACTTGTCCGCTCGTCCGCTCGTCCGCTTGTCCGCTCGTCCGCCTGTCCACCAATAACTTAACTGAATATGCAAAAACAAAAATTCATCCTCCCTTCAATCATCCTCCTGCTAGCCCTCAGCGCCCTTTCCCTGTGCGCGGTGGTGGCCCTGAAAAACCAGGATAAGGAGTACCAGGGACTTTTCTTCCGCCACATGAAGGTGGTTGCCCCTGATTTTCCGTCCATGGCAGCCTTTGCCGGCGAAGCAGTGCCCATGGACCTGTATTATGTAAAGGAGGCTTTTGAGCGCGAGATGACGGCCAGCACTTTCATGCACTCTACAACCATCATGGTCTTCAAACGAGCCAACCGCTGGTTCCCGGTGATAGAGCCCATCCTGAAAAAGAATGGTATCCCCGACGACTTTAAATTCCTTGCCGTTGCTGAAAGCAATCTTGTTAACGCGGTTTCTCCTGCCGGGGCCGAAGGTTACTGGCAATTCATCAAGCCAACCGGGATAAAGTACGGTCTTGAAATCAACGAAAACGTTGATGAACGCTATAACATGGAAAAAGCAACCCAGGCTGCCTGCGATTATTTTAAAGATGCCTACCAGGATTTCAAAAGCTGGACACTCGTTGCCGCATCTTACAACCGCGGACAGGAAGGCCTCAGGAAAGCACTGGAGAACCAGAAGGTAAACAACTACTACGACCTCTACCTGAATGATGAAACATCCCGGTATGTATTCAGAATCATGGCCATACGGGAAGTATACAATCATCCTGTAAAGTATGGATTCCTGCTGCGGGAACAGGATTTTTACCCGCAGATCCCTGCCAGCACTGTGACTGTTGATTCAGGCATTGAAAACCTGCCTGTATTCGCAAAATCACAGGGAATCAATTACCGGATTCTCAGGGAGATGAACCCATGGATTAAAAATTACAGCCTGCCGAATAAATCAAAGAAAACATATACGTTCAGGATTCCGAAAGAGGGTGCCCTGAGTTATGAAACACTGATGAAGAAGGTTCCCACGAGTGAAACATTTTTTCACGACACGCTGAAAATCAACGAAATTCACTAACCAGCCTGTTTTCAACAATATTTTGGAAGAAAATCTTGACGTTTTTGGTGCGAGAGTACACAACCTGAAAAATATAGACCTGACCATTCCCCGTCACAAACTGGTGGTTTTCACCGGCCTGAGCGGAAGCGGCAAGTCATCCCTGGCATTTGACACCATATATGCCGAAGGTCAGCGCCGTTATATGGAGACATTTTCGGCCTACGCCCGCCAGTTTATCGGCAACCTGGAAAGGCCCGATGTTGACAAAATCAACGGACTGAGCCCGGTTATCTCCATTGAGCAGAAATCCACCAACCGCAACCCGAGGTCAACCGTAGGCACCATCACCGAAATTTACGATTTCATGCGTTTGCTGTTTGCCCGTGCGGCTGATGCCTTCTCACATGCTACTGGTGAACAGATGATCAGGTACAGCGAACAGCAGATCGTTGACCTGATTCTTTCAAACTACCAAGGCAAAGAAATCCTTGTGCTGGCCCCGGTGGTCAAGGGCCGCAAAGGCCATTACCGGGAACTGTTTGAACAGATCCGCAAACAGGGGTTTCTCAATGTGCGCATTGACGGCGAGGTAAGGGAAATCTCTCACGGACTGCAACTTGACAGGTACAAGATCCATGATGTAGAAATCGTCATTGACCAGGTCAGCATAAAACCTGATGCAAAGACAAGGCTTGCAAGTTCCGTCAACCTCGCTATGCGCCACGGGAAAGATGTACTGATGGTGCTTGATCTTGAATCTTCTGCAGCACGTCATTTCAGCAGGCTGCTGATGTGTCCGACTTCAGGCATTTCCTACGACGAACCGGAACCAAACACCTTTTCATTCAATTCTCCCTACGGTGCCTGCCCTAAATGCAACGGACTCGGAACTATTTCAGAGATCGATCTCAGCAAGATCATCCCCGACAGGTCAAAAAGCATAAAAAAAGGGGGTATCGTACCGATCGGGGAATTCAAAAACTCATGGATTTTCAAGCAGATAGAGGCGATCGGAGAAAAATACGGCTTTGACATCAACACTCCCATTTCCGAAATTTCCGAAAATGCCATCAATGTTATCCTGAACGGATCTGATGAGGTTTTCAGGGTGAAAAATGAATACCTGGGTGTGTCTTCCAGTTATTCACTGAACTTTGAGGGAATCGTTAGTTTCATCAATTCACAGCATGCAGAGGCGGCGCCCGCCGGCATCATGAAATGGGTGAGCAGCTTCATGAATAAGATGCCTTGCCCCGAATGCAATGGCGCCAGGCTGAAAAAGGAATCACTCTATTTCAGACTTGGAGGCAAAAACATTGCAGAGCTTGCAAACATGGACCTGATTAACCTCTCCGACTGGTTCGATCAGCTCAACACACAGCTTGACGAACGGAAGCAGACCATAGCCTACGAGATCATCCGTGAAATCAAAGCCAGGATCAGGTTCCTCCTTGATGTCGGCATCGGCTACCTTACCCTGAACCGAACTGCCCGCAGCCTTTCCGGAGGAGAAAGCCAGCGCATCAGGCTTGCCACGCAGATCGGATCGCAGCTGGTTGGCGTGCTTTACATCCTGGATGAACCAAGTATCGGACTGCACCAGCACGACAACCTCCGGCTCATCCATGCCCTGAAAAGCCTGCGGGATACAGGAAATTCGGTGATCGTGGTGGAACATGACCAGGAAACCATCATGGCTGCCGACTATGTCATTGATATCGGCCCCGGTGCCGGGGTTCACGGCGGCAGGATCGTCGCACAGGGCACCCCGGAGGAGATCATGCAGAACGGCCATCTGACCGGACTGTATCTCAGCGGGAAAAGAAAAATAAATGTCCCGAAAATAAGAAGGAAAGGCAATGGCAATTTCCTGAAACTTACCGGGGCAACAGGCAATAACCTCAAAAATATTGACCTTACCCTTCCGCTGGGAACCCTCATTTGCGTGACCGGACTTTCCGGCAGCGGAAAATCATCCCTCATCAATGAAACGCTGTATCCGATTCTGAGTCAGCATTTTTACAAATCAGACCAGAAACCGCTGCCGTACAAAGCCATTGAAGGGATTAAAAATATCGACAAAGTAATAGAAATAGACCAGTCGCCCATCGGACGTACCCCCCGCTCCAATCCTGCCACCTACACCAAAGTGTTTGACGATATCAGGAAGCTTTTCGCGGAACTCCCCGAATCAAAAATCCGCGGGTATCTCCCGGGCCGCTTTTCATTCAATGTAAAAGGCGGGCGCTGTGAAACATGCAAAGGTGCCGGCCTGCGGGTCATCGAAATGAATTTTCTTCCCGATGTATATGTTCCCTGTGAAACCTGCCATGGCCATCGCTATAACCGGGAAACACTGGAAGTAAGGTACAAAGGCAAATCAATAAACGATGTACTCAACATGACCATTGAACAGGCGGTTGAGTTTTTTGACAGCATCCCGTTTATTGTACATAAAATTAATACATTGAACGAGGTCGGGCTTGGTTATATCACACTTGGCCAGCAGTCAACCACGCTTTCCGGCGGCGAGGCACAACGGGTGAAACTGGCCACCGAACTGTCAAAAAACGATACCGGGAATACCATTTACATCCTGGATGAACCAACAACAGGCCTCCATTTTGAAGATGTCAAGGTACTCCTCTGCGTTTTAAACAAACTGGTGGCAAAAGGGAATACGGTGCTCGTGATTGAGCACAACATGGAGGTAATCAAAGTTGCCGACCATATTATTGACCTTGGCCCTGAAGGAGGTGAACGCGGCGGGCAAGTCCTGGCACAGGGAACTCCGGAGGATGTTGCAAAACACAAAACCAGCTTTACATCCCTCTATCTTAAAGACATTCTCAGAGTTGAACCCCGGAAAAAATAACGATACAAACAACACATACCATGGAAACTGAAGATCTTGAAAAACTGAAACAGTCCATCCAGCCAAAAAACTGGTCAGAAACTATCAGTTACGACACCTGGGAAATTTTCAAGGTGATCTCAGAGATGGTGGAAGGATTTGAAAAACTGAGCAGAATCGGGCCTTGTGTGTCCATTTTCGGTTCAGCAAGGACAAAAGAAGGGCATCATTACTACAAACTCACGGAAGAGATTGCCTACCTGATGACAAAAGCTGGTTACGGCATCATTACCGGAGGAGGTCCGGGCATTATGGAGGCTGCCAACAAAGGCGCGCATTTTGCCGGGGGGAAATCGGTGGGGCTCAACATCAACCTCCCTTTTGAACAAAATCCAAACCCATTTATTGACCGGAACAAACTGATCAATTTCAACTTTTTCTACGTCAGGAAAACAATGTTCATGAGATATTCCATGGGTTTTATAGCAATGCCCGGCGGGTTTGGCACACTTGATGAACTCACCGAAGCCATTACCCTGATCCAGACCCACAAACTGGTGAACTTTCCGATCGTACTGGTTGGAAAAGACTACTGGCAGGGGCTGGTTGACTGGATCAAATCAACAGTGCTGCATGAACAATACATCTCAGCCGAAAATCTTGAAATTTTCAAAGTGGTTGACACGGCTGAAGAAGCGGTTTCATGTATCACCGAATTCTATAAAACCTACGCTCTGAAACCCAACTTCTAAAGGTGTCAGGATATTTGATTACTTTTGCATAAATAACCAACCTTCCTTCATGCCAAGAAAGAAGAAACAAGACCCCAGGGAAATACTGTTGGAAGCCATCGTCACCGCGATGACTGACAAAAAAGCACGGAACCCGGTTATCCTTGACTTTTCCGCCCTCAAGGGTACGCTTTGCGATGCATTTGTGATCTGTCACGGATCATCACGCACTCAGGTTGAGGCTCTTACCGACCATGTGATTGGGGAAGTAAAGAAGAAAACGGGCCTGAATCCTGTCCATAAAGAGGGATTTGAAAATGCGGAATGGATTTTGATTGACTATTTCGACGTGGTCATACACATATTCCAGGAGGAGCGGCGTAAGTTCTACAATCTGGAGCAGTTATGGGCTGATGCGCAGGTTATCAGGATTGACACGCACGAATAAACAGAGTCATTTAATTTTTGGAATCAGACAGAATGTCAGACAAAGGAAGTAGTTTTATCCCTCCCAAGGGCAAAAGGCCGAAATTCAATTTTTACTGGATATATGCGATATTGGCTATTGGATTCATCGCGATCCAGTATTTTAATTATTCCAATCCCGTTGAAGAGATAACCTGGCCAAAACTGGTCGATATCCTCACCAAACAGGATGTTGAAAAAATTGTAATCGTCAACAAGGAAAAAGCTGAAATTTACATCAAGAAGGACAAGCTGAAGTCGGACACGGTATACAAGAAATTCACCAAACGCAGTATTGGCAGCTCAACCACCACGGGCCCAGAATTTACCTATCAGGTTGGTTCTGAGGAAATTTTTCACGGGTTGCTCAAGGATACCCGCGACAGTGTGGTTTCGCGGATGAAGCAGGACAGCATCCCCCTTGCCAGAATGGTTGAATTTCAAAACCAGTACCCCTACCCTCCTTCCACTGATACAAGGAAGGATATATTTGGCGATATCCTCGGATATCTCCTCATCCCGATTATGCTGATCGGCGCATGGTTTATCATGATGCGTTTCATGAGCAAAGGCGGCGGAGGCGGAGGCCAGATATTCAACATCGGCAAATCCAAGGCCCAGCTTTTTGACAAAGATACCAGTGTCAGCATCACGTTTAATGATGTTGCCGGGCTTGAGGAGGCCAAAGTTGAAATCATGGAGATCGTTGATTTCCTGAAAAACCCTTCAAAATACACCAACCTGGGGGGAAAGATCCCCAAAGGCGCCTTGCTTGTTGGCCCCCCTGGAACCGGCAAAACATTGCTGGCCAAGGCCGTGGCAGGTGAAGCCAAAGTGCCGTTCTTCTCCATCTCCGGGTCAGATTTTGTTGAAATGTTTGTAGGCGTGGGTGCATCCCGTGTAAGAGACTTGTTCAGGCAGGCAAAAGAAAAAGCGCCTTGTATCATATTTATTGATGAAATTGATGCCATCGGCCGCGCCAGGGGCAGAAACGCCATCACCGGCGCGAATGACGAACGTGAAAATACCCTGAACCAACTGCTTACCGAGATGGATGGTTTTGGAACCAATGCCGGAGTAATCATCCTTGCCGCTACCAACAGGGCCGACATCCTTGACCGGGCGCTCATGCGTGCCGGCAGGTTTGACCGTCAGATCAATGTGGAACTTCCCGACCTTGAAGAGCGTAAAGCGATCTTCCAGGTTCACCTGAAGCCGCTTAAACTTGACCCCGGTCTCGACGTTGGTTTCCTTGCCAAGCAAACCCCCGGATTTTCAGGTGCTGACATCGCGAATGTTTGCAACGAATCAGCACTGATCGCAGCACGTAAAAACAAGTCAATCATTGAGAAACAGGATTTTCTTGATGCCATTGACCGGATCATCGGCGGACTTGAGAAACGCAACAAGATCATCTCTCAGCATGAGAAAAAAGTAATTGCCTACCACGAATCGGGCCATGCAACCACAAGCTGGCTGCTGGAATTTGCCCATCCGCTGGTTAAGGTGACCATTGTGCCCCGCGGGAAAGCACTGGGTGCCGCATGGTATCTGCCCGAAGAACGCCAGATCACCACCTACGAGCAAATGTTTGATGAGATCACGTCTGCCATGGGTGGCCGTGCATCTGAGGAGATCATTTTTGGAAAGGTCTCCACCGGGGCGCTCAACGACCTTGAAAAAGTTTCCAAACAGGCCTATGCAATGGTGGTCTATTTCGGACTTAACAAAGAGATAGGCAACATCAGTTTCTACGATTCAAGCGGACAGAACGAATACTCTTTCCAGAAACCTTACAGTGAAAAAACAGCTGAAACCATTGACCAGGAAGTACGTAAAATAGTGGAAGAGGCATACGAACGGGCAAAACTGATTTTGACTGAAAACAGGCCAAAGCTTGAAAAACTGGCTGATCTGCTCCTGGAGCGTGAAGTCATTTTCCGCGAAGACCTTGAAGAGATTTTCGGTAAACGCCCGTGGGACAAAGAAGAGGAAAAAGCGCCGCTACCTGAATTGTTAACCTAACCCGATCGCGATTAACACATGGAAGAAAGCACATCCAGGGAGAAAATCCTGAAAAAAGTCAGGGATGCACTGATCGAAAAAACAGAAGCACCATACCCCATCCTTGACCAGGACTCTTCGGTTTACAAAGAGATGACGGAACCCCTTGATGTCACCTTTGCACAGGAGTTGGTAAGGATTGCTGGTAAATTTGTATACTCAGAAAGTGAAGATGAGTTTATCGGCAACCTGAAATCGTTCATCATTGAAAAAGACTGGGGTGTGCTTTTTTGCCAGGATGCCGTCCTGCACCGCATACTCAAAGCCGGCGGGATACCCTTTGAAGCTCACTCGGAATCGTTGCTTGAAGCCCGAATCGGGATCACCCGCTGTGAATACCTTATTGCCCGCCTGGGGACGGTGATGGTCTCATCCAGGCTGAGCCCCGGCCGGAAAATCACTGTTTATCCAGAGATTCACCTTGTTCTGGGATATGCTTCCCAGCTTGTGCCAGACCTGAAACAGGCACTCGCAGGCATCAAAAAGAAGTACCGCGACAATTACCCTTCCATGGTTTCACTGATCTCAGGCCCCAGCCGCACAGCAGATATAGAGAAAACGCTGGTCATGGGTGCACACGGGCCAAAAGAACTTTATGTCTTCATGATCGATGACACCACCTCCTCCAATGACCAGCCCGACAGATGAGTAATTTCTGGGCCCGCACCATCACCGGCTTGTCCATGGTATTTGTTCTCCTCGCTGCACTGTGGTTCAGCGGCTGGGTTTTTACGGGGATATTTCTTGTCATAACGATACTGGGTCTCTGGGAGTTTTATGGACTGATCAACAGTGAAAACTGTCATCCACAGAAAATCTACGGTACCGTTTCCGGTATCCTGATGTATGTTGTTACAGCTCTGGTCAACCTTTGCGACTGGTCAGGCAGCAATGTAAGCCTGGCCTTGATTGCTTATGTTCCGTTCCTGCTGCCTGTCCCGTTGTTTTTCCTTTCATTCATCATTGAAATCTACAGGAATAAGCCAAATCCACTCATCAATATTGCTACAACCAGCCTCGGATTTCTGTACGTCGCACTGCCATTCTCACTCTTGGTCTATTTCAGCAGGCAGGATGCCCTTCATTTTTGGGGTATGCCCGTCATTCTCGTTGGTTATTTTGCCTGTACCTGGATCAACGACACTGCCGCCTATCTCTTCGGGAGGCAATTCGGGAAGCATAAATTTTTTGAACGGATATCTCCGAAAAAAACCTGGGAAGGAACCATTGCCGGGGCAGTTTTCACACTGGGAATTGCCATCGCCTTATCATTCGTTGTTCGCGAGTTGCCCATGTCTGACTGGGTGGCACTTGCATGCCTCGTTATATTTTTCGGCACCCATGGCGACCTCGTTGAATCGCTGCTGAAGCGAAGCCTTAACATTAAAGATTCGGGAACCATCCTACCGGGGCATGGCGGTATACTTGATCGTTTTGATACGATGCTTATTTCAGCACCTTTCGTATTTTTGTATTTCTTTATTCAACACACTATCTGAAGCCCATGACAATTCACAGAGAAGGTTATAAGACAATCATCATCGCTTTTTTATTCGTGGCAGCTGTGCTGTTGGCATTGAATGACATCCTGGTTGACCAGTCCTGGTTCCATTATACCATGTATGTGGCCGGCGTTTGGTTTTTCATCATGATCGTTCGGTTTTTTCGCTCCCCGAAAAGGGAAGCCAATGGAGGCGATAAAGTCATCCTTTGCCCTGCTGACGGAAAAATTGTGGTGATTGAGAGAACAATTGAACCTGAATACTTCAAGGATGAACGCATCCAGGTTTCAATATTCATGTCAGCCACCAATGTTCACGTGAACTGGTTTCCTGTGGCCGGTGAAATTGTTTACTATTATTACCACCCCGGGAAACACATGGTTGCTTTCAACCCGAAAGCCTCCCTTGAAAATGAGCGTGCAACAACAGTGATCCAGGATGTTCATCATAACAGGATCCTCGTGAGACAGATTGCAGGTGCAATGGCCCGCCGGATCAAGTGTTACCCGAAAGTAGGTGAGCCTGTGATCCAGGGGGATGAACTCGGGTTCATCAAATTCGGCTCCCGTGTTGACCTATTATTACCTGTTGGAACCAAACTTGACATTAAGCTGGGACAGAAAGTCACCGGGAAACATACCATCATCGGCCACCTGGCCTGATCTACTCCTCCAGCGCCCGCCTGAGGAATACATTGAATGGATGCATTGATTTAAATGCCGCCATTACAGTTTCGTGAAAATTTTCTCCCACCACAATCTCATCCTTCAAAGGACACATGAGTGTGTAGTGTTTGTACTTCAGCAGCTCCATGTCGGGAAAATCCTTTGGAAAATCACGCGGGGCCATCTTCCCTTTGTCGTTTTCATATAAACCGGTGCTGATTTTCTTAAGCTGTTTTTCATCCAGGATGGATTTGAACTCTGCTGCATTATAGTAAATCTCATTCCGTATTTTTTTCAGCTGAACCGGTTCAGGCTGGTAAACCCCGGCAGCCAGGAATGAGCCTCCCGGCTGAATGTGTAAGTAATACCCCGGACCGGGACTTTTCCTGCCCGCCCCGGATATCCAGGCGCCCATGTTTGTCTTGTACGGAGATTTATCCTTTGCAAACCGTACGTCCCGAAAAATGCGGAAAATGCAGTCCTTTGCCACAACAAATCTAACGGAATCATCAAATTTTGCCAATTCGGGAATGATGGAGTTGACAAAGGTTTCCAATTCCTTCTTTGCCTGTTCATAGGTTTTTTTATTCTGCTGAAACCAGTCGCGGTTGTTATTATCCTCCAGGCTGGTTAAAAAATCAAGTATCAGTGGTTTCATGGCAATTCTATTTTAGGTATCCGGAAATTTCGGATTCATTCATGGTTATCCTTCAACAAACTTACGAAATAACACCAAAACGAAAAATTTTCCAGGTTTTACGTATTACCTTTTTGCTTTTTCCTGATTAAGCAGGTAAAAATGGCAAATGAAAAATCTTGTAACAACATGCCTGCTGATCCTGGCTGCAACCGGTGTTGTATTTCCGGCAGGAGAGCGCACTGCAGCAGGCGGACGTGCTGCCGCCATGGGAGGAACATCCGTTGCAAATTCCGACCTGTGGTCGCTTTTCAATAACCCGGCAGGACTGGCATGGTTAGAACATCCTTTAGCAGGTGCCTGTTTTGAAAACCACTTCCTTGCCAGGCAACTCATGTATGAGTTCCTGGGAGGTGTTTTGCCTTTCAAAGGCGGCGTAATCGGGCTGCTGGGGAGCCGGTATGGCAACGAGCAGTACAACGAATTCAAAGCAGGCATCTGCTATGCGAAGAAATTCGGGAAACATTTCTCGGCCGGGACACAAATAAATTATACCCGGATACACCTAACCGACAACTATGGCAACAAGAACATTGTTTCCTGCGAAATAGGGCTCCTTTTCCAGGCAACCCGGCAGATTACCATAGGCGTGCAACTGGTGAACCCGGTTCCGGTAAAAATTACCATGCATCCTGCAGAGCATTTGCCGGCAACCATTTGCACCGGCCTTTTATGTCGTTTCTCCAACAGCTTTCATATGACTGTCGAAGCAGAAAAGGATACGGAGCATCCGGTTTCGCTAAGAGCCGGTGCAGAATATCTTGTTGCCCGGCCTGCAAAAGTAAGGGTCGGCATCTCAACCAGCCCAATGTCATTTACCTTTGGTTTTGGCATTGAAACAGGCCGGCTCACCATCGACATCTCTTCAGGATACCACCAGGCGCTGGGATTCAGCCCTGCCGGATCATTGAGCTATAGTTTCAGATAACCCGATGATGAAAAGGATCCAAACACTGTGCATTTTCTTCATGGCATGCCTTGCGGGGTCAGGGTACGTCAACGGGCAGGAGACTGTGGACTACGATTCCGTTCTGATCCGGCTGCAATCGCTCCAGGCAAGCGACAACATCGAGCGGCTGATTGAAACAAATGAAACGGTTGAAGACATTTCCTCCGTGCTTGAGGAGTTGCCTGCACTGGAGAAGCCAGTCAACCTCAACTCAGCCGGTGAGATTGAGTTGAACCAGATTCCGCTGCTCTCACATGGCCAGCGAAAAGAACTGCTCAATTATTTGGTAACCTATGGCGAAATTCTGTCAATTTATGAACTGCTATCCATCCCCGGATTTGACTCCGCCCTGGTTACCGAAATCAGGCCATTCATTTCTATCGGACCAGTTTTAAGTATCCCCCGGCCAACACCAAAGAACCTGCTGAAATATGGCCACCACGACATGGTTGTGCGTTATGAGCAGTCATTCCCAACAGCCGAAGGATATCTGACAAATGATTCGTTGCACCTTGTCAACCCCGGCTTGTTTTATTCCGGCACACCTCAAAAGTATTATTTCCGGTACACCTATAGCTGGTTTGACAAGATAAAAATCGGGTTGTCCGGCGAAAAGGATCCGGGGGAACAGTTTTTTAGCGGAGCACAGTCGGCCGGCATGGATTTTTACGCAGGCTACTTCTCTTTGAACAACCTGGGTATCCTGAGAAACCTGACCCTGGGAAATTTCCGTGTTTCCTTCGGGCAGAGTCTCACGATTGGTTCGGGGCAGTCTCTGACCGCTTCCCCGGGATTTTCCGGCACAGTTTCGGGTTCAAATGGCATCCGGCCAAGCACCGGGACAAACGAAAGTTCCGGACTACGGGGAATTGCGGCCACCATAAAAGCAAAGCCATTTGACGCAAGTGGTTTCATCTCTTATAACCGGCGTGATGCAAACCTGGTGCGAAATGACAGTGAGCGCTATGTCACCGCTTTCAATTCGTCAGGTTACCACCGCACAGTCAGCGAACTGGCTCACAGGAACAGCATCGGCGAACTTGTTTGTGGGGCGAATGTGAGCCTAACTGTAGCACCAGGCCAGCAGTTTGGCTTTAGAACCGGAATCACGGGGTTGTACTGTCATTATTCTGCCATGCTCAGGCCTGCAGTTCATCCTTACAGCAGGTATAATTTTCAAGGGTCAGACAATATTATTACCGGGCTTGACTTCCAGGTACGCTACAGGGGCCTCCACATATTTGGAGAAGCAGGCAGGAGCATGAACGGAGGATTTGGCTGGATTGCCGGAGCCACATACTCCCCTGATCCACGGGTGACTATTAACATGATCTGCAGGAATTACGGCGCAGATTATCAAAACCCCTTTTCAAATGCTTTCGGGCAAAGCAGCATCAACGCAAATGAAAAGGGGCTGTTCACATCGGCAAATGTTTCCATTGGCAGCCGTCTTGTCATTTCCGGATACCTTGATCTTTTTACATTTCCCTGGCTCAGATACCGAACTGATGCTTCAACCTCCGGCAGTGAGGCAGGCCTTATGATCAACTGGCAGGTGGGCCGGAATGCACTGATCAACCTCAAATTCTGCCAGAAACAAAACAATGCCAACGATGAAACAATACACAACAACACAATGCACAGACTTACCTGCTACCTTACACGAACTTACAGGTTTGCCATGGAAGTGCAGGCCTCTGAAAAGGTTATGCTTAAGACCCGGTTTGAGGTGAGGGAGGCCGCCACCGGAAGCCACCCCGGTTCGATTGGCTATTTCATTTGCCAGGATGCACACATTAAACTGGCAAAGTTCTTAAAAACAGCAACGTTGCGATTTGCGCTCTTTGATATACCAGGCTACGATACAAGGATTTACGTGTATGAACCCGATGTAAGGTTTACATTCTCGGTTCCTGTGTACCAGGGGCGCGGAATGCGGACCTGTCTTATGCTGAATGTGAGGTTACTGAAAAGTGTTGAATTGTGGCTGCGTGGTGGACTGACTAAATATGATGACAGGCAGGAAGTCGGATCAGGATTGGATGTGACAAAAGGGAATATTCGTGGAGAGCTTACGGGGCAGGTTTTTATAAGGCTTTAATGTTTCACGCAGATTTTCGCAGAATAAAGCACGGATTTTAGCAGATTAAAAAAACAGATAACTGGTATTAAGAAGTTAATCTATTCGATTCTTATCTGCCAAAATCTGCGCTTTATTCTGCAAAAATCTGCGTGAACTTTTTACTTCTTATGCGGGTTACCCATCTTTTTCAGGCCCTCCATCCCATGAATATTCATCCCTTTTGAAAGCCTGGATACGGTGGAAAGATCAATCATCCCGGTCAGGCTCAGTACAGCCACTTCAGTCTTATCCTTCATCAGCATAACCATTTCGTTGATTTTGCCGGCGGCATCCTGTTTGGTCATAAATTTGATATTCTGGCGCCCTTCGTTGATGCTCATCAATTCCTTGTAAGTGTTTGCAGGAAAAACGCCGGCAAATTCATTGTACACCGAAACGGCTTTCACGATTTTAGTTGAATCGAAGGCAAAAGTGAGCACTTTAAGTCCGGTTAACTGTTCCATCATATGCCTCATCTCCACCATGTTGGTATCTTTCGTATCGCCCTGTCCCATCTGCATAAACATATGAAACATCTCTTTGGAAATGTTCACCGTGGTGAACCCGTCCTGGCCTGCATATTTTTCAAAAACCTTGTCAATCGGGCTCTGGGCACTCACAAGAAGCGGCAGCATCAGGAATGCCATACAAACTAAATTCAGCATCATTTTTTTCATGGCTTATTTTATTTTTTGGACGTTTTGGAAACTTCGTCCGGGTTAATAATTATGGTTTGATATTGATAAAATTTATTAAACAGTTCCATATTTTTTATGGCTTTGTCGACCATCTGCAAACGTTCAACATGTTGAAGGCCATGATTCAGGTTGCCGGAAACCAGGAGCAGAGCTTCACTGGCATTGGTGTATGCAATTTCTGTTGACATGCTTCCCTGGTGCTTGCCGTTAAGGTTGAACACATCTTGCTTAAAGGTGAAAAGCAGCCCGGTGATCAGCAATATACTGGCAGCAATACCTGAAAAGTAGAATATCCGGCTGCGACGGTTATCCGGGCTGACAACCTCATTTCCCGCTTTGATGTTCTGCAGGATAAAACCAAGTTTCTGCTCAAAATCAGTATCCTGCATTTCCAGTTTCAAAGCCTCATCAAAACAGGCAAAAACAGGCTTATGCATTGCCAGATGTTCAGGTACGTCGCCCCCAAGGAAAAAGTCGCTGAGAGCTTCTTCCTCCTGAAGAGTGGTATTCCCCTCATAATATTTCTCTAGCAGTTGTTCAATTTCGCTGGTAGTCATATTCTTTTGATTTGTTCAACAATTCACGAATCCGTTTCCTGGCACGGGAAAGCGCTACCCGGATGGCATTTTCATTCATATCAACAATTTCCGCAATCTCCTCAAATTCATATCCCTCAATATCACGCAGATGGATGATCATCTGTTGCTGTTCCGGCAGTGTTTTGATTGCGAGGTGTATCCCGTGTATGATGTCTGAGTGGTCCTCCCTGGTAACTTCCGGCATATTTTCAATGAACTGGCGATGATTTTCAATATTTTCAACCGGGTGGCGCCGGGCTTTTATTTTGTCGAGGCAAAGGTTTTTTGTGGTGATCATGGCCAATGCTTCAACGCTCCTGTATTGATCAAGTTTTTCACGTCTGTTCCACAACCTGATAAAAGCTTCCTGTACAACATCCTCAGCCTCTTCAGAATGCTCAAGCATGCGCTGGGCAAAGCGGAACAGTTTGTTTTTAAGCGGATATACCGCTTTTTGAAATTCCCGGAGATCCATACGGATGAAGAGACGACGACGGTGAATAAATATTACACCATTACAAACAAATATGTAAAAATCTGTATTTGATCATGATGGCTTGTATCGTATGCAAATTTGACTATTTTTGCAATGTACATACAAAGTAATCCAATGATTATTCACTAATAACTGACACTTATGTTTAAAGGACATCCTAAAGGGCTTTTTGTTGCATTTTTTTCCAACATGGGCGAACGATTTGGTTTTTATACAATGATGGCTATTCTTGTCCTGTTTCTGCAAGCCCGGTATGGACTGTCGGAGGAGGATGCGGGCAGCTACTACAGTTGGTTTTATTTTGGAATATACGCACTTGCGCTAGTTGGCGGTATACTCGCCGATGTTTCAAGGAAATACAAAACAGTCATCCTGGCCGGTATTATCGTCATGTTCATGGGTTATATCATCATGGCCCTCCCCGGTAACCCGCTTGCCATCACACTGACCGGACTTTTCACCATTGCGTTCGGAAACGGATTGTTTAAAGGGAATTTGCAGGCAGTGGTTGGCCAGTTGTATGACGATCCGAAATATTCAAAAGTTCGTGATTCGGCCTTCATGATTTTCTATATGGGGATCAATATCGGTGCGTTCTTTGCCCCGTTCGTTGCCACAGGGATCCGTAACTGGTTCCTTAAAACGCAGGGATTTTTGCATGACGGCAGCTTGCCTGCCATGTGCCATGCATTTCAGAAAGGCTCCCTCCAGGATACTTTAAAATTCCAGGAACTGGCAGATAAAGTGAGCGGCATGCCTGTTGCTGATCTTGGTGTTTTTGCACAGAAATACATCGATGCCTTTGCAAGGGGATACAATTATGCATTCGGCATTGCAGCCGGTGCCATGCTTGTTTCTCTCGCGGTCTATATCATATTCAACAAATTATTACCAAGCGTTGCAAAAGTTGTCAAAGCCGGGGATGCTTCCAAGCCGAAAGCCAATGCCAATGTGATCAGTTTCATGCTTGGCGGAGGATTGATGATCACGACCTCTGTAGTTTCTTACTTCCTGCTCAGGAATGTTGTTAAAGATGCTGCCGCTTTAGGTGCAGCCGTTGGGCTGTTTATCGGGTTCATTGCCATCATGTTCCAGGTCTCAACCAAGGAAGAAAGACCACGGGTGACCTCCCTGATCCTTGTCTTTATCGTTGTTATCTTCTTCTGGATGTCGTTTCACCAGAACGGGCTGACCCTCACCTTCTTCGCCCGCGATTATACGGTAAAGGAAGTTGCCCCTTTCACCAACATTTTTTTCAACCTTGAATCCATCCTTGCGTTCATTGGCGCTGTTGCCGGCCTGGTGATGTTGTTCCGGAAAAATACTGTACAGAGAATTACGGGTGGTGCAATGTTTATCATTCTTGGTGGCCTGACATATTATTTCGTAACGCAATACAATGCAACCAACCCGATTGCACCTGAGGTATTCCAGTCTTTCAACCCATTATTCATCGTGTCGCTGACATTCCCGGTAATGGGTTTGTTTGCCTGGTTAAGCAAAAAGAACCTGGAACCATCCGCGCCGAAGAAGATCGGTATCGGGATGATCATTGCCGCCATTGGCTTTTTAATCATCCTGGTGGCATCTCTTGGTCTGATTTCTCCTCACGAACTTCAGTATGTTGATGCCGGGGGTGTCACAAAATACAACCCTGTGCCTGATTCCTCACGGGTAGCACCATACTGGCTGATCAGCAGCTACCTTATTATGACCATCGCTGAGCTTTTCCTTAGCCCCATGGGACTTTCTTTTGTATCCAAAGTTGCGCCACCGCGTTTCCAGGGACTTATGCAGGGAGGCTGGCTGCTGGCAACCGCAGTTGGGAACAAATTCCTGTTTATCGGAAGTAAATTCTGGGGTGTTCTTGATCTGTGGCAGCTTTGGTCAATTTTCATTGTTTGCTGCGTACTGTCGGCCCTCTTCATTTTTTCAATTATGAAAAGGTTGGAGGCGTCTACCAAATGACGAATATGAGAATGACGAATATGCGAATGATGAATTGTGAATGACAGATAATACACGATTCCCCTGGGGACATCATCGCCGTTTTAATTCCTATACAGAACATATCCGGTCAACATTTGGGGCCAGGATTCAGAAAGTGGTGGTGGATGCCGGTTTTACCTGTCCGAACCGGGACGGGACAAAAGCCTTTGGCGGATGCTCCTACTGCAACAACAACGCATTCAACCCCTCCTACTGCAACCCGGTTGAGCCACTGCACGACCAGATCGCGAGGGGAGTTAAGTTCCACCACGTCCGTTACCGCAGGGCAACCCGATACCTGGTTTATTTCCAGCCATACAGCAACACCTACGCACCCCTGCCCCGGTTGAAAGAGCTTTACGAGGAGGCGCTCAGGTATCCGGAGGTTGCCGGGCTGGTTATCGGCACCAGGCCCGATTGCATTGATGATGAAAAACTTGATTACCTGCGCCAATTATCGGAAAAGTATTTCATCCAGGTGGAATACGGTGTTGAATCTTGTTATGATAAGACACTGCACCGCATTAACCGTCAGCACGATTTCGCACTGAGTGAATCGGTAATCATGAAAACACATGCCCTGGGCATCAGCACCGGGGCACATTTCATTTTCGGCCTTCCCGGAGAATCGCCCGACGACATGCTTGCCTGTGCATCAACCATCTCCCGGCTGCCCCTCGACTCAGTTAAATTTCACCAGTTGCAGGTTGTGAAAGGGACGAAAATGGAGCAGGAGTTTAACGATTCTAATGAAGCCGGTTCCACGGGGCCAAAACAACATCCCGATTTCCATCAATTCACGCTGGAAGAGTATATTGATTTCATCATCAGGTTCACGGAGAGGCTAAATCCAGCCATCGTCATTGAACGGTTTGCAGGTGAAGTACCGCCAAAGTTCATGACGGCAGGCATTGGGTGGGATTTGATCCGCTATGATGCTGTTTTGCGCCTGATTGAAAATGAAATGGAACGACGCAACACCTGGCAAGGAAAATACTATACGTGAATTGACACGTTGGAGGTCATAATAGCCCTGGATATTGCAGTTTGAAGCAGTTTGGCCACCACTTCATTCTCATTGGCAGGACTTTTGAACTGGGTTATCTCATTGATCCGGCTGCGAAGTTTAATATATTGGAGATATCCCCCGAAGTTTTTCCTGACCATCTTGCAGTTGTTCATCACAACAAGCAGCATCACTTCCTGGTCGGTAAGCTGCTTCCCGGAAACAATACTGTCGTATAACTGTTCCTGGAGGTTGCGTTTCAGTTCAATATTGACAATGGGAAATTTAGTCTGATAGAAAACAACCATCAGAGTGTATTCTTCGCGGCTGATCACGTTATCACGGATCAGCTGCTTTAAAACCGTTTTCCGGAGCAGGAGCTTTTTATAAACAATCCGCTGAATCCAGGAACGGAGGCTTCTTGGTTTTTTAGCCGCCTTGATGACATTGAGGACCCTGTCGAGGATCACATCATCTGTTGACCTGGCATTAATGACCACTACTTCGTCATTTGAGAAGCGAATACGTTCTTTCTGATAAAGTTCAAAAAGGATTGCACCAACAATTCCGAACTTGATCTTATGTTCAGAAGAGCCAAACCAGCCTTTATCATCCAGGGCCAGAAGTACAATCTTCTGAAGAAATGTCAATTTGCTATTTTCTTCCGGTTTATTCATCAAATGACCATGCCGTAAATTCAGGCAATAAAAATAAAGAAAAATTTATTGTGTCCGCAATTAATTAAATGTTCCTCCGAGGTAAAGTTTTGTCTTTTCCATTTTGGGATTACCAAAAACTTCTTCCACACTCCCCTGTTCAATCACATCCCCCAGGTACATAAACACGACATTGTCAGCAATCCTCTTTGCCTGGCGCAGAATGTGCGTAACCAGCACAATGGTATATTCACTTTTCAGCCGTACGAAAGTCTCTTCAATGAACTGGCTGGAAATTGGGTCGAGTGCGGAAGTGGGTTCATCTGCAAGGATGATCTCCGGGTTAACTGCCAGGCCCCGCGCAAGGCAAAGCCGCTGTTGCTGTCCGATTGAAAGACGCGATGCAGGCTCGCGAAGGCGCGTCCTGATTTCATCCCAGAGGTTTGCCTGCTGCAAATAGTGCATAACAAGTTTATGTGTCTCTCTCCTGTTCCTGATTCCCCGGAGCTTCAGGGCATAGGCTATATTGTTGTATATGGTCATCGGCAGCGGGTATGGGCGCTGAGATAAAAGTCCCATCTGCTGCCTGAGCTTGTAAATATCTTCTTTGGCTGCCAGGATATTGTTGTCGTCAATCATGATCTGGCCGTTTACCTTTAACTCCGGGTAGAGGTCAGTAAGCCTGTTGAGGCACTTTAACAGCGTGGTCTTTCCGCATCCCGACGGGCCGAGGATCACTGTAATTTTGTTCTTCGGGATATCTATATTGATATTTCTAAGTATCTGCGTTTTGCCAGCCGATACATTTAAATTCCTGATTGATATTTTTGGTGAATTATCCATCCCGGCAATTAAAAATTAATTTTTGTTTTGTGATATCGCTTGCCCAATCCTCGGGAGAACAAACTTACAATTAAAATGATTAATGTAAGTACCAAAGCAGAAGCATAAGCCCTGTTCTGCACCTCAGGAACCGGCGAAGAGAGTTGAAAGAAGATGGACAAAGGCAGCGTTGCAACCGGTTCCAGGAGGCCATTCGGCAAATGATCGGTATACCCGGCTGTGAATAAAACAGCCGCGGCGTCCCCGATACCCCGTCCAAATGAAAGAAGCACCGCAGTAATGATCCCCGAAATTGACTGCCGGGTAAATATTTTAAAGGCTATTTCCGACTTGTTCGAACCCAGCGAATATGCTGCTTCCTGCAACCCGATGGGAACGGTGCATAGTATTTCATCCATGGACCTGATCATAATCGGGAGGATGAAAAGGGTTACCGTGAGGATCCCGGCGAGCAGGGAGGTTTGCAGTCCAAAGAAAATCATCAGGGAGAACCCGAAGGCGCCATAAACGATGGAAGGGATCCCCCATACCAGGTCAAGCAGGAACCGGATGACACTGATCACCTTTTTGTGACGGATCAGGAACACATTGAGATAAAGCGCAACAGGCATCCCAATGACAAACGCCAGCAGGGTAGCACCGAAGGCAAGGGCAAGAGAACCCAGTATTGCATTGAGGATCCCTCCGGACTTTCCGTAATAATAGCCCCCATGGGGAACCTGTGTAAGCATCTCCCAGGAAATGGACTTGAACCCTTTCTCAAAAATGCTATAGATAATCACGGCCAGGATGGCAAGGATGAAATAGGTTGCAAGGATCATCAGCAACTTGAAAAATTTTTCCTCTATTTTCTGTGACCGTGTCAATGGTTAATATTTATTATATCTGACAATGAAAAAATGCATGACAAGATTAAAAAAAAGCGATACCGCAAGCAGCAGCAGCGCAGCAAACATAAGTGCAGAATCGTATTTGGGTATTGAAAGCATCTCGCCATAATTGTTGGCAATAAGTGCAGGCAATGTATAGCCCGGATCAAATACACTCTTGGGCAAGCGAACAACATTTCCCACCACCATCAGCACCGCCATTGTTTCGCCAAATGCCCGGGCCAGTCCAAACCCAAAAGCGGCTATGATACCCGGGAGCGCTTTACGCAGGAGGACATGTTTGATAGTTTGCCATTGTGTAGCCCCCAGTGACAGCGCGGCTTCTTTCAATTCCGTGGGAATTGAACGGAATATTTCAATCAGGATGTTGAGTACAAACGGAATGATCATGATCGACAACACAAATGATGCTGCCAGGATGCTGTAACCCATTGTTTTTACGTCAAGCCACGGGCCAAGGTACCGGGAAATAAAGGGAACTATAACCAGGATGCCCCACAACCCGTAAACCACCGACGGGATCCCCGCAAGGATGTCAATGGCAGGATGCATGATCCGGAGGAAGAATTTCTTGGTATACTGGGTTACATAGATTGCAGTTAGCAGGCAAATAGGTGCAGTGATAAGCATGGCAACCACAGTTACCCACACAGAACCAATAATAAACGGATAAAATCCGAATTTACCTGCTGAAGGCCGCCATACTTTTGAGAAAATCAGGTCAGCCAGTGAATAATCGTGCAACAGCAACACTGATTTCAGGTATAATCCGATAAAAAGAAGAAAAGGCAATAAGGCAACCAGCAACAAGCTGATGATCATCCATGTAGAATTTACTGTATGACGCTGTTTCCGGTTGAGGAGGTACATTTCAGTTCAACTTTTGCAATTCAGTAGCTACCTGTTCCGGTTTAATTGTCACATATCCTGCTTCGGTGACATATTTTTGTCCTTCGGTTAAAACCCATGTCAGAAAAGTCTGAACAAGTTTGTTATCCGGTTTGCCTCCTGAAACGAAATAGAGGTCGCGTGCCGGCGGGGATGGGTACTTCCCTTCGTTTATGGCCTTCATCACAAGGTCCATGTTGCCGTAAAAATCTTCATCAGGGTCAATCATTCCATTGCCGTTCAGGTCAATGGGAATGACATCAAGCCCGGCATAGATTTTCCTGGATTGCATCTCGTAAACAAAGCCAAGGTTGTTAAACCCGATTCCTTCAGGAGTTCTCCGCACAGCATCAGCCACACCAGGATCGCCGTTTACGCCAAGCCCCTGGATATCTTCCTGCTTTTTGCCGTTCAGGTATTTGGCCCACATTTCAGCAGCACCGCATGCATCCGACCTTTGAAACACCTGTATGTCAACTTTCGACCCGTTGCCTACAGCCTGTCCCCAGGTCTTTACGTTGCCACTGATGAAAATATCAAAGAATTTCTGCTTTGTCAACCCTTTTTTCTTCAGATCGGCCAGAACCGGATTATGCGCATTGACGGTAGGAAGCACAGCATCCTTTGCCACTGCGATCCACCATGCGCCTTTGGCCTGCTCTTCAGGGCTGATGGCTTTTGAGAACATGCCAAGGTCAACCATTTTCGACAGTGCATCTGTCATCCCTTTACCAGCTCCACCTGCCGAAACATTCACAGTAACATTCGGGTGCAGTTTCTGAAACTCCTCAGCCCATTTTACCGCCATAGGATACAATGCAAAAGCCCCTGAAAGAGTAATCTTCCCGACCAGGGTGTCGCCATTTGAGGCTGATTTGTTCCCCGACTGGCTGCAGGATGAAAGTCCGGATAACCAGATAACACCAACAACGAGGATTAATAGCGCAGCCTGATTTTTCATTCTCATATTCCAAGCGTTTTAAGAAAATGATTTATGATATCTTCAACGCTGATACCTTCAGCTTCAGCTTTATAATTCCGCACGATCCTGTGGCGCAACACGGAAGTGGCAACAGCCCGAACATCTTCAATATCGGGTGAATACTTCCCGTTGAGCACGGCATGACACTTTGCACCCAGGATCAGGTATTGTGAAGCGCGCGGACCTGCCCCCCAGGTAAGGTATTCATTCGCCCATGGATTCGCTTTGGCAGTTTTAGGGCGGGTGGAGGATACAAGGTTCACGGAGAAATTGAATACATTGTCAGGAACCGGAATTTTACGGATAAGATTCTGAAAATACAGGATTTCCTCTGCTGAAATAACAATGGAGGGTGTCACCGTTTTTTCGGTTGTCGTCGCCTTCACAATCCTGATCTCCTCTTCAAAGGAAGGATAATCAAGCCAGATGTTAAACATGAACCTGTCAAGCTGGGCTTCAGGCAACGGGTATGTTCCCTCCTGTTCAATCGGATTCTGGGTGGCGAGTACAAAGAACGGTTCTACAAGCTGGTAGCTTGTTCCGGCAACCGTGACTGCCTTTTCCTGCATGGCTTCAAGCAGGGCCGACTGCGTTTTAGGCGGGGTCCGGTTAATTTCATCTGCCAGGATAATATTTGCAAAAACCGGCCCTTTGATAAAGCGGAAATGACGGTTTTCATCCAGTATCTCCGTACCGATAATGTCGGAAGGCATGAGATCAGGCGTGAATTGTATGCGGTTGTAACTGAGTCCAAGGGCTTTTGACAAGGTATTAACCATGAGCGTCTTGGCCAGTCCGGGAACCCCTACAAGCAGGCAATGCCCCTTGCAGAATATGGCGATGAGCAGGTTCTTCACTACTTCATCCTGGCCGACAATTACCTTGCCGATTTCTGCTTTCAGGAGTGTATATTTTTTTACAAGTGCGTCTACTGCCTCAACATCTGATGAAAATTGCATAATTTAAAATTTAGTTTTGAATCCACTTTCGCTGGAATGAACAATTACGAAAATCATCCGAAATGGAGATATAGGTTGATTGCAATTTTTTTGAAATCCATTCGTCAATGACATCCTGCTTTTTTTGTTCCAGGGCGATCTGCTGAATACGGGAATAATCCTCTTCAAGGTTCGCTTTATGGGGGTTTGTTCGTGACTTCAGATAATACATCCTGTAGTCCTGCTTGCCCCGCTCATTGGTAAGCACCGGTGCTGAAACATCACCTGCCTTAAGTTTGTCAATAATAAAAAATATTTTCGCATCAATCTGGCTTGCTTCAAACTTGCTGTTACCGGTTGCCGCATTAATCATGTAGCCGCCGCTGTTTTTACCCGGATCATCTGAATACTTTACTACAGCCACCTCGTAAGTGATTTTTTTAGTCATGATCAGCGATGCCACACTGTCAAGCGTTGATTTCGATTTGTTTAGGTCAACCAATGACACCTTGGGCTGCACAAGGATATGCCGCACATTAATATATTCGCCTCGGCGTTCAATCATCTGGATCAGGTGAAAACCGTCTTCAGTTTCAACGATATCGGATACTTCTCCAGGCTTCAGTTTGAAGGCGGTGGCTTCAAACTCAGGGCGCATGTCTCCGCGCTTGAACATGCCAAGTTCCCCTCCCTGTTTTGACGAGCCGGGATCTTCTGAATAGAGTACGGCCAGGGTGCTGAAATCGTCGCCCTTCGTGATCCTGTCCTTGAATCCTTTCAGTTTATCCCTTGCAATCTGTTTTTCAACCTCTGTAATAGCAGGCTGCTTGATGATCATGCCAATCTCAAATTCAGAATTGATCAGCGGGATGCTGTCTTTCGGAATTTTCCTGAAAAAAGATTTTACCTCAGAAGGGGTAATGGTTACATCCTTGGCAATTTTCTGCTGTTCCTGTTCGGTAAGCATCTGCTCCTGGATTACATCGTGGAGCTCATTTTTAATCTCCAGGAGCGACTTCCCAAAATGTTCCTCCAAACGGTCGGGCGACCCTGCCTGGGAGATGAAATACCTCATTCTCCGGTCCATTTCCGATTGAACCTGGTCTTCAGTTACTTTGATACTGTCGACCTGGGCCTGATGCAATAACAATTTCTGGAACAGAAGGCTTTCAAAAAGCTGGCATTTCAATTTTGTGGCAGTGCCCTGGATATTTCCCTGGCTCCTGATTTGCAGATACTGATTCTCCACATCCGACTTAAGGATCACATTGCCCCCGATGATTCCTACCACACCGTCAATGACCGTGTCGTTCACTGTTTGCGCCACCAGGGCGCCGGATAACAGCATTGTGATTGGAATCATGTATAATACAAACCGAAATATTTTCATGTGTCGTGTTTTGGGCAATCTGTTCCTCTAGTAAATCTCAAAAACATTTTTCTTCTGTGCATTGGAAAATATATCATCCTGCATCCGCCCGATCATGTCAATTTTCCTTTTGTTCAGAATGATGTCCCTGATGCGTTGCTCTTCAAAATTCAGCGGCGAAACAGTTTCCTTAATTTTGAAATCCTTGAACCTCACCAGGTAAATGAACAATGAGTCCTGGTATTCAAAGTCGCGGTGATTTTTCAAAAACTCCTCCTGGTTGTATGTCTTTATCGGAATCTGCTTTAACAGGTCATTGAAGAGCAGCCAGTTTTCATTGTCCAGGAAATAGTCTGCCGCATTCCTCTCGCACATTTCTGACAGCTTGTTTTTATCATCCTGGTTATCTGAACTGAGTAATTTCTTGATCTGTTTCGCGATGGTTGATTTCAGCGGCAGCTTCACATACTGCATCTGAACGATATTATCTTTGAGCAGAAAATTCTGCTGGTTGGCATCGTAGTAATTCTGTACCTCTTCTTCCGTGATCAGGGTGTCAAGTTTTTGACGTACAAGCGCATTTTCATACGTATAGATGATCAGGGAGTTTTTATAATTATCCAGTTGCTTGGTAAAATCCATCTGGGCACTCGTCAGGTTCTTTTCAGCCTGTTGAATCACGAGTTTCTGCCGCACCCAGTTCTCAATAAAATTCCTGGTGATCAGCAGGCTGTCTTTGGGCAAGGTTCCCTCAGAAACCAAGCCTTTCAGGTCAGTCTCATAAAGATAGTCGTCATAAACCCTGGCCAGTACCCTCTCGTTTTTTTTCTTGAAAAATGTAGAGCAGGATGCAGCAAATATCAACAGTAGAATGAGTAACCGGTTCAATTAGATCTATTTAATTTTTGCAAGCACCTCCTTATTTACCTCTACCGGGTACCTGGCCCTGAGTGAAGCAATCCACTCTTTTTCAAGGTAATTCTGGTAATCAGCAGTAACAAGGCCTTTGGCCTCATTGAGCTGTTTAACTTCCGGCTTTAACGCCTTGCGAACATAAACAAAAACGGTGTTGCCCTTTGCAGCCACATCTCCGGAGAAACCGGGCGTCCAGGCTATTGAATCAATCAGGGCATTATCCTTGCGTGAGAATTTCTGCGTTTCAATGGTCAGGATTTGTGCTGTGTCGGAATTAACTTCTTTCAACAGGTCGGCATCAGACAATCCGGATTTTACAAAATTCTTCACCTTCTGCACAGCCTTTGGATCTGTAACCGTATAAATGCTGGCATCCAGGCGTGTATCCCACTTGTAGTTGTTCTTGTTCTTCTCGTAGAATCCGTCAAGGCCCAGTGTGTCTTTTACTGCTTTTGACCATACTTTCTGGTCAGTGAGATCAAACAGCAGGATCCCGTCTCTGTATTCTCCCATCAGCGTTTTAAATTCAGGATATTTTACCTCCAGCTGTGAATCTTCAAGTTTCATCAGGCTTTCATCAAGGAAATCAGTGTATTTTTTGTCAACATAAGCGTCAATGCCCTGTTTTTCCTGCTTGCGCTGGCTTGTTTCAAGGTAATCTGCGAAGTCGGCCTGGCGGTAAGCCCTGTTGCCGATCTTAAAAATTGTACCGGTAAGGTCTTTGGCAAGTGTAGCATGCCATTTTCCAAGGAAAATGCTGTCGGTAACAACTTTGTAGAATGCGGTTTTGGCCTCGGGGAATTCGGTAACACCATTCTCCTTCCTGATTCGTGCGATGACGACCTGGCGGGTTTGTTCGCCGCGGCTGTCCTTCATGACCTTCTGTTTGAGTTCGGCACGCTCTTCATCAAGGGGCCGCTGGGTTTTACGTTCAATCAGTTTTACAATATGCCAGCCATAGGTTGTAAGGATGGGCTTGGTGTAATCACCAACATTCTCAAGCGAATAAATGGCCTCCACAAATTCAGGCACCATCCTGTTTACACCAAAGGCAGGTAAAACCCCTCCTTTTGCGGCGGATCCCTTGTCGTCGGAATAATTCCTGACCAGTTCCTCAAAGGATGACCCTGAGGTTAGTTTGGCATATACTGAATCAATGCGTTTATTGACCCGTGAGGAGTCCTCTGCTGTGGCATTTTTGGGGATTGCAAGAAAGATATGGGCAACGGTTACTTTCCCAAGTGCAGGGCGACGGGCGGTTACTTTGATAAGATGATAACCGTATTCAGTGCGAACCGGCTTTGAAATCATAGAAATTTCGGTATTCCAGGCACCGTTTTCAAACGCATAAACCATATCAAACACAGCAAAGAAGCCGAGATCACCTTTATTGCCTTTAAGGAACGGATGCTGTTGTGTAGCTTCCCGGTCTTTGGAGGAAGGATCTTCTGAAAATTCAACCACAACTGATTCAAATGATGCACCCTGCATCAGCTTTTCCCTGGCGGCACTTGCTTTTTTGAAGGCAGCAAGGGTATCCTCGGGCGATGCATCAGGTTTCAGTTTAAAGAAAATGTGGCTGGCTCTCAGGTCGGTTTTCTCGCGGTCATAGGCTTCAAGGATAAGGCGGTTCAGTGTCGCTTCATCGGTAAAGTAAGGTTTTGCAAGTTGCTCACGGTAGCCGTTCAATTCGTTTCTGAACGTTTCAACCGTATCAAGTCCGAGTTCCTCCGCCTGTTTGACCTTCAGTTTGAAGTTGATGAAGAGGTCAAGGTATTCGTTCAGCGATTTCTTGTCTATCGCTTCGCCTTTCACATTGTTTTTCTGATAGATATTCATAAATTCTCCTACGAGTACCTTGTTCCCGGCTATGGTCATAAGGACCTCATCGTTCTTTACCTGCCCGACGGACGAGAAAACAGAAACACAAACAAAAACCGATAATAAGATTATTCCTTTCACGCTATTCATTGTTTAATGTGTTAATTTGACAATATGGACAAACGATTAGATTTCAGTTGAATTTTCACCTGATTACACGAATTAACGGCTGTAGTTCGGTGCTTCGCTTATGATGGTAACATCGTGCGGATGGCTTTCGATAACCCCTGCCGGACTGATTTTAATAAATTTCGCCTGCTGGAGATTCTCAATGGTTTTCGACCCGGTATACCCCATGCCTGCCTTAAGTCCGCCAACCATCTGGTATATGACCTCCGACAGAGAACCCTTGTATGGCACACGGCCGACAATCCCTTCCGGCACCAGTTTTTTGACATCGTCTTCAACATCCTGAAAATAACGGTCCTTTGAGCCTTTCTGCATGGCTTCAATGGACCCCATTCCACGGTAAGTCTTGAACTTCCGTCCTTCGAAAATGATGGTTTCGCCTGGCGACTCATCCACTCCGGCAAAGAGAGAACCTGCCATGATGGAATGTGCACCGGCGGCAAGTGCTTTTACAATATCGCCCGTATAACGGATTCCACCATCGGCGATGGCAGGAACACCGCTGCCTTTCAGGGCGTTCGTAACATCGTAGACAGCGGAAAGCTGCGGCACACCGATTCCGGCAATGATCCGCGTGGTACAGATTGACCCCGGGCCGATGCCGATCTTTACGCCGTCAACACCAATACGGGCAAGGTCTTTGGCTGCTTCTGCAGTGCCAATATTCCCGATGATAAGATCTACTTCGGGGAATGTTTTCTTAACAAGTTTGGCCATCTCCATGACCCCCTTTGAATGACCGTGGGCCGTATCAATGACAATCGCATCAACGTTTTCACGAACGAGCGCGGCAACTCGGTCAAGGGTATCATAGGTAACACCAACCCCTGCCGCGACGCGTAACCGCCCAAGACTATCCTTGCACGAATTGGGGCGTGCCTTTACCTTCAGGATATCTTTGTAGGTGATCAGCCCGATCAGTTTATTGTTTTTGTCAACAACAGGAAGTTTTTCAATTTTATGCTGTTGCAGAATTGCTTCCGCCTGTTCAAAATCAGTAAACTCGCTGATGGTGATTACTTTTTTGGTCATCACTTCAGTAACCGGCCTCATATGGTCGCGTTCAAACCTGAGGTCGCGGTTGGTGACGATACCGACCAGTTCATTGTTGGCGTTTGTAACAGGGATGCCGCCAATCGAGAACTCTTTCATCATTGAAAGGGCATCCCCGACAAGGGCATTCTCCATCAGGGTAACAGGTTGAAGTATCATGCCGTTTTCGGCACGTTTCACTTTTCGAACCTGCAGGGCCTGGTCCTCAACTGACATATTCTTATGTAAAACACCGATCCCTCCCTCTTGTGCCATGGCAATAGCCATACGTGATTCTGTCACGGTATCCATAGCGGCTGAAATGATCGGAATGTTCAGCTTGATATTCCTGGACAGCAGAGTGGAAACATCTGTTTCCCGCGGCAAAATATCGGAATAGGCAGGAACAAGCAATACATCGTCATATGTCAACCCTTCACCCCGGAATTTTTCTGAATTTAGGAACATATGCGTCAGGATTAAGGGTGCAAATGTACGAAAAATTATTATTTAAAAAGATTGTAAATTAAATGATCTGCCCACCCCAAAGTCCCTGCCTGAGAGCAGGGAAAACCAAGGGTGGGCAGTAAAATCAAGCGGTCTGACAGAATCCTTAACAATGTAGTGAATTACGGGTACAACTCCCTGTGACATTCCGTACAGAAATAATTTTTCCATTTGTCCTTGATATCAATCGGATGCCTGAATTCCATTACATTTTCAAGGGTGGCATACTGCATGCTATCGGTCTTTCCCTGGGCTATGATCGTATGGCACATGTTACAGTCCTTGGGTATGACTTTGCCCTTCTCACTTTTATGCCTGTCTGAATGGCAGCGGAAACAACCGTCGGACTCAATATGCCCGATGTGATTGAGGTAATTTTTGGAGGATGCATGCATATATGGGAAAACATTGAGCGCAAATTGCTCCTTGATTCCCGCAATGGCTTTGTCAATCAATGGCTTTTGTGTTTTGTATATGGAAGGATAGCCCAGTTTGTAGAAATTGGTAATGCTGTCTGTGATATACATGTATGCCGAATCCTGGTTTGTAAAAGTGCCTTTGAGCACATTCATGGCAACCTGCTTGATAAACGGAAGTTGCTTGGGGACTGCGCCGGTGATCATGGCATTGTCAACATACACCATCGGTGATTTGTATGAATGTGAAGGGCGGTTGTGGCAGTCCATGCAGTCCATGATGCGGTGCTCAAGCGTGTCAATGGCCTTTTTATCAAGCATGTTGTCGGTATCCTGGAAAATCTGGACATCGCCTGTTTTCAGGTTGGTGAATTTCACCCATGGGATTGATTCCCTGTCCTTGGTTGATGCGATGTATTCAATTCTGACATCTTTGTTGATGTGCCAGTGAATTCCTTCAATCAGCCCCATCGCACTGTAATTCGGCCCGATGCGCATCAGCAGCGAGTAGTTGAACTCGGTATTCAGTGAATCGGTGACATATACCCTGTTGGTAACCAGTTTCCTGGCATAGAATTTTTGCGGCCAGTGACAACGTTCGCAGGTTTCACGTGCCGGTCGAAGGTTTTGAATGGGTGTTTCAATCGGTTGGGGAAATTTGTGAAAAAGCACAGAATAAACCTGGTACAACCCGGAGAGCTTGGATTTCACATACCAGCCGGCGCCTTCGCCCACATGGCATTCAACACAGGCCACCCTGGCATGCGGGGAGTGCATGTATGTTACATACTCCGGTTCCATTACCTTATGGCAAAGCCTGCCGCAGAAATCAACCGATTCGGTATAGGTAAATGCCTGGTAACTGCCTACTGCAGATACAATAAGAAACATGAAGATAAACACATTAATAACCACAAGCTTCTGCCGCTGACGGGGCACATTCATGTCCAGGATGGGCCACCGGTGATCCGGATCATGCGTTTTCTTCCGGTTGATGAACATGCCGATGGGGATCATCAAAAGACCGGCAACCATGATGGCCGGAAGAAGGATATACGTATAAATACCAGTATATGGATTTGAATGCTCGGTAACAAGATCCTGGATAAACGATACAAGAATCAGGATAAAACTGTTAACAGCGATGATAAAGCCAACAATGCTGATCCAGTTTGAAATGGATTTTGGTAGTTTCATGTGTGTGTTTTAATTTAGACTGTTTCTACTTAACTTACTGTAAATGACCCGATAAAATTAATGCTTTTTCTGAAAAAGAAAAATCGGCGGGGCACAATTGTGAAAAATGAGACAATATTTTTCCCGGATTCGTTGGGTCACAGGTCAGTTCATTATTTCTGGACGGCACCAGTTGACTTTTACCAATTATTTCGTATATTTACATTAATTCCAGACATAAACCGCTTGAGATCAATCATAATCAGGGAGGAATTTTATGAAAAAGCATTTCCAGATACTTCATAAAGGATTGATTATTCTTTTCCTTTTAAGTGCCGGTTTAACAGTCTTTTCGCAGGTTCGCGGTCTGAAAGCCAGGAATGACACCGTTGATGTATGGCCTGGCATCCCGGTTGTTTATGACATTCTCTCCAACGATTCCATCCCGCAGGGTGATACGATCAGGGCAGTTCTGCTTACACGCATCAGCGGGGAGGGCAATATTGGCATCAAAAAAGTGCACGACGCATCCTGGCAATGGACATTCACTTTTTCCGTGCTCGCATGGGGCGGAACCGCCGGAGATAACATTTATGCATATAAGATCTATAACCAGGCAATGGATACCAGTTCGGCCAGGATCCTGATCAGGGTGCATGACAAGAGTTCCTGCTACCTGGATATCAACAATGTAAGTGCATTATTCCACTCATCCGGCAATCACTTTTTCAAGGAGAATGCGGCCTTTGAAGTTCCGAAAGGGAGCGGTAAAACCTCCCTGTTCTCCAATACCATGTGGGTTGGCGGAAAGGATGGACAAGGGCAGATTCATTTTGCCGGTGAACGTTTCCGACAGGGCCCGATACCTGCAGCAGCAGGAACAAAACCCGACTTCTATTCCGGGCCGATTATGGATTCAACCAAATATTCAGTTTATACGGATACAGTATGGAATTATATCTGGAACCTGAAACAGAGTGAAATTCAATATCATAAGGTTCATTACACCGATCCCGGATACAAACCCATTCATGATATCCTTACCTGGCCCGGCAATGGCGACCCGGCGCTGGGGATGGCGGCCACCCTGGCCCCTTTTCATGACTGGAACGAAAATGGCAGTTATGAACCCATGGGCGGGGATTACCCTGTCATTCGCGGAGACCAGGCATTGTTTTTCATCTTTAATGACGATCGCGGCCCGCACCTTGAGTCACTTGGAGCAAAACTCCGAATTGAAATTCATGGCATGGCATACGCATTTGACATGCCGAATGATTCTGCACTGAAGAACACCGTATTTCTTAATTACCGGTTTTATAACCGCTCGCAAAACACATACGACAGCACGATGTTCGGGATATTCTCTGACATTGACCTTGGGTATCCTATGGATGATTATGTTGGCTGTGATGTTGAACGGAATATGTATTTTGGTTACAACGGAACACCGATAGATGGCACAGGGCAACCATATGCCTACGGCGCAAATCCTCCCACCCAATCGGTTACCTTACTTGGGGGACCATACATGGACGCGGACGGCCTTGACAATCCCAGATATGAACTGAACGGGATGCAGTTATGCGATTTCAGCGTAAACGGCATTAATTTCGGCGACACTGTTGTTGACAATGAACGTTACGGACTCCAGAGGTTCTTTTACATCAACAACTCAAACGCCGGTGTTCCGAGTTATATGCAGGATCCTGATATTGCACCGGATTACTACAACATGATGATTGGAAAATGGAAAGACGGGAGCAGCTTGATTTATGGAGGGAATGGACATGCCTTATCAGGTGGTTATGGGCCTGAATGCCGGTTTATGTTTCCGGGCGAATCTGACTCTCTCAACTGGGGTGTAGGTTGTGCCCCACCCAACGGACCTGTATACTGGGCTGAAGAAACCGCACTCAACAACCCCAGCGACAGGCGGGGTGTCGGAATAACCGGCCCCATCACGTTCAAACCAGGTGATATCCAGGATATTGACCTTGCTTTTACCTGGGCCAGGGATTACGCAGGAAAAACACCGCTGACATCACTGGCAAAACTGAGGTATATGACAGATATTGTCAATAAAGTATTTACCACCAATACGCTGCCCAACGGGAATCCGTTTAACGGGATCGCCGATCAATCCACCGGAAAAGCTCAGATTAATGTCTACCCGAATCCATCCGGGGATTATTTCAACATCACCTTTGGCGGGAAGGAGATCCCGGCAGGATCTGAGGTGGCACTCATGACAAGCCAGGGTGATTGCCTCAAGAAAATAGCGGTGAATGAGCGGCTGAGCCAGGTGCGCATTGACCTTTCAGGGGTGCCGGCGGGCTTCTACCTGATCAGGGTCGCAACGGAAGCTGGCACCACGGTGAGGAAGGCAATTGTAATTCATCCATGAACAGATTCATTTTTTTACTGCTGATGTGTGTTTTAACCACAACATCCTATTCCCAGGCCATCCACGACCAGGCATTGCTGAAAGCACATGCCCCCGCTGCATTTACTGCCAGTTTCAAAACAACGAAGGGCGATTTTATTATGGAAATCACCCGGGCGCTTTCTCCCGAAGGCGCCGACCGGCTTTACCAGTTGATTGTGTCGGGCTTTTACAACAACAATTCCCTGTTCAGGGTTCAGAAGGGCTATGTGGTCCAGTTCGGAATCGGTGACATCCGGGAGGTGAATTACTTCTGGGATAAAAAGCCTATTTATGACGAGCCGGTACAAACCTCCAACCTGAAGGGAACGGTGTCGTATGCACGCGACGGATTGAACAGCAGGACCTCACAACTGTTTATCAACCTGAAAGACAATTACAAACTCGACACCGTCAACTTCAACGGGCTGAGAGGTTTTCCGCCAGTCGGGAAGGTCATATCCGGGTTTGAGGTCATTGAGAATTTATATGGCGGATACGGTTTTGAACCTGCCAACTACCAGGATTCGGTCATGATTTACGGGAATAGCTATCTGAAAAAGAAATTCCCTGAACTGGACTATATTATTGAAGCGAGTATAGCTGGTGAGTAAACTCAACCAATAACCTGTTTTCTGCTTACTACCAGAAAGGAAAGGAGGATATTTACGATTGGACGAATGACGAATGCAGATTGAATTGATTGATTGACGATTTACGATTAGCAGTATCCAATCGTAAATCGTAATTTTGACAATTCAATCTGCATTCATCATTCGTCCAATCGTAAATACATTATAAAACACCTGCCGTCTCCATGGTTTTCCCCCTCATGATCCTTGCTTTCGTCGTCGGTTATACCGCCATTGCCATGGAACAGCCGCTCAGGGTGAACAAATCTGCCAGCGCACTTCTGCTCGCGGTGGTGATGTGGGTTCTTTTAGTGACCGGATTCCCGGATCTGCGCATCAACCAAATTCTTGCGGAACATCTTGGCGATATTTCCGGCATTCTCTTTTTCCTGCTCGGGGCCATGACCATCGTTGAGTTGATTGACTCCCACGACGGGTTCCAGATCATAACGGATAAAATCAAAACAACCGGGAAAGTCAGGCTTTTATGGCAGATCAGCCTGATCACCTTCTTTTTATCTGCCGTGCTTGACAACCTGACAACCGCCATCATCATGGTTGCGCTTGTCCGTAACCTGATCGGCGACAGGAAAGAAAGGTGGTTTTATGCCGGGATGGTTGTCCTTGCTGCCAACAGCGGGGGTGTTTTCAGTCCTATCGGCGACATCACCACCATCATGCTCTGGATCGGTGGCCAGATAACCACATTGAATATCATATTAAAAACATTTATTCCGAGTGCGGTTTCCCTGGCCGTTCCACTTACCGTACTTTCCTTCATGCTGAAAGGCAACGTTACCAGGCCATTGCGAAATACAGAGGAAAATAAAAAGACGAACTCCCCTGCTGAAAGGAATGTAATTTTCTTTCTCGGGGCGGGTTTGCTGCTCTTTGTACCTGTTTTTAAATCGCTTACCAACCTGCCGCCATACCTTGGCATCCTTCTGGCCCTTGGCATCCTGTGGGCTGTTACCGAGATCATGCACAAGAGAAAGAATGATGCATACCGGTCTATGCATACCGTGGCCGGGGCCTTGCGCAGGATTGACACCTCCAGCATCCTGTTCTTCCTGGGGATCCTGCTGGCGGTGGCTGCATTTCAACCTGCCGGGCATCTTGAAGCACTGGCAAAGTCACTTGATAAGCATATCGGGAACCTTTACCTGATCAACGTTATCATCGGGTTGCTGTCGGCAGTTATTGACAACGTTCCCCTTGTTGCCGGTGCTATCGGCATGTACGGTAACACATTCCCGACCGACCACTATTTCTGGGAGATGCTTGCCTATTGTTCCGGGACAGGTGGCAGTATTCTCATAATAGGCTCTGCTGCAGGTGTTGCAGTGATGGGTATGGAGAAAATTGACTTTATCTGGTACGTGAAGAAGATCTCGTTATGGGCCCTGCTGGGTTACCTTGCGGGAGCAGCGGTTTACTGGGGGATGACCGAATTAATTTTCAACTAAGCCTGACCATAAAACACCTTCCCTCCACAGCGCAAACAGATCCATGCTGATGGCTATTGAATAGTGGATCATGATCCCCAGGATGATGGAGCGGCTTTTGAGGCTCAGCATGCCAAGGATGATCCCTGCAAGGATGGCTGCCATGGTCTCCCCGAACGGCTTACCAATATGGACCAGGCAATAGGGAATGACCATGATAAAAACCGCATAAACGCCAAACCGGTGCTTCATGCCATGCACCATAAATCCGCGGAAAAGAAACTCAACAGCAACAAACTGCAGGAAATAGGCGGCCTGCCAGTACAAAAACAGCGGAAAAACATGGCCCTGTGAGGGCTGAAACAACGGATACCTGTCGAGAAATGACTGCGTTGTAGAAGCGAGGTACACAAGCGGCAGCATAATGGCAAGCATCAGCACGTAGAGCGGATAATCTTTCGCAACTCCCCTGATCCTGAATCCGTAATCACGGAGATCCTCCCTGAATACAAACCTGACGATCAGAACCGGAATGACCAGGTAGAACATGATAATTGAGGCACTCCAGTAAACCATGCTGTGAAATTTCCCTGTTTCACTGCCAAAGAAAAACGAGCAGTACCAGAGATCAAATCTGGAAGGATTTACAAGAACCACATCCAGGAATGCAGTGGTATGCCCGAAGTACTTTGACACGACGATACCGATGGCCGTATACACAAGGATGATGATAACCTTCATGTCTGCGGTGACAGTTCCTTGTGCAGGTGCAGTGCGGACAGATTGATTTTCTGCCTCCACCCATGTTTTTACAAACAGATCAGTAAAATACTTTTTCAGTTTCACCACGGTTATTACTTTGAAACATAGGTCGTATTAACAGTGATGTACCCCGGATACCTGAGGGCATTTCCACCAACCAGGATGGTCGGTTTAAGCTTGATTTTAAACCGGGTAGGCGTATTCCCTACGCCGGTAAGGTTCATGCAGAAATTGATCATGGCACCGGAAGATTTCCCGGAGAGTACCTGTTTAAGGTCAAGCCCTATCTGCACCGGAATAATCAACGTGCTGTTTGGCGCCATCATAACAGGCTGTTCAAGGATGCCGGAAGTCATCTGCACATCGTCAATAAACAGGATCCATTCAAGCTTATTCAGCCCTGCCTCTTTGGGGTTCGGGTTCCGGCCTTCAATGTTCAGCTGAAGGGAGAGCGGAAAAACCGGGCTGGCAAATCCCCCCAGGATCATGGCAACATCTGTTATTCCCAGGTCGCTGACAGAACGGATATGCTCCAGTTCAACACCGGCGAGGGTTACCTTGTCGACGGAACTGATGCGAAATTCACAATTCGCCAGGTTGGAAGCCATTCTGGCCTGCCTCGCCACATCACATCGTGTTGTGGCAGTGACCAAGAATAACAGGAGTATAAATTGAAGAATCTTCCGGCTCGAATTTGGCATAAGTGGAATCAATTATCAGATATAATGGTTTGCATCAATATTCATCCCAGCTTCTGATCTCCATCTCGCCGGGTTTGATCTTGCAAAATGCCATGATAAAGGCTGCAGCAAGGTTTGGATTGGTGATCAGCGGTATGTTGTAATCAACGGCAGACCTGCGGATGGAGTAGTCGTTGTCGAGTTCATGCTTAGACAGGTTCTTGGGGATATTGATAACCAGGTCAATGCGCCTTTTCTGCAGGTATTCCAGCACGTTTGGGGTTGCATCTTCATCCGGCCAGTGCAGCACGGTTGACGGGATTCCGTTGGAAGCGAGGAAATCGGCTGTTCCGGGTGTGGCAAAGATGGAATAGCTCTGCTTATGAAGCTGGTGACAGCATTCAAGGAGCACGGTTTTTGACCTTGTGGGCCCCGAAGATATCATGATATTTTTCTGCGGTATCCGGTAACCTACCGACAGCATTGCCTTGAGGATCGCCTCGTAAAATGAGTCGCCGATACAGCCGACCTCTCCTGTTGACGCCATGTCGACACCCAGCACGGGGTCGGCCTTTTGTAACCTTGAGAAGGAAAACTGCGGTGCCTTGATCCCGATGTAGTCTATGTCAAACATTGATTTATCGGGTTTTGTAAAAGGCATTCCAAGCATTACCCGGGTTGCAATGTCGATAAAATTGATCTTTAATACTTTGGATACGAAAGGGAAGCTTCGCGATGCCCGCAGGTTGCATTCAATGACTTTGATATCATTGTCCTTGGCCAGGAACTGGATATTAAACGGTCCGGAAATATGGAGGGAGTCAGATATCTCCCTTGCAACCCGCTTGATCTTCCTGATGGTTTCAACATAAATTTTCTGCGGCGGAAAGACAATGGTGGCATCACCGGAATGAACCCCGGCAAATTCAACATGTTCAGAGATGGCGTAGGCAACAATTTCCCCGTTGCGGGCAACAGCATCAATCTCAACTTCCTTGGCCTCCTGGATGAACTCTGAAACCACCACCGGATGTTCTTTTGAAACATTGGCTGCGAGGGTCAGGAAATATTCAAGCTCGCTGTTGTTTGACACCACATTCATGGCAGCCCCCGAAAGGACATAGGAAGGTCTGATCAGAAGCGGAAAACCGACCTGCGCGGCAAAGTCGTAGATCTCGTCCAGGTTTGTCATCTCCTGCCAGCGTGGCTGGTCAATGTCAAGTTTATCAAGCATGGAGGAGAACTTATGCCGGTCTTCCGCATTGTCAATATCCACCGGGGATGTTCCAAGGATCGGAACCTGCTGCTTATGCAACCGCATGGCCAGGTTGTTGGGGATCTGCCCGCCCATGGAGACCACCACCCCTTTCGGGTTTTCAAGTTCAACGATATCCATGACCCGTTCAAACGAGAGCTCATCAAAATAGAGCCGGTCGCAGATGTCGTAGTCTGTGCTGACCGTTTCGGGATTGTAGTTAATCATCACCGATCTGAAACCGGTCGATTTCACCGTATTCAGGGTATTTACGCTGCACCAGTCAAATTCAACGGAACTGCCGATGCGGTAAGCCCCTGAGCCCAGAACAATTACCGACAGCCCATCATCGGGGAAGGTAACATCATGCTCGTCGCCGTTATAGGTCAGGTACAGGTAATTCGTTTGCGCGGGATATTCAGCTGCCAGCGTATCAATGTTTTTTACAGCGGGCAGGATACCAAGTTGCTTGCGGTATGCACGCACAACAAGCATATCCTCTTCAATTTCGCCTTTCGTATGCTTCCCGACCAGCCTGGCCAGCTGAAAATCACTGAAACCCTGCCGTTTTGATTCGCGCAGCAGCGCCGCAGGAATGGCCGTAATTTCTTCAAGGGAGGAAAGGACCTGCCCTGTTTCAAAAATATTCCTGAGCCTGTATAAAAACCATTTGTCAATGCGGGTCAGTTCCCAGATGCGGTCAACGGAATATCCTTCGGCGAAAGCCTGCGCAATCACAAAGATCCGCGTATCTGTCGGGTGGGATAATTCCTCCTCAATATTGTCGGCCCTGATCTCCTTGTTGCCGATGAACCCGTGCATCCCCTGCCCGATCATGCGCAGGCCCTTCTGAATGGCCTCTTCAAAGGTTCTCCCGACCGACATGATCTCACCCACACTTTTCATGCTTGACCCGATCTGCTTCGACACGCCCGTGAATTTGCTCAGGTCCCACCGGGGAATCTTGCAGACAATGTAGTCGAGGGATGGTTCAAAAAAGGCTGTCGTCACTTTGGTGACAGAGTTTTTCAGTTCATGCAGTCCATAGCCAAGGCCCAGTTTCGCCGCCACAAAGGCAAGCGGGTAACCTGTTGCTTTCGAAGCCAGCGCAGACGACCTCGACAGGCGCGCATTGACTTCAATCACCCGGTATTCCTCTGAATTGGGATTCAGGGCGTACTGGATATTGCATTCGCCAATGATGCCCAGGTGCCGTATCACCTTGATAGACAGCTCACGGAGCTTATAGTATTCAACATTGGTAAGTGTTTGGGATGGCGCCACCACGATGCTCTCGCCGGTATGGATGCCGAGCGGATCAAAGTTCTCCATGTTACAAACGGTGATGCAGTTGTCGTAGCAGTCGCGAACCACCTCATATTCAATCTCCTTCCATCCTTTCAGCGACTCCTCCACGAGGATCTGTCCTGAATAGGAAAATGCATTGGCAGCAAGCACCTCCAGTTCGGCTTCATTGGCACAGAAACCGCTTCCCTGTCCGCCCAGAGTATAGGCGGCCCTGATGATGACCGGGTAGCCGATTGCCTTTGCAGCGGTTTTTGCCTCCGCCAGGGCCGTTACGGCAAAGCTCCTGGGTGTTCCGACTTCAATTTCATGAAGCATCTTTGCGAAGAGGTCGCGGTCTTCCGTCAGAATGATCGTCGCCACCGGGGTGCCGAGCACTTTCACGTGGTATTTTTCAAGTACGCCGGAGGTATACAACGCAACACCGCAGTTGAGCGCCGTTTGCCCGCCAAAAGCCAGCAGGATCCCGTCGGGGCGCTCCTTCTCAATTACTTTTTCAACAAACTGCGGCGTAACAGGCAGAAAATAGACTTTATCCGCGATCTCCTCCGATGTCTGGATGGTGGCAATGTTCGGGTTGATCAGGACGGTAAGTATTCCCTCTTCCTTCAGTGCTTTCAATGCCTGTGAACCTGAGTAATCAAATTCGCCGGCTTCACCGATCTTGAGGGCGCCTGACCCGAGTACGAGAACTTTATTCAGGTTGTGGATCATTTGCAAGAGCTTTACTTTTCCTGACCATGTTGATAAAATCGTTGAACAAAAACCGTGTATCGGTTGGGCCGCCCGAGGCTTCGGGATGAAACTGAGTGGAGAAAAACGGTTTGGTCCTGTGGCGGATACCCTCGTTGGTTTGGTCGTTCAGGTTGACAAAAAGAGGCTCCCAGTCTGCGCCAAGGGTGGTGTCATCCACCGCGAACCCATGGTTCTGTGAGGTAATGAAGGCCCTGTTTGTACCCACCTTCAAAACCGGCTGGTTATATCCGCGGTGGCCGTATTTCAATTTAAATGTATTTGCACCGCTGGCAATGGAAAGCAGTTGATTTCCGAGGCAGATGCCGAAAATGGGCTTGTCGAGGAGGATGGCTTTCTTCAAATGCTGAATAGTAACGGCGCATTGTTGCGGGTCGCCCGGTCCGTTTGAAATAACAAGCCCGTCGTAGTCGTCGTTGGTGTAATCATAATCCCATGGCACCCTGATCACTGTAACCCCCAGACTCAGCAAACACCTGATAATGTTGTTTTTGACCCCGCAGTCGACCAGCAGGATGCGCAGACCTCCCGCCCCCTCCTCATAAACAACCGGCTCACGGCAGCTTACAAGGCTCACGAGGTTTTCTTTGTTCGGATCGTACATCTCAATTTCAGCCGGGTCATTCTGAACAAGCTTGCCGAGCATGGTGCCGCGTTCCCGCAGTATTTTGGTAATGGCACGCGTATCAACACCGCAGATGCCTGGGATGTTGTGTTCACGCAGCCAGTCGGACAGGCTGTCGAGCGCATTCCAGTGACTGTATTCGGCAGAATAGCTTGCCACAACCAAACCGGAAATATGCACCCGGTCGGATTCAAAATGACTTGACAACTGCTCCCTGATGGCTCTTCCCGGCACGCCGTAATTCCCGACAAGCGGGTAGGTAAGGACAAGAATCTGGCCCTTGTAGGAAGGATCGGTAAGACTTTCGGGGTAGCCGGTCATGGCTGTGTTAAAAACCACTTCTCCGGCGGCGGCACATGAGGCACCAAATGACTGGCCGGTAAAGCAGGTTCCGTCATCCAATATCAGTTGCGGCATTCATGAGGTTTTAATGTGTTATGTGGCGGCAAAATTACGATAAACAAATTTGGCATGGGAGGAAGAAAGGGAGAAGATATTACGAGTTATTAAAAAAATGTTTCTCGCAGATATTTCTCGCAGATATTTCTCGCAGATATTTCTCGCAGATATTTCTCGCAGATATTTCTCGCAGATATTTCTCGCAGATTTACGCAGATTACAGCGCAGATTTTGGCAGATTAAGGATAATAGTAAATGGGCCAGGTTATATATTATTGACTAAAAAATAATTGCAGTAACCAAATATGGTGATGTACAGATCAAATTTAATCTGCTAAAATCTGCGCTGTAATCTGCGTAAATCTGCGAGAAACAAAACCATTAGTTTTTCCCGAGCAACACAAACTTGGTCTCATATGGCTTAAACACCATCCACACCGCCCGGTTGCCTCCCTTACCTCCGGTATCCTTCTGCCACAACAATTTCACAGGTTCCTCCAGCACATTGACTTCAGAAACGGATACAGCCCTGGTGCTTTCAGCAAGGTTCAAAGCCGATGGCATGATGCCGGCAACCGGTATTGAATCACCTCTTCCCGATGTTTCCCTCATCTGCAGCACAATTCCCTTGCCTCCATAGGATGGGCGGGCGGAAACGAGTATGAGCCTGTTCACAAAACGGGTAAAAAATGACCCGGGAACAAGCGCTGAATCAGGCCTGGTTGCAGCCGGAAAAACCCGGTTGAGCAAAGGAACCCGGTTTTCCATACCAAACCGTGTGGCCGTTGCATTGGATGTATCTTTTAACGACGTAACCTGGTATGTCCATTTAAGTTCACCCTGCTGGCTGGCCAGGAAATTGGTTGTCCAGTAGTTATTCATTACCCAGGAATAAATGCCGCCTGTTCCCGGATATCCTTCCCTGTTTGAAGAGGAGCCGGGGGCAGGGTTCCCAACCCTGTAGAACTTCCCGAGATTAATATCTCCAAGTTGCACCAGGGGTATTTCAGGAGAAACAAACACAACCTGTCCGCTGTCGCTGCGCCGGGCAACAAAATTCTGGATGCCCGTCCAGTCGGAAGCCGAACCCTCCAGCTGCTCTTTCCCGGGTATCATGGTTCCACCTGCAACCTCAACAACATAATGGCTGTTCTTCAAACTGAAGGGGAAACTAACATAAACACCCTCGGGATCAGTTACGGCGAACTTCTTAATGGAATAGCAGAACTCCAGTTTCTTAATGCGGTTGTATAGTCTGATCTCGCACCGGATGCCATCAGGGTCGGTGCAGCCATCCATGTGGCCATGTATGACGATGCTTTCATACACCGGTCCTGGATGTACGCCACTAACCGACAGGTTCTTCCATGATGTACGTGTAACTTCGTCCAACTTGTGCAACTCAAGTTGTCCGCGGTTTTTCCCCAGCCGCTCATAAATGAAATCGCCCAAAGGATATAACGGGTTGATCTCAATGAGTTCCTTCTTCAGGTTTTTATCAAAGAGCCCTGCGATCGCGCCGGTTTTAATGTCAACTCCCAGGCGGTAATATTCATTTTCAAAGATTCCGTCAAATGGTTTTTCGCCGGAGATGGTGCGTGCCTCCTGAGCAACCTCCACCCGGTAGCTCCGGTATCCAAGGGGTGGAACATCCCTGGCTTCCAGCATCCACCATGTACCTTCTTCACGGGTTGAAACCGCCTGGACAGCTATTGCCTGGCCATTTTCGTCAACCACCCTGAATTGTTTGTCCTTAGGAAGCAGCTGATGATCGACATAAACACTGGCATTGCCTGTCCTTGCCCAGTTCAGTGTATTGAAAACAGTTATTACCGGCACATCCGATTTCGGCAGGAATGGCTGCACCTCCCCCATCACCTCTTCCCGCAGGATCCGGTTCTTCTTCACGGCACTCCACACATAGGATTCCTTTTGGCCAAGCTGCACCACACTGTTCTCACACAGCGGGTCGGTGATGCTTTCAGCGGCACCAAAGGTATGTTCATCGTAAAATGCTATATCATCAGCAATCTGCGATTGAAGATCAGTCACCGACGGGTTTGCGGGAACTCCCATGATGGTAGCCATCGCCATCAGTCCGCTGTTGGCGATATAATCGGTATGGGCCATGCGGGCATAGGCAGTCTGGATGGCGGCTGACCCGAAACCATCCATCCACCAGTCGGGCCACGCCCCGCGTACCACGGGGATATCCCCGGCATGGTTTGCCTTCATGTAGTCCATAAACTCAGAAATTGTTGCCAGGCGGAGTTTCGGCCATACATACAATTTATTCCATTCATCCACCAGCCGGCACGCAGTGGTGGAAGGCGGTGAATTGTCG
This sequence comes from uncultured Bacteroidales bacterium, assembly GCA_903959905.1. Lineage (GTDB taxonomy): Bacteria > Bacteroidota > Bacteroidia > Bacteroidales > FEN-979 > CAIVAT01. The sequence goes on from CAJBYO010000090.1 coordinate 125,259, forward strand.
GTAAGGTAACCGCTGAATTCTATCGCATAGCGGTCGAAAGGATACCCTTTGCCTGTGATATCTTCCAGGTGCTGAAACAGTCCTTTCCCAAATGTTTCCATGCCGCTCAGTATCCCCAGGCTGTTGCCCCACATGTAATGCTCAGGCCGGTTGACAAGGACTTTATTACCTGAAGGGGATTCCCACCAGAATGTTGTGGGGTTGTCGAATGGCTTGAGGGCGCGGTGCGTATTCTGGGCCATGTTGAGATATTCGATGCCGGCGCCGGAAAGATAATCGGTAAGGCACCATGGAACCCCGTTGATATCGCTCTGCATGGCTGCCTTTACCGGAAAACCCATTTTCCGGAAAGCACCTACTGGCTGCAGTGTTGATGCAATCATGGTTTCGTCGGCCAGGTCGCTTGAATTAAGGAACAGGCCCGTAAGTTCAATTCTTCCCTCCTTCACCCTCCGTTTTAATCTCTCCACCTGGGATACAGGCCTTGTTTTCAGGTATTCCCTCACTGCCCAGGATGTTTCGCAGGTCCAGCGGAACCGTGCATCGTCGGGAAGTGTATCAGTACGGTCACAGAAATCAAGCGCATAATCGATATAGCGGAGATGGTCGGGGAGAATCTCGGTTTGGGGACGGGTGTAGCCGATGTCGGTGTGGGTGTGCTGGACAAGGTAGATGGTAAACTGGTGAAATGGTGAAATGGTGAAATTTGAGGTAGTTGGCTTTTGACCGGAAACAGTTACGGTGGCAGAGTGATCGCCCTGCGGGGTGCTTTCGGGCAGGAGGATTGTTACTTCGTTGTAGCCGGTTTCAAGGCTGAAGCCGGTTTCGGGGATACCGGAAATGGCGATGGTGCCGGTTGCTGGCTCCCCGAGATGGACAAACTGGAATTTCACCGGAATTTTGTTCCCTCCCTCAGCCTTCATGAGTGCAGGCACCTGCCTGACGGTCAGCTTCTCTTCCACTGCAGCCTCAAAAGTCATATACCATGACCTGCTCTCTTTTGACTCTCCCACAATCCTGAATTGCTGGGGCTTGTCTTTGATGATCATGGAAACGGGAACAGTAAGTACCGCGTATCCCATCGGATCACCATATTTATCAATCATCAGGGGCCGGAAAAGAAGCCTGCTGCCGCTGGCGCCCTGCACCGTCCAGGGCATGACATCTGAAACAACGGGATTTGCAAATGTGAGGCAGTACATGCCGTTTAAAAACAGCCTGAATTCATGGCTGTCAACATTGGCGTCAATACCGAATATCCATACCAGGTTCACCGTATTGTCCCGGTACCCGGCAGGAATGACTTCAGATTCCCACGCAACACTCTGCACCGAATCAATAGACCTTACAAGCAGTGACGAAGTAACATCGGGCTGGGGTGAATGATACAGGAAACCTCCGCCCCTGACTGTTCTGGCGTATCCTTTGAAGAATTTTCCGGGCAGGCTGCCGGTATCCTGCGAAGCTGCCTGCAGGACGATGATAAATGCAATAAAAGTGGCGATTCTCCTGATCATTTTCCTGTTGAAGTTGTATGGTCGGCGAGCGATGGCAGGGAAAAATAAAAAGCAGCACCTTTATCAACCTCGCCCACTGCCCACACCTTTCCTCCGTGACGATGGACAATCCGCTGCACGATGGCCAGGCCGACTCCGGTTCCTTCAAATTCGTTCGAATTGTGCAGCCGCTGGAAAACTTTGAACAGTTTGTCGGCATGAGCCATGTTGAAACCTGCCCCATTATCGCGGATGCAATATATACACATCCCGTTTTCCCTGACCGAGTTGATTGATATAACTGCCTTTTCCTGTTTGGCTGTATATTTCACAGCGTTGGAGATCAGGTTGGTCCAAACCTGTCTCAGCATGGCGGTATCTGCAGGGACATCGTGGAGCTCGCCAATCTGGATCGTAATCCTTTCGGGCGGAACCAGTTCCGTCTCTACCATGTAGATGGAGCTGACCAGCTTTGTCATTTCCACAACCGTTGGCTGGATGTCCGACCTTACCAGTCGTGCAAAGGCAAGCAAATCATCAATCAGGCGGGCCATTTTGATGGAATTATCCTGGATGATGGAACACAGTCTCCGGCCTTCACCGTCAAGTTTGTCGGTATAATCGTCAATAAGTAACTGTGTAAATCCATGAATGCCCCGGAGCGGTGCACGCAGGTCATGTGACACAGAATAGGAAAAAGCTTCCAGTTCATTGTTGGCAACCATCAGCTGGGCTGTACGTTCCTGAACCCGCATTTCCAGGGTGCTGTTCAATTTTCGTATTTCTTCCTCAGCCTGTTTCCGCATCAGGGCTGCCCCGATCATTTCTCCGATGCTTTCAAAAAAAAGAACTCTTTCCTTTGAAAAGCAATCAGCCTCCCGGTTATTGAGTTGCAGAACACCAACAATCTCCTGCCCGGCTTGGATGGGTATTATTGCAAAGGATTTGTATCCTTCACAGATGCACCTGTTCCTGGGGTGATGCCTCGGGTCATCTTCCGGCTGAATGTCCATTAAGGCTGATGAATTGTTGGTCCAGAAACTTCCTCCCTCTGTAAATAAAGGGTTCATAGGGTCAATATAACCTGAAATAACCAACCCACAGGTACAATCAAGTTGTTTGTGTTCACAGGAAACCTTCAGGTTGGCCTCACTTGTATCAAATGTCAGGCGTGAATTTTCTGTTTTGCAAAAGTCATCCAAAAACCCTGACTGAAAAAAATGCGGGTAATCGTCCCCATCCTTTAACCGGATCCCGACTGCGTCGGCCTTGCTTTCATTACGAAGCAGGGGAATCACCTGCTGAATTGCATCAGAAAGTGACACAGGACTATTAAGAATATGAAGAATGGAAGATGTCAGAATTACCCTGTTCTCAGCCTGTCGCCGCTTTGACACATCCAGGGTCATCCCTGTGATGATATCGCCTGACAGGAAGCCGTTTACAAGTACATGCAGCGTTTTTCCTTTGGCGGTTACCAGGTCGATTTCATAATTGGCAACCTGGTCGTTCTTTTTAAGCAGGCTGGTAAAAGCCTGCCTTTGCTCTTTGTACTTATAGACAGAGATTACCTCAGAATTGAAAAAATCATCCTGTGTATTGAACTCCAACATTTTCCAGAAGGCTTCATTGGCGTAAAGGAATTTACCCTCCAGGTTTGATGTATAAATGCCAATGATGGCAGTTTCCACAAGACTTCTGTATTTCCTTTCAGCGGTTAGCTGGTTCTCCACTGCCTGTTTTCTCTCAGTGATATCCACTGCGGTGACCAGGCATTGTTTGCCGTTTTCAGCAATGACTCCGGTCAGGTTAACATGTACAATATCATTTTCATCCCTTTGAATGGCGACTTCGCAGTTTTCCAAGGCTGTGCTTTCGAACACTTTTTCGAGGAAAGTGGAGAATCCTTTTTGTGATTCAGGTGAAAGGAATAACATAAAACGCATGTTCAGCAGGGGTGAACGATCCTTACCAAGTAACAAGGAGCCATGCAGATTCAAATCAAAAATGTAACCTTCAGCGGAAAGAGTAAAATAACCTGACGGGGCAAATTCATACAATTCAGTGTATTTGTTTGCGGTCTCCTGCAATGTTGCCTTTGACAGATGGAGTTCTTCGTTCTGCATGTTAAGTTCAACCTGATGAACCTCCAGTTCATGAATCAGTTTCAAGGTATCCTCAGCCGAAAGGTTCAGTTTGTATGCTGCTGGCATCTCATTAATTTTCTCCTCCGCTATCTGCCGCAAAAGTCTGGCCTCTGTGGTTGTTTCCTTTTTCCGTTTCATAGCATTTTTTACGGCATACCGGGCTTTGTGGTTTCACGGATATTGCACTGAATCACTTTATTTTCATCTTCCGAGTACACATTGCTCACAAACTCAACGTTGATCCTTTTCCCTGCCGCTGTTTCAAGCGGCAGTCCTTCATACCTGACGATCTCGGATTTCTGGAGTTCAAGGAACTTATCACGGTTGGCAACAATGTCTTTAAAGAATCCGATTTCCCAGATTGCTTTTTCTGTAAGTTGTTTCTTTGAATAGCCCAGCATACTTATTAAAAACGGGTTTACATCAATGATCCTGCCTGATTCAGCGTCAAGGATCAATATCCCGTCTTTGGCTGATTCAAACAACCTCCTGTAGCGGGTTTCCGAAATGATCAGCGTATCTGTGATTCCTTTTCTTTCAAACTCAAGTTTCTTGGCGACGGTGATATCATTGAAGGTAATAACCAGCCCGTCAATTCGGTCATCATGGGTTCGGTAAGGCATGATCCTGATAGTGAACCACCGCCCGTCGTTGGTTGTGATAACCGTTTCCACCGACAGTAGTGTCTTGATCACTTTTCTGGCATGACTGTCCATTTCGGGGTACTGAAGGTCAGTTACCAGGTCGGTAAACGGCCGGCCGATATCTGTATTCCGCAACTTAATGACCTGCGAAACCGGATCGGTGAACCTTCTGATATTGAGCTCTTTGTCGAGAAACAGCGTGGCTATTTCAGTGCTGTTCAACAGGTTTTTCATATCATTGTTTGCCTGAACAAAGTCAGTCACCTTGCTCTGCAGTTCAACATTCATGGTCTGGAGCTCTTCGTTGAGGCTTTGCATCTCCTCCTTGGATGTGGTGAGCTCTTCATTGGTTGACTGCAACTCCTCGTTGGTTGACTGCAACTCCTCGTTGGTTGATTTCAGCTCTTCCTGGGAGGTTTGCATCTCTTCACGGGTATTTTGCAATTCTTCATAACTCCGTTGCAGGTCTGCCTCCAGTTCCAATAACCTGGTTGCCGGCATGCGACCGGAGGATTTGTTACCTTGGTGCACAACTTCAATTTCAGGAGGCACATCTTTGAATATGATCATCACCATACCCCTGATCGATGGCGGGCTTTCAAGACGCTGAACAATGATATCAACGCACGTTTTTGTACCATTTGTTCCTATCCTGATTTTCCGGAGATGCACTTCATCATAGCTCTGCATGACTTTGCGCATGGCGCCGGGAAGCACTTCCCTCAACCCTTCACGTGCCATGGCATATACATTCCAGTTTGCCCTGCCTGCTAACGGTTCAAGATAATTACCGGTACGGCCGGTGATGTAAATGATGTCGCCTTTAGGGTTGACAAGGACGCTGGCAGGAGCAAAACGCTGCAGCAGAATCTGATCGGCAAGGACAGATATTTTTTCAATGGGTTTAACCGCTCCCTTCTTTGATGCCATTTCTGCTTTTTTATTTTCAAAGGCACTTGGAAAATCAACAAGAAACGATGTTGTGGTAAACGGTGCGCGCCTGAATATTTTCATTCTGCTGTCAAGTTCTTCAAACCCTTCCGAATGTCCGCCAAGGGTTTCGGAAGTACCCAGTACCATGATGCCGCCCGGATTCAGGCTGTAATTGAAAAGCTTCATTAATTTATGTTGCAATTCCGGCTCCATATAAATCAGCAGATTTCTGCAGGTTAAAAGGTCGAGTTTTGTAAACGGAGGATCCTTTATGACATTCTGAGAGGCAAAAACCACCATTTCACGGATCAGGTTGTTCACCCTGTAGCCCCCCTCTTCAACATTAAAGAACTGGAGCAACCGCTGCTGAGACACATCAGATGCAATCTGCAGGGGAAAAACACCTTTCCTGGCTTTGTCCACAGCTTCAACATCAAGATCAGTGGCAAAAATCTGCAACGACAACTTTTTATGCTTTTTAATTTTCTCCATGGCCTCCTTAAAGACGATGGCCAATGAATAGGCCTCTTCGCCGGTAGAGCAACCTGTAACCCATGCCCGCATCACATGCCCGTTGGGCAACTTGCTCATCAGTTCAGGAAGCACATGCTCCCTGAGTGTTTCCCATAGCGGCGGATCGCGGAAAAAGCTGGTTACCCCGATGAGCAGCTCTTTGAACAGGATTTCAACCTCCTGGGGATTCTCCTGAAGGAATCGCACATAGTGGTTTATCTTATCTATCTGGTGAATGCCCTTTCTGCGTTCAATTCTCCTGAAAAGGGTGCTTTTTTTATACAAAGAAAAGTCGTGCCCCGATTGCTCACGAAGCAGGATGATAATTTTATCAAGGTTGCTCTTGCTTTTTTCATCAATTTCAAGAGAATCTCTGTGAATTGGTTTAATTTTCAGGAACTCAATTAGTTTTCCCGGCAGATCTTCAGCGGCTGCGATAATATCTGCGGTCACTGCGGCAATGGCACTCCCGGGCATCCCGTCAAACTTGGCCGTTGTCGGGTCCTGCACCAGCACAGTGCCATGGTGTTCTTTGATGGCCTTCACCCCGAGGCTGCCGTCGGAACCCATCCCGGAAAGGATGATCCCTATGCTTTTACCCTGCCTGTCGTCGGCCAGCGAACGAAAAAACGTATCAATGGGCAAACGCAGCCCCCGCGTTTCCACAGGGCTAAAAAGGTACAGTATGCCTTTGAGAATGGAAATACTCTTATTCGGTGGCAATACATAAACAATGTTTGGCTTCACTTTAAGGTGGTCAGCTGCCTGAAATACTTTCATCGGCGTTATGCGCTGAAGCAGTTCGGGCATGATGCCTGCATGCGTGGGATCAAGGTGCTGAATAACTACAAAGGCCATCCCTGTGTCATCCGGCATGTTGCCAAAAAAATTTTCAAGTGCTTCCAGACCTCCTGCTGATGCGCCGATTCCCACAATCGGGAAAACAGTATCAGGCTTTTTCGTAGCGGGTGCTTTTCTGCCAGATTCAACAGCGGCGGACTTTGTTTTTTTCATGGAGGGAAGTCAAAGTATCAGCAAATGCTTACACATGCCATTTTATATGTAAAGATAAGCCATAATTCATTTAACCCGACAACGCCGGCAGAGATTAACTTTTTTCTGCACATTTTACGGCATGCCACAAATGAAAATCCACGTAATGACGTGGTATTATCGCGTAAAAACCGATCTCTTGAATTAGAAACAAACGAAAAGTAAAAACTTCAAAAAATATTTGAATATTTTAATGCCATCACCTGCAGCCTGTTAACAGGAATAACTGCATCAATCAACAACTGTGCAGGAATTGTGGCCCTCTTATTGCAAGGTATGCCAGTACAAGAGGTAAGCCGTCCCTCCAATGTAAAGTACGGTAAACAGTAATTTAATATAGGAGATTAAAAAAATGGTAGAAAAGACGATCGGATCATCAAGCCTCGTAGAAGTAATTGACCGTATCCTTGACAAAGGTGTTGTAGTTGACGCATGGGTAAGAGTTTCATTGGTTGGTATCGAACTGCTTGCTATTGAAGCAAGAATCGTTGTTGCCTCTGTTGAGACTTACCTGAAGTATGCTGAAGCAATCGGATTAACTGCAAAAGCCGCTTAAGACACTTTGCAGTAACAACTATTCTTGCTAAGACATCCTTTACCGTATCCTACCCTCAAGCATGTTTCACCAAGAATTTTCTTTCCCCTCGAGTTTATTATCACTTTCAATTCCCTTATACATATGAGTACCCTGGCTGAATTAAACCTTGACGGTTTTTTTGACAATATTATTGCCTCCTACGAAACAAGGATCCAGAAAATACAAACCGCCTTCCAGTCATCTGAAAATATCACAGAGTCATCCCACTCCCTGTTTGACAATGTACATCATTCCCTCAACGACCTTAAAACAGAGCGGGACATACTGAATTCAAGGCTTTGCGAAACCCTGGCCAAAAACGGTTCCCTGCGCAAAAAAGATTACAACACCATGATGTCGGGCATACTCAGCATGCTTGACACAAAAGAAAAAGAGGCGGAACACCAGTTTATGGCATTTATTGAAGCACAGAAGGAAACCGCTCATTCCATAAAAACAAGTCTGTTGGGGATAAAAGATATAACGTCGCAGGATGCCACTGAAAAAATTATCATCATCAAAGACCAACTCAACCAGATTTCTACTCTGCAGGAAACAAGGAAAGAAACGGTCATGAAGACCTTTACCGATTTCCAGAAAATACACAACAGAATGATTGAATGCCTTGAAAGCCTTCTTGAAAAAGGCGATCAGATCAAGGTAAGTGATATTAAAACAGTCAAAAACCAGATCATACAAGAACTTAATTAAGGCAGGCAGCCAAACATTTAATTTAAACATAGGAGATAAAAAAATGGGACTAGCATCAGACATGAAGAACTTAACAGCGGAGTTACTTGCTTCTTTCAAACAACGGATCAAGGATAATGAGGCACTTGTCAACGACGTTCAGATTACCCTCGACGGTTTCCGTAAGGACCACCAGGAGATGGCAGACGTATTAAACGCAAATGCCGCAAGATTGCGCAAAGGCCTCGCCCGGGGTGAAAAGGAGCGTTTACAGACCTATTCAGGGCTGATGACCGGTATTCATGATACCATTGACTCCATCCAGAAGGAGGTTCTGGCAATTCAGTCGTCAACGGTTGCCATGATCGGCAAATTCACAGACGAAAGATCGGAGATGGCCGTCGAACTTGACAAGTTCTTTGCCGGTGGCAGGGCCGACCGGATGAAAGACGAAAAAAACAGGATGGCCGATTTTGATGCCCTCATGAACCGCATCAACAACGACATTAAAAGCATCAATAAAGAGGTGCAGACTATTTTCAGCAATACGAACAGCATGCTTGACCGTTTTGAAAAAGAACATCAGGATATGGCTGCAGAACTGAAGGCAGACCTCAGCAAAAACCTCGCCGAACGGGTTGAATATACCAGGTCCCTGCTTCACGGTTTTCAGAAAAGGTTGTCTGACATCGGAAAGGAAAACCAGAAGATGGCCCAGAAACTCCGCAAGGACCTTGCAAATGGGGAAGCCGACAGGCTGAACGACTACAACGTCATCATGAAGGGAATCCATGTATCAATCAAGGGAATCCAGAAAGAGGTGAAGGCTGTACAGAAATCCACTGCCGGCATGCTCGGAGATCTGCTGCAGAACAGGGTGGAAGCCTCTGCCGAATGGGACAAGATGCAGGATGCCATGGCACATATCAGGAAAACAGGTGTTCAGCCAACAGCAAAGGCCACACCACGGAAACAGGAAAAAAAGGAACCGGCAAAAGTCGCAACGGCACCTGTGGTAAAAGAGGTTCCCGTTGAAATTACCGTCGAGGCCCCTGTGAAGGAAAAAACGGTTGCAGCACCCATTGTAGCAGAACCGAAAACACTGGATCAGAAAGTTTTAGAATATATCAACAAGCATCCTAAAGGGGTGAAAATATCTGAAATGGAGGAACCGCTGGCAGAAACCAGGATGAAACTGGGTTACACTGCAAAAGCGCTCCTGGACCAGGGGAAAATTCAAAAAGTTGACAACATCTACTTCCCGCTTAAATAGTGCATGCGAATGAGCGGAACCGGGGCGATTGTTTCATACTGAACATATCCATCCGGTTCCGCTTCTAATACTTTAACCTGACAAGGATCATGATACATCGAATCATGTGTGCGTTTTGCAAAGGAACCGGGAAAGACCCCTTCGACCTTCTTTCACCGATATCACATTGCCTGGTATGTACCGGCACCGGGATGGTACAGGTTGAAGACCCGGTGATTATCTGTGTTTATTGTACTGGCACAGGCAAGAACCCGCTTGGATCAAGAGTTCCCTGCATCGTTTGCGGAGGGAAAGGCAGAAATCACAGGGAAGGCGATAAAAAATGCAGCCAATGCAAAGGTACCGGAAAGTCGGGCGATTCACTGCCCTGCACCGGGTGCAAAGGAACAGGCAAAACCAAATAATCTGAATATCCTAAAATCAGGAGATTTGAAAATGAAGAACGTAGGCGAACTGGTAAGGACCAGCATGCAGAAGAGGAACCTTGCAATAGAACGGTTCCGATTAAAACAAACGGAATTCATGGAAGCTAAAAAACAAATCACCCGCGAAATTGAAGAAGCACGTGCCCTCTGGGCATCAACACTGAAACAGATTCCGGAACAGCCCTTTAAATATTAACATGTTACACCACGTCCCCCAGATCATCAAATCTCCGGACAACAAAACAAATCACCATGAGCGACAACAATGAAATGAACACTGTGCTTGAGTTAAAGCCGATGTCAAATTTCGTAGAGACTGACTATATTAAAGACATCACCAACCGTGGCCTTACCTACATCAAAGCAGGTTTCCCCGTGCATTTCAGAGGTCCTTCAGGAACAGGTAAAACAACAGTTGCGATGCACCTGGCCAGCAAAATCGGCAGGCCGGTGGTGATTATCCATGGTGATGCCGAATATAAGACATCCGACCTGATCGGGAGTGAACAGGGTTACAAGTATAAAAAGCTTGATGACAAATTCATACATTCGGTCCATAAATATGAAGAGGACATGACCAAGCAATGGGTGAACAACCGGCTTACGATTGCGGTAAAAAACGGCTTTACCCTGATTTACGATGAATTTACCCGGTCGCGCCCGGAAGCAAACAACATCCTCCTGCCCATCCTGCAGGAACGGATGCTCAGCACATCTGCTGCCAAAGAGGAGGATTATTACATGAAGGTTCATCCTGAATTCAGGGCCATCTTCACTTCAAACCCGGAAGAATACGCCGGAGTAAACCGCACGCAGGACGCCCTCCGTGACCGCATGGTGACGATGGACCTGGATCATTTTGATTATGATACGGAACTGCAGATCACCAGGGCAAAATCAAAACTTTCTCTGCAGGATACAGAGATAATCGTCAAGATAGTCAGGGGCCTCCGGGAATCAGGGAAAACCGAATTTGACCCCACCATCCGCGGATCCATCATGATAGCAAAAACACTGGCAACACTGAAAACCACACCGGCAAAATCCAAGGATATGTTCAGGAAGATCTGCCAGGATATCCTTACTTCGGAAACAAGCCGGATCGGGTCGAAAACAAACCAGGAGAAGGTAAAGCTCATCGTGAACGACCTTATTGACCAATACTCAGGGCACCAGGCTGCCAGGTAGTTATTCACACTTAAAATACGACGTTATGCCAATTTCAAGCGGAATCAAAGGACTTCAAAGCATCAAAAGCATGCAGAGTGTCGTTAAATCCGGAATTCCCAATAAGGAAGATTCAGATTTCATTAAATTATATATGTTGGAAAAGGAGCGGACCAGGCTGAAGAGTGAAGAAATCAGGATGATGCAACGTCTTGAAATCATCCAGGGCAGGCTGAAGGAAATTCAGACATACTATGATGAAAAAGCGACCGAAATGCATCTTCCGGCGCCCTCCGAAAAACCGGGAAAGTCAAAGAAAGATGACAAAAAAGCATGGAAAACAATGTCAATAGATTACTAACAACCAACCAATTATGTCACAGCCCACCCATTCCATTCAAGCGACCGGCCTAGCAGATATTCTTGAGAGAGTCCTTGATAAAGGGATCGTTATTGCAGGAGACATTAAAATACAGATTGCCGACATTGACCTGCTTACCATTAAAATCAGGCTTTTGGTGGCTTCAGTTGACAAAGCCATGGAAATGGGCATCAACTGGTGGCAGGAAGACACTTACCTTTCCACAAAAGCAAGGGAAAAGGAGCTGATGCAACAGCAGGAAACACTGGAAGCGCGCCTGGAGAAACTGGAAGCAATGAACAAAGCCGAATAAACGGCATGCAACTTCACGCAGGAACTGTCGTTTATACTGCATGACTCTGACTGCCATAAAAGTGCTTTGGAACACTTTTCAGATGATGATTTAAGTATAAATATTCACCTGGTAAACCCTAAAACCATGGATCAGGATAAAAACAAAGAAAAGAAAGAGTCCGATTTTGACCTTTTCGGATTAGGCGGCCTGTTCAAAGGCATTGAAAAACTGGTTGACCTTGCCGGTAAGCTGGATGAAAAAGGTGGCGTTCACAAAGAGGGCGAAATTAATTTCGACCACATTAAAAAAGGGATGAAAGGGGTCTACGGATTCACCATCAATACCGCCGGCGGGGGTTCTCCGAAAGTTGAAACATTCGGGAATATCAAAAAAACCCCCGAAGGGCCAAAAGTTGATGAGGAACGGGAACCGATTACCGACCTTTTTAATGAGACTACAGAACTGGTCATCATCGCTGAAATGCCCGGAATAGGCGAGGATGACATTAAAATTGACCTGAAGGACGACATCCTTGAAATTTCGGCCGTGAGTAAAAACCGGTCTTACCGCAAAGAACTGTTACTTCCGGTAAACGTGAAGAAAGCAAACCTGAGGCACAAGTACACGAACGGTATTCTTGAAATCAGGATAAAAAAATAAATGTTATGTCACTTGCCGGCCTGGGAAACAACGACCTGAGACTCATCATTTTCGGAGGAAAGGGTGGTGTCGGGAAAACCAGTTGTGCCATTGCCGCTGCACTGGCTCTATCCGAAAAACATAAAACACTGCTTATCTCGACCGACCCTGCCCATTCCGTGTCGGATGGACTTGAACAGGAGATCGGGTATAAGGTTGTTCCAGTTCAAGGCGCCCCCAACCTGTCGGCAATTGAAGTGTACGCTGACGAAGCTCTTTCACGTTTCATCAAAGACCATCAGCAGGAACTGAGAAAACTGCTTGACACCTCAACAAACCTTGACAACCAGGATATTGAAGAGATGCTTTCGCTCTCCATCCCGGGCATTGACGAGGTGATGAGTTTCAAAACCATTATTGATTTCATGGAAGAGGGTGCCTATGAAAAATATGTTGTGGATACAGCACCTACCGGGCATGCGCTGCGGCTAATCTCCTCCCCCAAACTATTAGATGAATGGATAAAAGTGGCCGCCCGGATGAGATGGAAATACCGTTACATGATCACCAGCTTTTCAGGATCTTATCAGCAGGATGAGGTGGATGCTTTTCTTCTGAGCCTGAAAAAAACCGTGAAGAGAATTGAAAACACGCTGCGCGATCCTGCGAAATGTGAATTTATCCCGGTGTGCATCCCGGAAGCGATGGCCATTGCTGAAACAACCCGGTTGATTGAAATACTGGGCAAGTCGGATATTGTGGCCAGGCATATGGTTGTCAACAATGTGATGACTTCGGATGGGTGCGATTTCTGCAAACAGAGAAAAGCCGGACAATTGCCTTACCTGGAGGAGATCAGGGATACGTTCAGCGCCCTGAACAGGGTTGAGATCCCTTTATTTCCCTGCGAAATCAGGGGACTGGAGTCGTTGAAAAAACTGAAGAAATTTCTTTTTGAAGAGCAGCCGTTTTAAAACAAATGTGATGTCCAAAAGCAAAGACGAAGTTAGTTTACGTGTGAAAGAGGCACTGGTTAAAGATGTCGGCAGAGCGATTGCCCGGATTGACCCCAGGGACATGGTGCTGTTCGGCCTTGAAAGCGGCGAGGTGGTGGTAATTGAAGGAAAGCGGGCCACCCCCGTTAAAATCATGCCATGCTATCCCGAGGACCGGGACAAGCGGATCATCCAGGTTGACGGCATCACCCGTGAAAATGCCCAGGCAGGAATTGATGAAAAGGTCAGGATTGTTAAAACCCAGTGCCGGCAGGCGACAAAAATCAAACTCAAACCCGACACAAAATCAGGTTCCCTGTTCAAGGCCGACGACGCCCGGTATATCGGATCGCTGATCAACGGCCTCCCGGTGTCAAAAGGCGACCAGGTTAAAGCTACATTATTCGGGTCGCGTGCAGTGAACTATACAGTAACCGGCACAAGCCCCGACGGTGTGGTGCTGATCCATCCCGATACCACCTTTCAGCTTGAGCTGGCAAAACAGGACGGCGAGCGGAAATCAAAGGTTTCCTACGAGGATATTGGCGGACTGGGCAACCAGGTTCAACGTATCAGGGAAATGATCGAACTTCCGCTGAAATACCCTGAAATTTTTGAACGCCTTGGTGTCCAGCCTCCGAAAGGTGTATTTCTGTATGGCCCCCCGGGGACTGGCAAAACCCTTATCGTCAGGGCTGTAGCACATGAAACGGATGCTTATTTCATCAACATCTCCGGCCCTGAGATCATGGGCAAGTTTTACGGTGAAAGCGAAGGCCGCATCCGCAAACTTTTTGAAGAAGCCCAGTCGCACGCACCTTCCATCATTTTTATTGATGAAATCGATGCTATCGCACCCAAGCGCGAAGACATGGGCGGCGAAAAACAGGTTGAAAAACGTGTTGTAGCACAACTGCTGTCGCTGATGGACGGGCTGGAATCGAGGGGCAAAGTCATCGTGATCGGCGCCACCAACATCCCCAACTCCATTGACCCGGCGCTTAGAAGGCCAGGAAGGTTTGACCGTGAAATTTCAATTTCCATCCCGGATAAAAAAGGACGGCTTGAAATCCTCCACATCCATACCAGGGGTATCCCCTTGTCGATGGATGTTGACATGGAGAAACTGGCAGAGATCACCCACGGGTTTGTGGGAGCCGACCTGGAGGCACTTGCCAGGGAAGCAGCAATGACGGCCTTAAGAAAAATACTGCCACAAATTGATTTCAGTGTTTCAGAAATTCCTTATGAACTTCTGATGTCGCTTGAGGTGACCATGGATAATTTCACAGATGCCATGAAAGAAGTTGAGCCATCGGCCATCAGGGAGGTGTTTGTGGAGGTACCCGATGTGAAATGGGCTGATGTTGGCGGACTTGAAGAGATCAAAGATGCACTGAAAGAAACGGTTGAATGGCCGCTGAAATATGCCGACCTTTTCAAAAAAGCCGATACCAAGCCCCCCAAAGGCATCATCCTGCACGGCAAACCGGGAACAGGTAAAACCTACCTTGCCAAAGCACTGGCGAGCGAAAGCGGGGTTAATTTCATCTCTGTCAAGGGGCCCCAGATCCTCAGCAGGTATATCGGAGAATCGGAAAAAGGAGTACGGGAACTTTTCAGGATGGCCAGGCAGGCATCACCTTGCATCCTGTTCCTTGATGAAATCGACAGCCTCGTTCCCCGCAGAAGCAGCGACGGCTCGGGCTCGGGGGTCATTGAACGGGTTATAGGGCAGTTCCTGACTGAAATGGACGGGATTGAAGACCTGAAAGGCGTGATTGTTCTCGCGGCAACAAACCGCATCGACTTAATTGACCCGGCCCTGCTGAGAAGTGGCAGGTTTGACCTGATCTTTGAACTGCCACTGCCTGATGCAGATACAAGGGAGAAAATATTCAGGATCCACACACGCAACAAGCCGCTGGATAAAAAAGTAAAACCTGGCAAACTGGCACTCATGACAGATACATTAACGGGTTCCGATATTGAATTCATTTGCCGGAAAGCCGCCATGCTGGCCATACGCAGCCTCATAGAGAAGAACAGACAAGAGGAGGAAATAACCGGGGCAGTCTCCATTCTCGAAAGTCATTTTGACGAGGCGATCCAACTGGTACTGAAGCAAAACGGAGAGAAAAAAACGAGTTAACGGTTAAAAGGTAACCGGCAACAAACTAACTGAAGATAAATCAACCATTATGTCAGCAACGGGAATCTACATTTACGGAATAGTACCTAACTTTTATGGCACCACCCACTTTCAGTCACTTGAAAATTCGGGCGTATATGCCATTACCTATCAAAACATCTCCGCGATCGTTGCCGACCGGGATGGTACTGTTTTAAATTACAACGACAGGGAATCGCTCGGATACCTGCTTGTGAACCACCAGGAGACGATTGAAGAACTCCAGAAGAAGGGGTTCACTATGATCATTCCCATGCGACTGGGAACAATTGCCGGTTCTGTTGATGAAGTACTGAACATCCTGACGTGCGGCCATAACCTGATCATCAACACCCTCAAGGAAATTGAATACCTCACAGAAATTGACCTGGTGGCGACCTGGGCAGATTTCCCGTCAGTCCTGACAGGGATATCGACCCACCCCGACATCATTGCCCTGAAGGAGGAAATTCAAAGCCATGACGGGCAGATCTCCATGGTGGAACAGGTTAAGGCCGGGATGCTGATGAAAGAGATCCTTGACACTAAAAACAAAGATGCAGAACTTAAAATCCTGAATGCACTGTCGGCCTTTGGCCTCGACATCAAGATGCATGAGGTGATGAATGACCAGATGATCGTGAATGCCGCATTTCTGATCAACCGGGCCAAAACGGATAAATTTCACCATGCTATTGACCAGTTGGATGAATCTTACAAAGACCTGTTGAATTTCAAGCTTGTTGGTCCCCTGCCCTGTTACAGTTTTTTTACGCTTGAGGTTAAAGAGGTCAATCCTGAACTTGTCGTCAACGCAAGAAAAAGACTGGGCATAAAAGAAAAAACCACTGAATCCGAGATAAAAAAGGCCTACCTGGAGAAAGCAAAATTGTTCCATCCCGACAATAACCCCAACGACGATGACACAGAGAATTTCAACCTGGTTCTCAAGGACTACCATACCCTGCTTGACTGTGTAGCAGCAGCCAGGCAAACATCAAAGGAAGAGGTAATCTCTTTATCATCAACGAACATTTCGGAAAACATGATACTGGTAAAAATAAAAGATTAATATGCAACGCGACGGAAAATACATATACTGCATCATTCTTTCTGACTACGACATCAACCTCGGGCCGATCGGCGTAGGGGGGCGGGGCGACCTCGTTTCAACAATCGGCTTTGACGGGCTGTGCATGGTCGTAAGCGACCACCCGCTAAGCAGGTTTGTGGTCAACCCTGAAAACATGCTTGCGCACCAGCTGGTGATTGAGGAGGTGATGAAAGAATTCAGGAGCATCCTGCCCATCAGGTTTGGCACCATTGCAGCAACACCCGATGAAATAAGAAACCTGCTTAACCGGAGGTACAGCGAATTTGTTGAGTTGCTCAGGCAGTTTGAAAACAAAGTAGAGCTGAATGTACGTGGAACCTGGAAAAATATGGGAAAGATCTACAAGGAGATTGACCAGGAACACAAAGAACTTCAAAACATCAGGGCTGAAATAGAACTTTTAACAGATGAGAAAAAACGCGACCTGAAAATAGCGGAAGCCGGGCTATTGGTTGAAAAGGCACTGGCTTTCAAAAAAGAGGAGGAAGCTGACAAAATCATCGATTCATTCCGGAGGTCGGTATTTGAATTCAAGCACAACAAAACAAGCAGTGATGCGGTGTTCATGAATACCGCATTCCTGATCAACAGCGGCCGGGAAGTGGAATTTGACAACATCATGGCCAATATAGGAATCGCATCCCAGGACCGGTGTGACTTTGTGTACACCGCCCCGTTGCCGATCTTTAACTTCATCGATCTTAAAATATTCCCCGAAAAATGGGAAATGTAGAACATTTATTTTTGAAATAAAACCATGAGCGGAATTCTGGAATTGCCTAAGGAAGGAAAGTACATATACGGGATCATCAGGCATCCCGGCCCAATTGAATTCGGACCGATCGGCATCGGGAAACGGGCCGATCTTGTATACGGGGTCAATTTTAAGGATATAACCGCAATCGTCAGCAATTCGCCCATCATCCAGTATGAGGCGCGAAGAGTGAACATGACCACCCATGAAAAGGTGCTGGAGGAGATCATGAAGGAACACAGCGTTCTTCCAGTCAGGTTTTCAACGATTTCAGAGCATGACAACGACAGCGGGATCCTGAAGATACTTGAAAAGGACTACAGGAAACTGGACGACCTGCTCACAAAAATGGACGGAAAAAAGGAACTCGGACTAAAAATTCTTGCCCATGAAGGCCCCATTTATGAGAGCATCCTTGAAAAATATGATGAGATCAGGGCGCTCAGGGATAAACTCATAAACCTGCCGGTGGATAAAACCCATTACCAGCGGATGAAAATCGGGGAAATGGTTGCGGCTGCACTGAAAAAAGAGACAGAGGGCTATAAAAACGCCTTTCTGGATGTTCTTACCCCGCTTTCGGAAGATTTGAAAATCAACGATAATTACGGAGAAATGATGGTCATCAATGCCGCTTTCCTGATTAAAAATATCAATGAACCTGCCTTTGACGAGGCCGTGAACATCCTGGATGAAAAATATGGCAACCTGATGACTATCAAGTATGTCGGCACACTTCCTCCGTATAATTTTGTCAATCTTGTCATCAATACGAAAGGCGTTTAATATGTTTCTAATAGATGATATTCTCCTCGCTCCGCTCAAAGGGGTTATTTTTATCGGAAAGAAGATCAACGAGGTGATTGACCGCGAAATGTCTGATGAAGGATCGATAAAAGAGCAGCTGATGGCATTGCAGTTAAAATTTGAAATGGATGAAATTGATGAAGAAACTTACGACCAGCGCGAAGATGACTTGCTGAAACGGCTTGAGAACATCCGTAATGAAAAACAAAAAAATCAGTAAAACTGACAACAGGCTGATCATCAAAGGGGAAAATAAATAAAGGAGGGAAATATGAGCAATATAATAGATGTAAAAAAAACAGTGGTTAAATTCCTGAAAGAGAATATAAACTGCTACGATGTAACCGTGATAAAGATTGAAAAAGTCACAGATACCTGGACGTCCATTGCCGAGGTTTATGAAGATGATTCATTTCTAAAATCCATGAATCTCCCGCCAAAGCAAGTCCGGCTGTTTTACATGGTTAAAATGGACGAATCGCTTGATATCACCTCATTTGAACGCCTGAATTCTTTTGAAGGAATGGACGGAACTTCTTCCTGATTTATGCGGGATGAAGAACCATACAGGAATATCACCACCATAAAACATGGAGACACAGGATATGACTGACACACTTATTTATGTATACTGCCTGTCAGACAGCATGCTGAGTGCCGCTGCGACTGAAGGCACGAACAGTATCAAACTGCTGAGGGCAGGTGATTACTGGGCTGTCATTAAACATGTCCCGGCCTTTGAATTTTCAGAAGAGAATTTCAAAACCAACGTTTCAAACATTCAATGGCTTGAGGCCAATGCCCGCGATCATGTAGCCGTGATCGCGCGGTACATGGAAAACCACACGGTAATTCCTTTCAGGTTCGGCACGATCTACCAGGATGAGGCCGGTCTCGCAAAATTCATCTCCGACTATAAAGGGTCCCTTGCTGAAAACTTCAACTTCATCAGGGGAATGGAGGAATGGTCGGTTAAAATATATTGCAACCGCCAGGAGCTGGGAGAGAAAATAGACGAATTAAGCCCCGAAGCCGCATCACTGGAGCAACAGATCATGTCGAGTTCTCCGGGCAAAGCATTTCTGCTGGGCAGAAAAAAAACCGAACTCGTTGAACATGAACTTGACAGACTCTGCAAAAAATTCGGACAGGACTTTTACAATGAATTTAAGGAGCTGAGCAAAGATACCAGGCTCAACAATCTCCTGCCGAAAGAATTCACCGGACGGACAGACACAATGATCCTCAACGCAACCTTCCTGGTCGGCATTGACAAGGTATCTGAAATCAGGGAAACAGTTCAAAAAATAAATGAAAAGGACGAGCACTCCGGTTTTTTTATTGAAGGTACCGGTCCATGGCCACCCTTTAGTTTTATCTCAATAAAAGAACAGCAATGAGGGATGATGACGTATTTGACAGGTCAAGGGACATCACGATCCTTGAACTCCTTGACAGGGTGTTGAACAAAGGTGTGATCCTCACAGGTGATGTGGTCATCTCTGTCGCAGATGTTGACCTTGTCTACCTCGGTATCAACCTGATGCTGAGTTCCGTTGAGACCATGGAGCAGCTGAAGTCAGGCAAAACAATTACCGGAACATAAGGATTCCGGGCACTAAAAATTCAGTTAAATATGATTCTGATCTACGCTTTATTGCCGGTAAACAATGACCAGGATGCATTGAACTTGCAATTGTCGGAATTAAAGGGGATTTCAGGTGAAAACCTCTACATTGTTTCTGTGAATGAGATCGGTGCCGTTGCAAGCGATGTCAAAGCGATTGAGGCGATATCCGACCGGAGCTGCGTTCTGGAATATGCAGAAGTAATTGAACGCCTTGCCCGGCAGTTCACCCTTCTTCCGGTCAGATTTGGCTCGGCCATGAAATCAACCGATGCCATCGTTCAATTATTGATCAGAAACCGGGATGAAATAACAGACAACATCGGCAAGGTTTCCGGTAAAATTGAATTCGGGCTCAAGGTTTTCTGCGATGCTGATAAGCTCAGCGAGGAGTTGAAAGAGCAGTCGGGCCGGGATTCAAATGTTCCCGCCATCTCTGGTGGAGAAAATCATCGGTCCGTATACCGGGAGTATATTACCAGGAAACTGCAAGTGCACAGGCAGGAAGAATTACTGGTGACCTACGTTGATTCAGTGATTGATAAAATCAAAGTGTCACTTTCAGTATTTGATGCCTCCTGCAAATTCAAAAAAATGACAACTGCGTCAAACATCATCAACACGGCCATCCTGGTAAAAAAGGAAGAAAAAGACGAGCTGGTCATTAAAATTGAAAATTTGCAAACGATCTGCCCCGGGCTGAGCTTCGTTCTTACCGGGCCATGGCCGCCTTACAGCTTTGTTGATTTCACGGTAAAGCATGATACGATATGAGCGAAAATAAAATCCTCTTTAACACTGCTTCCCTGGATACACTTTCTGTAGAGCTCGGCAACCAGGCCCAACAGACTGAAGAATCCAAGCTCAAGCTGACCCCTGCAAATGCGGATTCGGGACTTGCAAAACTGGTGCTCACCCTGGTGGAACTGATCAGGAAACTCGTTGAAAAGCAAGCCATGCGAAGGGTCGACGGCGGAACGCTAAGCGAGGAAGAGATTGAAAGACTGGGTGAAACCCTGATGAAACTGGAGATGAAAATGGAAGAGTTAAAAAAGCATTTTAATCTGACCGACCGCGATTTAAATATAAACCTCGGCCCCCTGGGGGACCTGATGTAAACCATAGCTGAAGGAGCGGCTCACCCGCCTTTCAGCATCGTTGCAATGATCACATTTACTTTCTCGCCGCCCTCCGCTTTGTTGATAAAAAAATCTGCGCCCAGCGTGAGGCATCGTGCTTTATAGTTGGGATGGGATTCGTTGGTGAGGATACATACTTTCGTTTTTATATCCTTCTGCTTGATTTTTTTCAGGGCATCCAGCCCCTCTTTCTCTGACATGTGTATGTCCAGAATAACAAGATCCGGGTTGAAATCGAGGATCATTTTGATCGCAGACTTCCCGCTGTCGGCCTCGCCCACAATGGTTACCTGGTCAAAATGCCCCACCTGGGCTTTGATCTTGTCTCGAATTTGCGATGATTCTTCCGGTTGTTTAATCAAGTTTGTCACCAGGTTACTTTTAATGTAATCGTTTCGTATTAAAACCCTTCTCTTCTGTTCCCGACAGAAACATCATTCCCGGGCATATTTGCCCGAATCAAACTTCCGGCATGAATTATTCCTGGTTGATTGTAAGATTGATGTGATACTTTTTCATTCTCCTGCTGAGGGCATCCCTGTGAATTCCGAGCAGGTCAGCTGCAGACTGCAGATTATACTTGCAGCTATGCAACACTTTACGGATCATATTAATTTCAAGCGCCTCAAGGGTTACCGGGTCAGATTCGTTCCTTAACACCTCCGCGATCTGCATCTTCAGAGGGAAATCATGCACACCCAGCAAATTATTCTTGCATAATATGATCGCCCGCTCGGTCATATTTTTAAGCTCCCTAACATTTCCCGGAAAATCATAATGCGAAAGTGCTTCAAACACCTCGTGAGAAATGTGCAGGCCGGGTTTTTTAAACCTCTTGGAAAAAAATTCAACAAAGTGCATCAGCAATGGCCTGATATCGTCGGGCCTTTCCCTGAGCGGCGGAATATGGATGTGAACAGTATTCAGCCGGTGAAAAAGATCAAGCCTGAAGGTTTTCTTCTCAACCAATTTGCTGACATCCTGGTTCGTTGCAGAGATGATGCGGAAATCGGTAAGAACCTGGTGCGTTTCGCCTACCCTTGTAATAACTTTCTCTTCAATCGCCCGAAGTATTTTTGCCTGGAGGCTCAATTGCATATCTGCAATTTCATCAAGGAACAGAGTTCCCTTATTGCAGACTTCAAAGAAACCCATCTTATCGGAGACCGCACCGGTGAAGGATCCTTTTTTATGCCCGAAAAACTCACTTTCCAGCAGCGATTCAGTGATGGCACTGCTGTTGACAGCACAAAAAACATGGTCTTTCCGCTGGCTTGAAAAATGGATGATGCGGGCTATATTCTCTTTGCCGGTACCGCTTTCACCGGTAATCAGCACATTGGCATCGGGATAATTGGCAGCAGTAACAGCTTGTTCAAACACATTAAGAATCTGGGGGCTTGCCCCGATCAGGTGGCGGTCGATTTTCTCTTCCAGCGACTTTGAAATCAGGGAGTTCTTCTCCTCTACCTGCTTCAGTCGCTGCTGCAACTGAAGGTATTTCTGGGTACGTTCAATGGCTGCCTGAATGTCGAGAAACCGGAACGGCTTGCGGAGATAATCAAGTGCACCGAGCCGTATGGCTTTGATCACAGTATCAATATCGCCATGGGCCGAAATGATGATCACCTCCATCCGGGGATACTGCACTTTAACCTCCTTCAGAATATCAAGCCCGCTCACTCCGGGTAAACGCACATCAAGAATAAGCAGATCTATATCCGTTTCGCGTAATATCTGTTTTCCCTTCTCTGCTGTATTTGCTTCATACGATTCAAATTCCGAATCCCTGAAAAGCTCACTCAGCTCTTCCGTGAATTGCTTTTCATCGTCAAGAATGAGAATTTTCATTTTATCTTTGTTAACCATGGGTCCGGATACTTTGGCTGTTCAAAAAGTGGTTGATTTTCATTTAACGTTTTCCTTCCGTTTACTTTACATGTTCCTGCCTGCAGAATATTCAATGACGAAATCTCATTTCATGCAATTTAGGATTAAGAAAATATTTTAATCCAGCAAACCGGTTCATGGCATGGGGCAAGAGTCGTGAAATGACTGGCCTGAACCGCTCTTCCAGGTTAACGATATCAAGAGCGATATCAGAAGGGCTGGTTGACTGGTTGCAGGCTATATAAACAAAGTGCGGGCCGAAAAAATGGAAAAATGAGCATCTGAATTACCCCTACAAGGCAAAGCACTGAATCTGAATAACTAAGGGGAATTAAATTAGGAAAAAAGTTTTTTGCCAAGGCTGATTTTCACAAAGTTTCATGAATTTCAATGAAAAAATCGCGCATTTACGCGATTTTTAATGCAGTAAACAGCTGGCAGGAATATATCAATCCTGGTTTACGGTCAGGTTTATATTGTACTTTTTCATCTTTCTGCTGAGTGCATCACGGTGGATTCCGAGTGAATCGGCAGCAATTTGCAGGTTATACTTGCAATTTTGAAGCGCCTTGCGGATCATGTTAATTTCAAGGGTTTTCAGGTTCACCGGCTCCCCGTTCTGCACCGGGGCTTCAACCTTCTGGTGCACAACAGGAAAATCTCCCACCCCGAGTGTATTGGTTTTACAGAGGATGATTGCCCGTTCGGTCATATTTCTCAATTCCCTTACGTTCCCCGGAAAATCATAACTCAGCAGGGTTTCAACGACTTCATCAGAAACCTGGATGGCTGGCTTATTGAATTTGGTGGCGTAAACATCCACAAAATGGAGCAGTAGCGGCTTGATATCCTCCGGCCTTTCCCTGAGTGCGGGTATATGGATGTGCAGTGTATTAAGCCTGTGAAGCAGGTCGAGCCTGAAAGTCCGGCTATCAACCCGGTTGTTGATTTCCTGGTTTGTTGCCGAGATGATGCGGAAGTCGGTGCGTATCGGACTGGTATCACCAACCCGTGTGATTACTTTCTCCTCAGCCGCCCGCAGGATCTTTGCCTGCAGGTTCAATGGCATGTCGGCGATTTCATCCAGGAACAGGGTTCCCTGGTTGCAAACCTCAAAGAAACCCATCTTATCGGTTATAGCACCGGTGAATGATCCCTTTTTATGCCCGAAGAATTCACTCTCAAGCAAGGTCTCTGTAATCGCACTGCTGTTAACAGCACAGAAAAGATGGTCCTTCCGCAGGCTTGAAAAGTGAATGATCCTTGCGATATTCTCCTTTCCTGTTCCGCTTTCACCCGTAATCAGAACATTTGCATCCGGGTAATTGGCAGCGATTATTGCCTGGTCAAACACTTCCCTGATCTGTGGGCTGACACCAATCAGTTTACGGTCAATCCTTTCTTCAAGGGTTTTTGAGATCAGCGAGTTCTTTTCCTCCATTTGCTTGAGTTTCCGCTGCAGCTGAAGGTACTTCTGGGTACGTTCAATGGCTATCTGTATATCAAGGAACCTGAAGGGTTTACGGAGGTAATCAAAAGCACCGAGCCTGATGGCCTTGATGACCGTATCCATATCGCCATGTGCCGAAATGATGATGACCTCCATCGATGGGTACTGAACTTTAACCTCCTTGAGGATATCCAGTCCGCTGACGCCAGGCAACCTCACATCAAGTATCAGCAGGTCTATTTCGACGATACTTAATATTTTCCTTCCTTCAGCGGCAGAATTGGCTTCAAACGATTCAAAGTCGGAATCCTTGAAGAAACCATGCAATTCCTCGGTAAACTGTTTCTCATCGTCAAGGATCAGAATTTTAATTCTATCTTTCGTTGTCATCATCTTTTCTTTTGAAGATCTATTACAAGCCTGATTTTCGTACCGGTAGAACCATCACTTGAAATTTCAATTGTTCCGTTCAATTCCTTAATAATCTGGTAACATATGGATAATCCGAGCCCGGTCCCTTTTCCTTCATCTTTGGTTGTATAAAAAGGGAGTATGATATTGTTGATGTCGTCGTGGCTGATGCCGATCCCATTGTCGGTGACCTCAACAATGAGGATGCCCGGCTCCAGGAACGACCGGATGCCGATGGTCATTTCGCTGTAATCCTGGTTTTTCCCCTTCTTGTCCATAACGGCGTCTTTGGCATTGATCAGCAGGTTGAGGATTACCTGTTCAAATCTGTAGGTACTGCCTTTGAGCTGGGGTATCTGTTTTTCAAGCGTTAGATCAAGCATGATTCCCAAATGCTTGAATTGCTCCGAAACCATCGTAACGCCGTTGATGATGCTGGTGTTTACATCAAAAGAAGTAAGCACATAGTCGTCGTTGTTGCGCGAAAAAGCCCGGATATGGTCAATGATGTTCCGTATCCTGGTGATATTGTCAAAAATTTTTTCTGATTTGTTTTTAAGAAACTCAACATCAATTACATCTGATTTATCAGTTTCAAACAGGATTTTATCCATTACCATTGAGATGATGTTCAGGGGCTGGTTGATCTCATGTGCGATGCCGGAAGCCATTTCTCCGAGATTCGCCATGCGGTCGGCATGGAACTGCTTTGTTTCCATCGTTCTGCGCTGGGAGATATCGCGGATGATAACCATAATGGAAACAGGGATGCCATTGGGATCCTGGATGAGCGTAACACTGGTTTCAGCGGCAAAGCTGGATTGATTCTTTTTCCTGATTTTTATGCCGATATTCTGCACCAGGCCGTCATTCATCGTGCGCTCAATGATTTTCCTGATGGTTTTAATTTCATCCGAAGGGATGTAAAGCATGAAATTCCGGCCCACCAGGTCGTCTTTAGAATCTGCACCAAGCAATTCGAGGCCGATATCAGAAACCTCGGTGATGATTCCTTTCAGGTTAATAAGCAAAATGCCATCGGGTGATGCATTCAGCATGGTTTTATACTTTTCCTCACTCACCTTCAGGGCGTGTTCGGCCTGCCTGCGTTCGGTGATATCCTCTGATATCCCCAGCAGGTATTCCGGTTCGCCCCGGGCGTTGAGAATGGCGACCTTTTTGGTATGAAGTGTCCGGATCCCCTTATTCACCGTTTGCAACGGTTCCCCGGGGATGTCCAGCAACTTTTTACGGCGCAGCACCTCCCTGTCCTTTTCTGTGTAAAAATCTGCGTCCTCCTTTGAAAAGAAATCATGGTCATTCCTTCCGATCAGTTTATCCATCGGGATGCCGATCAGTTCCTCGCCGGCTTTGTTTACCCGAACGAAACGCAGATCCTTCACATCCTTCACAAACACCATGTCGGGAATGTTGTCAACAATCAGGTCAAGGAAGTTGTTGGCCAGGAGAATATCGGCCTCCATTTTTTTCCGTTCGGTGATGTCAATGACATTCATCAGGCACTGGTTGCCATGGCCGACAACCAATCCTTCAACAATTACATACCGTGATTGATTGTCTGCTCCGGAAAGCATTAATTCACAGGACTGTTTGACGGTGCCACTGAGAACGCGCTTGAAAAATGCATTAAACGCCGCCAGGGAATCGGAGGAGATATACGACGAAAACTGGTTGTCAATCAGTTTTCCACGGTCTAAACCAAGCATCGTTGCCCCGCTTTGGTTCAACTCAAGAATTCTTTTTTCAGGAGAAAGTGTAAAGTACCCGGAAGGAGCCAGGTCATAAAGTTCTGAATATTTTTTGGAGGCGACTTCAGCCTTGAACTTTGCATGGATCAGCTCCTCATTCTGCATCTCCATCTCAACCTGCTGGTTTCGAAGATTTTCCTCCATCTCCTTTCGCAAGGTGATATCCTTGACAAATCCGAGAAACCTGGTTTCATTCAGCTTGACCGCTTCAAGAACCCACCAACGCCTGCTGCCGTCCTTATGGTTAAACAGCATATCCGCTTTTGTAGAACCGGTTTCAACTACTTTGCGGAACTGTGCCTCGCCCTGGCCAAGAAACTCTTTGGGGATAATATCGGCAATGGACATTTGAAGCAGTTCCTCCTTTGTATAGCCGGTAATCCTGCACGCTGCATCATTCACTTCAATGTACCGGCCGGTTTCATCCACAATAAAAACACCGTCAGGTGCATTGTCAATATAACTCCGGTATTTTTCTTCGCTGACTGCCAGGGCGGTGTTCAAAGCTATCAGTTCACGCCGGTTATAGGCCTCCCTGAGTTCCCGCTCAACCACGGTGATAAACCTGGTCATATTGGACTTGAGGAGATAATCGTGGGCCCCGGCCCTTATGATCTGAACTGCTTTGTCTTCACCTATGGCACCTGAAATAACGATAAAAGGGATATCGCGGCCTTCGGCATGATAGATTTCCAGCGCCGCCAGCACGGTGAAATGAGGCATTGAATAGTCGGAAAGGATGATATCCCAACACACGGCAGTGGTCGCCTGCAACATCTCCTCTGAAGTTTCAACGCGCTGGTATGTAACATCATACCCCGCCCTGCGCAGCATAGCCACGTTCAGTTCAGCATCAACCTGGGAGTCCTCAATTACAAGTACATTAAGCTTTTTATCCATTTCTTTCCGTTGAGCCTCTTAAGCCGGATTAAGCAACTAAGCTGGTTGTGCGCTGGGAATTAGATTCATGCGAAAATAAGAATTCCTTTCCGATAACCTTGATTGTGTACGAAAAAACTATCATAAAAGTTTCAAAATCATTACAAAACAGCACTAAATCATGCTGGTCTGGGTTCACAGGCCACCATCATCAATGAAAAAGCCAGTCGTTGGGCAACTGCTTTCGGGGCAGCCACTGGCTTTTTACGAATACATTCAGTACATCACTGCCGGTGCGCTCAAAAAAAGCGACCCTGATTTTATGAAATCCCCTGGCGAGTGAAATATGGCCCGATTTTTCAGTCATACCGTGCAATCCGTCATTCATGACCACAAGCCGGTCATCGATCCACAGGCAGCTGCCGTCATCTGAGCCGGTTGTGAAAATATAAGCACTGGAGACCGGGATGAGCACAAATCCGTGATAGTCAAAAGCAAACAGCTCTTCCTGGTTTCGGGGTGTGAAGTCAAACCCGGGCACAACGCCCGATTTCACCGGCTTAAGCACACGGAAATCAGGCAGGCTGTCCCATTTACCTTCATAATAGTCATAACTGATTCCAGCTCCTTTTATCCCTTCCGGTGCGGTATTTCCTTCAGGATGAGGGATGACGGCCTTCAACGGTTCTGTTTTCGTAAAAACCATGGTACTGGTACCGCTTACCGGCTTTCCGCCGCGAAAACACCGGGCATTCATCGTCGTTGTTTCGCCGAGCGTTACCGGGCCCGCGTACCATTTCGCTCTGGCCTTAACTTCTTCACTTCCAAAACTATAACGGATTTCAACGTTTTCACGTTCGCTTGACAGGACAACATTCACAGTGTCCACAAATGTATCAGATTCTGTTTTAAACTCCGGAGGTTCGGTCATATCTGCTTTGCCCAGCAGGCGAAGCACGACGACGCTGTTATCCTGGTCTGGTGCAGTTGAGGGGACTGAGACAAGGAGTGCGTCGTCCTTTCGGTCTGTTTTCAATCCTTTTTTCCCTGGATCAGCCAGCATATAGGCTTCGATCGGAACATTAAGAATCCCGGGCAAAATCACCCTGCCATCAGATGGCCAGTTGAACACATGCAGATACAGCACGGTGCCGGTTGGCGATGACTTTTGGGTGCATCTGCCCCATGGCAACGCTTTAAACGGACTGGCATCGGTGCCGTAAACAGATTCACCGTTTACATTGATCCATTTCCCGATGCCGTCAAGAATATCCATGCTCCGCTGTGGGAATACCCCGGAAGATGCAGGTCCTACATTGAGGAGGTAATTGCCGCCTTTGGAGGCAATATCCGCCAGCATGTGAATAACCTCCCTGGTCGTTTTAAAGCTGGTGTCGGCCTTGTTGTAGCCCCAGTGGTCATTCATGGTCATACAGGTCTCCCAGTCAACTCCGGGAAGTCCGGTGGGCGGGATCTGTTGCTCCGGGGTTCCGAAGTCCCCGCCAAATGCGCCTGCCTTGGTAAGTCCCTCCATATCCAGGCGGCCTGCCCCAACGCGGTTGTTTACGATAATTGCAGGCTGAAGGCTCCGCACATAATTATAGATCTCCCTGCCATATTTTTCATTCCATGTTTGTTCCCACTCCCCGTCAAACCATAAAACACCGATATCGCCGTAGTTGGTAAGCAATTCCTTCAGCTGGGCTTTCATATAGGCAACATAGCGGTCAAAATCAGCTCCTTCCGTGGAACGGTCCTTTTCCCAGTCACGCCGCGGCAGGTAATCGGGATGATGCCAGTCCATGATGGAATGATAAAAGCAGAACTTCAGTCCGTACTTCCTGCATGCCTCAGCAAGCTCCTTCATCGGGTCACGCCTGAAAGGGGTCGTCATGATGTTAAATTCGGTTTGCCTGGTGTCAAACATGCAAAACCCGTCGTGATGTTTTGACGTGATCACGATGTACTTCATCCCCGCATCGCGGGCGGTTTTCGCCCATTGGTCGGCATCAAAATTTACAGGGTTGAATTTCGTGCGGAACTGATCATATACTTCCAGGGGTATCTGGGCTGAGGTGCGGATCCATTCCCCATACTCCGTTTTACCATTCCATTCCCCGGCCGGGACAGCATAAAGGCCCCAGTGGATAAACATGCCGAACCGTGCTTCCCGCCACCACGACATGCGGTCGGCCGTGTTTTCTTTCTGTGCAGAAAGATCAGGAATACGCGTGGCAGGCTGTGGTTCCCGCGGGGAGATATATGGTACGGAGCCTGTCGGATCAGGAAGATTGACCCCCGATTGCGGGAATCCCGTGGAAAAGCAAAGACACAAAAAAGCGCCTAAGCATAACAGTAAACGACATTTCATGGGGTGGATTATTGTAACGACCTGCTTTACAGACTACAAATTTAAACAAAAAACCATACACCGAACCAATTTACCTGATCAGGTTAAATGTTCCTTTTTCCTTGTGCACAACGCCGGGATAAGAGATGCTTTCAAAGACCACTATGTAAGTATAAACGTCGGGGGGGGCAATGACTCCTTTAACAGTCCCGTCCCAGCCTTTGTTGATGTCGGTTGACTGAAAATCAAGGCTTCCCCATCGGTCAAAAATCTGCAGGTGGTATTTTATGATGTCTTTGCCTATCGGTTTGAAAAAATCATTCACCCCGTTTCCATCCGGCGTGAATGCGTTTGGGAACCAGATCAGCAGCGGACATTCATCAACAACCAGTTTTGTTGTGACAACGCTGTCGCATCCATTTGTCATTTGAAGTGTGTCGCGGTATGTCCCGCTTGTGGTTTGCATGGCCTGCTGGGCCCAGTATGCCAACCCTTTGCATATGGTGGTATCAACCTGCACCGATTCCGTCTTTCCGACCGTAACCATTACCGTATCAAGGGTTTCACAAGCTGCCGAATTCCATGCCCGAACCCAGTATGTTCCCGATGTATCAACGTTAATCTTACGTGTTGTTGCTCCTGTTGACCATAAATAGGAAGTACTTCCGGGGCCGGCATCAAGCGCACTGATCTCTCCCTCACAGATTTTCCGGTCGGCTCCCAGGTCAACACCGGGTTTCGGGATCACAACGATATTCCGGCATTTCGACGACCGGGTGGGAAGTCCTTCGTTAACAGTAAGCAGGATATTGTAATTTCCAGAATCAGGATATGTTATCGGTGGCGGATCAATGCCTACATAAAAGGGCTGGGACGCATCAGAACATGACGGAAAAAACATACGTGTAATAGAAGAACTGCCATAGTTGGCAGCAAAGGCATAAAGGGTGTCACCCTTTCTGAGAATTTCGGAAATGCCGTAAGGTTTGTTAAGTACACCGTTGTTCTGGATGTGGTAACCGGTTACCGTTCCTCCCAGTCCACCGGTAAACACAAGATGCAGAATGCAGAGGTCAGACTGAATGACACAATTGGTAACGAACCCGTTGTAACCACCACAATCGTTGATGAGCGTGATGCCGGCATTCAGGTTTAATCCCCCCACATTTCCAAGGTTGACCCCGTTCGGGTTCAGGTTCAGCAGCGAATTCCCAAAGTCAACCCTTGTCAGGGTACTGTTACCGATATTGCAGATAAAGGCATACCATCTGTTGTTGTCATCTGCCACCACCAGGCTTGATGGCCTGTCGAGCTGGCCGGTATTTCCAAGGTTAACCTCAGACGGATCGGAGGCAAGGGTTGTTCCGAAATCAAGGCGAACCAGGTTGTTTGCATCAATATCGGTGCAAAATCCAACCCAGTTTGTTCCCGACTTTACAATCACCAGGCCTGATCCGGTGGTCATCGCTGATAAGGTTACCACATGGGTGGCAGGGGTGCTGAGCAAGGATGTTCCGAAAGCAAGTCTGACCAGTTTGTTGCCGTTTAAAACATACCCATACCAGTTTCCGTTGTCGTTCTTTACCTGTACCCCGGTGACCTGGTTTGTAAGGACGCCGAAGTTTCCGAGATCGGTAATGCTGACGGGATTCTGATCCAGTAAATTGCTGTAATAACACCTGATTAGTCTTGAATTTCCGGTGCTTGTGGCAAAGGAAAAATAATTGGCCCCATCCTGCACAATAGTGATGAACCGCGGTGCGTTTAAAAGCTGGTTTGGATTTCCCAGGTTTACACCGTCGGGCTCATATGAAGCATTCCCTGCACAAAAACTCCATTTGTATGAGTTAGCCGCAAGTGGCTGAACCCCGGTGATGCTCACCGGGGTATCTTCACAAACCGTATCGGGTATTGAAAAATCGGCACTCTGACTACGGCATAACACCCAGGAAACCTGCAGAAACAGCAACAGCAAAATCCTGTATTTCATAATCATTTTTTAATGACCGGGCTTCAAAAAGTCAGGGACCATGTATTATGGTCAGCGAAGCAGTGTCAGAGTCCCCTTGTTGCTCGTTTTTGTCTTTTTATCGTCTTCGTAAAAAATCACCCATGTATAATCCCCTTCAGGGCATATCTCACCCTTGTATTTCCCGTCCCAGTATTCCCTGATGTCACTGGTGGAAAAGATCAGCTGCCCCCACCTGTTGAATATCTGCAAATTGAACCGCGTGAGATTTTCGGGAGGCAGCCCCACTATCCTGAACCCGTCATTCAGCCCGTCGCCATTCGGGGTGAAGGCGTTTGGTATGTATGGTATAACAAAAACGGTCATGTCATCGGTAAACTCTTCCCCGTCGCACACAGTGCAGAAAGCCCGGTAATTGGTTGTTTGCGATGGAGTTACAATGATCGACTGCTGATCAGAAAGAAATGTTGTCCCCTCATACCAGCGATAGCTGATTTTGTTTCCCGGTGTGATGGGCTGCATATGATACGGAATCTTTGCAACCTGGAAACTGTCAACAGAGGTCGGGGTGTACTTCCACGCCGTGGTGTCGGCTGTCCAGGAGGATGCATTGTACCCTGGCGGAGAAAAACCGATATAACCGGTCATATCCTGCAGCCCGAGTGTGGCTTTATTGCCGAAATGGTTCGGACAGGCAGGCTTATGGTAAATGTGGTTTTCGATGCTATGGTTGCCCTCGTTCAATATGATCTGGAACGTAACGGTAGAACCGTCGCAATTGTACATCGGACATTCGCACCACATAACCACCAGTTTGCGGCTGGGAGCAGTCCCGATGGTTTGATAAAAAATATAGGGGCTGCCATCAACAACAGGATTAAGGTCCTGGTAGGGCCCGAGAATGCAATTCTTCGGGCTGTAGTCTGCCGCACTGGGCAAGGCAATAGGATCCCTGATCCCATCGGCATTCAGGTTGGGACTGAAACTTATCCATCCGTTGGCCCCAATGTAGAACAAAGTATATGATTTGTTGAAAAACGAAAATGCAAACCCGATCGGGAAAGGCCCCTGAACCCAGTCTTCCCGGTTAGGAATGGAGGGAACGCCATTGGCAATCATTCCATAGGTGGCAGTCAGGGTTACCGGTACACCAGGATTGATGGTATCGTTGCTCCCGGCTGAAAGCTGGCACAAGCCCTCATTCGGATATACCATGCATACCAAAACCAGAGCAATCGCGAGTATTGCAAACTTCGCACATTGCACTTTGCACTTTGCATTTTGCATTTTACCCTCTGCACTTTCCTTTATCCCGATCACCTTTTCACTTTTCAAAGCAAATATCAAGATTTTATCTGAAATAATTTTACTTTTGTTCCTCCGAAAGACCTTCATTCAACTAAACGACATATAATTTCCAAAATTTTACTCTGCTATGAAAAAAGACAGTGCGGTATTCAAGGTCATCAAGAATGAATTACACAGGCAAACCAGCGGTTTGGAGTTGATTGCATCTGAAAACTTTGTCAGCAGCCAGGTGCTGAAAGCCATGGGCTCCTGCCTGACCAACAAATATGCCGAGGGATATCCCGGCAAAAGGTATTATGGCGGCTGCCAGTTTGTAGACATATCCGAGCAACTGGCCATTGACAGGGCAAAAGAGCTTTTCAACGCCGAATGGGCCAACGTACAGCCCCATTCCGGTGCACAGGCCAACATGGCCGTGCTCATGACCTGCCTGAAACCCGGCGACACTTTCATGGGCCTTGATCTTTCTCATGGCGGCCACCTTTCGCATGGTTCGCCGGTGAACTCATCCGGGATATTATACAAGGCGGTGGCCTACCAGGTTGAACAGGAAACCGGGATGATTGATTACGACAAGATGGAGGAAAAAGCACTCGCCATCAGGCCAAAACTTTTAATTGCAGGGGCTTCCGCCTATTCACGCGACTGGGATTACAAGCGGATGCGGGCAATTGCCGACAAGATCGGTGCCTTGCTGCTTGCAGATATCGCTCACCCCGCCGGACTTATTGCCCGCGGCCTTCTCAACGACCCTGTGCCCCATTGCCACATTGTAACCACCACCACCCATAAAACACTCCGCGGGCCCCGCGGAGGCATGATCCTGATGGGCAAGGATTTTGAAAACCCATGGAAACACACCACACCAAAGGGTGAGATCAAGATGATGTCGCAGTTGCTTGACTCGGCTGTCTTCCCCGGAATCCAGGGCGGCCCGCTGGAACACGTCATCGCCGCAAAAGCCGTGTCATTTTTTGAAGCCCTGTCGGATGAATACATGGATTATATCATGCAGGTAAGGAAAAATGCCACAGCGATGGCAAAAGCGTTTATGGACAAAGGCTACAATGTGATCTCGGGAGGAACCGACAACCACCTTATGCTTATTGACCTCCGTACAAAGTTCCCTGATATTACCGGCAAACAGGTTGAAAATACACTCGTGCGGGCAGACATTACCGTGAACAAAAACATGGTACCGTTCGACAGCCGCTCACCTTTCACGACCTCGGGACTGCGCGTAGGCACGCCGGCCGTTACAACGCGCGGGCTCAAGGAAAAGCATATGCCTAAGATCGTGAACCTGATTGATGAGGTGATCAGCGACATTGAAAACGAAGCGAAGATCCTAAAGGTTCAAAAGAAAGTAAATGAAATGATGGCAGAATTTCCGCTTTTCGCATACTAACCCGACACAAATGAAGACCCTTTACCTGATGCGTCACGCCAAAGCCTCCTGGGAAGAACCAGGCGTGGCTGACATTGACCGTCCCCTCATTCCGAAAGGGGTTAAAAAGACCGCACTGGTAGTCGACTATCTTTTGAAACGCGACACAGTCATTGACCTGATGCTGTCAAGTCCGGCCTTACGTGCCTTTGAAACAGCGAAGATTGTTGCGGAGGGCCTTAACTATCCGGCTGGCAAGATCAGAACCGAACGGAAAATATATGACACGTATTATGACCGGATCCTTGATCTTATCTACGGAACCTCAAATGACCTTAATTCACTCATGATCTTCGGGCATAACCCAACCATCACCAACCTGGCCAACCTCTTCCTTCATCCTGGAATTGAGGCCATGCCCACCTCCTGTATCGTTTGCCTCTCATTTAACACGCTGAAATGGGAAGACCTCCCGTCGGTGGAGGCTTTGCAGGAATTTGTCATTTATCCGAAAATGTTGAAATAGCATGGCTGCAAGGCAACAGGTACCGATCCTTAACCGCGACCTCAACTGGCTCTATTTCAACGGGCGGGTACTGCAGGAGGCTGCTGATGCCCGCAACCCTTTGCTTGAGCGGCTGAAGTTCCTGGGTATTTTTTCAAACAACCGGGATGAATTTTTCAGGGTGCGCGTAGCCACGTTGAACAGGATGCTCAAAGTTGATCATTTTCATTACGACACCCCTGTAAATCCGAAAAAAGCTCTCCGGGAAATCGGCGAACTTGTTCAATCCCAGGAACGTGAATTCATGCAGGTATACGAGAAAATCGTGCATGACCTCGCCACCCACGACATTTTCATCATCAACGAAATCCAACTCTCTGAATCACAGGGAGCATTTGTCCGTAAATACTTCCGGGAACAGGTTCGCGGCGGACTTTTCCCCATCATGATCAGCAGCCTGAGGGATATCTCCTCCCTCCGCGACAAGTCCATTTACCTTGCCGTTACCGTAGGGCGTAAGGACAAGGCACTCAAAGATGATTATGCTTTGATTGAACTGCCTACCAAAACCATCTCAAGGTTCCTCATTCTTCCCACTGATGGAGAAAAACGCTATATCATCCTCCTTGACGACATCATCAGGTACTGCCTTTCTGAAATCTTCTCCATCTTCGGCTATGACACTTTTTCGGCATTCACGGTGAAGATCACACGCGATGCCGAAATTGATATTGATACCGATGTTTCAAAAAGTTTCCTGGAGGTGATGACCGAAAGCCTGAAACAACGTAAACGCGGCATCCCTGTTCGGTTTGTGTATGATAAATCTATTCCGCAGGATTTGCTGAAGATCATTACCAAACGCCTTGAAATCACCAAAGACGACCCGATCAGGGGAGGCGGGCGTTATCACAACTTCAAAGATTTCATGGGATTTCCCAACCTGGGGCACCGTGAACTGGAAAACGAACCACTTGTACCGCTGATGCACAAGGATCTGCCACTCAACAGGAGCATTCTCAGCTCCATCAGGCAGAAAGACATCATGCTTCATTACCCTTACCAGTCGTTTCAGTACATCATTGACCTGCTGCGTGAGGCATCCATTGACCCCAAGGTCAGGTCAATAAAAATGACGATCTACAGAGCCGCAAAAAATTCAAGTGTCATCAACGCCCTGATCAACGCGGCCAGAAATGGCAAATATGTCACTGTTTTCATGGAACTGCAGGCCAGGTTTGACGAAGAAGCCAACATCTTCTGGACAGGCAGGCTTCGGGAGGAAGGGGTGAAAGTCATCCACAGCATCCCCGGTTTTAAAGTTCACAGCAAACTGATCCTCATCAGGCGCAAAGAAAACACGTCGGATTTCTTCTTTGCCTTCATCGGAACAGGTAATTTCAATGAGGATACTGCAAAAGTTTATTCAGATGTGAGCCTGCTTACTGCCAACCAAACCATCTGTACCGATGTGGTCAACGCCTTTCACCTGATTGAAGAAAGTTACCGGCCCTACAAGTTCAAGGCGCTGGTGGTGGCACCGTTGAACATGCGCAACTTCTACATCAAGATGCTGCAGAACGAGATGCGCAACGCGGCAAAGGGCAAGGAGGCCTGGGTCATCATCAAACTGAACAGCCTGGTTGATGGCACCATGGTTAAAAAGCTGTACAAAGCAAGCCAGGCCGGCGTAAAGATAAAGCTGATCATTCGCGGGATATGTACCCTGGTGCCGGGAATCCCCGGACTGAGCGATAACATTGAGGCAATCAGCATTGTTGACCGGTTCCTTGAACATGCGCGGATCATTGTCTTCTGCAATGGCGGCGACAACCAGTATTATATTACATCGGCCGACTGGATGGTGCGCAATTTCGACAACCGCATTGAAGTGGCAACACCCATTTATGACCCGGGAATTCGCGAACTTCTGCGTAAAATGCTGGAAATCCAGCTATCCGACAATGTCAAGGCACGAATCATCAGCCAGGGGGAACAGAACAAATACAAGAAAACCCCGGGACCAAAGATCAGGTCGCAGGTGGAGATATATAATTATTTGAAGAGTGATTGGTGACGCGTGACGCGTGACGGGTGACAGGTGACGCGTGACAGGTGACGGGTGACAGGTGACGGGTGACAGGTGACGCGTGACGGGTGACAGGTGACAGGAAAACAGCTGAGTAGCATTTTTAATTCGTCATTCGCATATTCGTCATTCGCATATTCGTCATTCGCATATTCGTCATTCGCATATTCGTAATTTGTAATTTGTAATTCGTCATTCGCATATTCCTAAATTATTTACATGTCAGTTTTAAGGTTTATTTTCCGCATCCTGATCAACAAGTTCTTCCTCACAACAGTGGCGTTTGTGGTTTGGATGGTGTTTTTTGACAGCAACAACCTGCTGACCCGCAACCACCTGCAAGAGAAATTAGATGGACTTAACCTTGAAAAACAGTTTTACCTCCAGGAAATCAAAAAGGACTCCATCCTCACTGCCCAGCTGATGAATGACACCACACAGCTTGAAAAGTTTGCCCGGGAGCGTTACCTGATGAAAAGAGATAAAGAAGACCTTTTCCTTGTTATTGACACTACTGCGGATCAACATCCATAACAACCTTTACCGCCCTGAAAGAAGGTTCAGACTGAAACTTCTCAATCTCATCCATTAATTTTCCTTTCATCGCAGAGGTTGAAACACCACGTTCCATTTTGAACATGATGTGCTTGATGTAATAATTCATGATCCGTGATACCATCGGGAATTCGGGCCCGAGGATCCGCTTGCCGAAAACCTTGCGAAGCGACCCGGCAAGCACTTCAGCAGCCTTGTTCAGCAAATCTGGGTCTTTGTGCTTCAATTTAAGCAACACCAGCCGGGAAAAAGGAGGATAAATGAACTTCTGCCTTTCCGCCATTTGTTTTTTGAACATGGCCTGGTAATCATTTTTCACAACATCAATGATCACGGGATGAGTTGGTTGCCAGGTCTGAATGATCACCTTCCCCTGCTTGTATTTCCGACCAGAACGTCCGCTTACCTGCGCCATCAGCTGGAAACTCCGCTCGGCCGACCTGAAATCGGGATAACTCAGCATGTTATCGGCATTGAGTATGCAAACGAGCCGCACATTGTCAAAATCAAGCCCCTTGGTCACCATCTGTGTGCCAACCAGGATATCAATCTTCCGGGCTTCAAAGTCTCCGATGATCTGTTGCAATGAATGTTTGCTCCGGGTCGTATCCAAATCCATCCGGGTGATGCGGGCCTTGGGAAAAATAAGTGAAAGTTCCTCCTCCACCTTCTCAGTTCCGAACCCCTTCATCCTGATCTGGTTCCCGTTGCATTCTGGGCATTTCCCGGGGATCCTTGCAACATATCCGCAGTAATGACACCGCAACTGGTTGATCTTCTTATGATAGACAAGTGTTACATCGCAATTTTTACACGAAGGCATCCAATGACAGGTTTCACACTCAAGCCTGAGTGAAAACCCCCGCCTGTTCTGGAACAGGATAGCCTGCTCCCCGCTATCAAGGGATTTTCCAATTTGAGTTAGCAAAGTGGAGGAGAAATGGCTTTTCATCAGCCCCTGGCGCAGCGAATCCTTGATATTGACAACCTGGATCTGCGGCATTTCCATATTCCCGAAACGCTCAAACAACTCCACCAGGCCGAATTTGCCCTGCGTGGCGTTGAAATAAGTCTCCACAGATGGCGTCGCCGAACCCAACAGGGTTTTCGCCCCGTGCAGATGCGCCAGGTAAATCGCCGCATCACGGCCGTTATATCTTGGTGCGGGATCCATCTGCTTGAACGAAGGATCATGCTCCTCATCAACAACAACAAGGCCTAAGTTTGAAAAAGGCAGGAACAGGGCCGACCGCGCACCAAGAATGATATCACAGGTTGTCCCTGCCGTTTTACTGTGATCACTGGCATTGAGCACTGCATTCCATATTTCAACCCGTTCATGTACATTGAAACGCGAATGGTACACCCCTACCCTGTTGCCGAAGTACTTGCGCAACCTGGTGATTATTTGCGTGGTAAGCGCTATTTCCGGCAACATGAACAAGACCTGTTTTCCCTGGTCAATCACCTCACGTATCAGTTTGATGTACAGCTCGGTTTTACCGCTGGAGGTCACACCGTGGAGCAACACAACATCTTTTGTTTCAAAGCATTGCCTGATACTGTCCAATGCCGTTTGCTGACCGGTGGTTAGTTCAATCAGTTCCGAATCGGTACCATTCACTTTTTCATCAAACCTGCTTACGACCTTCTCGTACACTTCAAAAACCTCTTTTTCCACCAGGCTGTCAAGCTGGGTTGCATTGCCTTT
Organism: uncultured Bacteroidales bacterium; assembly: GCA_903959905.1. Lineage (GTDB taxonomy): Bacteria > Bacteroidota > Bacteroidia > Bacteroidales > FEN-979 > CAIVAT01. Next base: position 164,351 of record CAJBYO010000090.1, read on the forward strand.
CGACTGCCTGAGCAGATCCTGGCGCTTTACCTCCTTTAACTCCCCGAAACCGTAATGTGACAGGCTGATAAATGTCATGACTATTTCAAGCTGTTTCTTTGCCCGCTTCTCAAGACTTTCAAACAGCTCTTTCATCGCCTCCTCACGCTCAGCATAATCGGGCGACAACTTTACAAAGGATTCACGCTTCGGTTTGTAAGGGTCATTGAGCTCCTCTTCAGGCACAATAAACCCCTTTTCAATCAGCGTTTTAATGAGTGGAATCGTCTTCTGCTGATCCACAATTTTTGCGACCTCAGAGATGGCAATGCTTTTCCGGTTATGCAACGCTTCAACCAGCATCAGTTCCTTCTCATTTAACCCTTCAATGTTATCGGGCAGCAATGGGTTAAGGGCGATCTTAGACTCGCTGGCAAGTTTAAATGCCGAAGGCAGTGCTGCATTCATCACCTCCCCGGGATGGCACAGGTAATAGCCTGCCATCCATTCCCAAAAGGTACGCTGCACAGGCGAAACAAGCGGGTTTTCGTCAAGAATTGAAAGGATGTATTTTGGAATGTGTGAGCCGGGAGGCACTTCGTGAACCCTGGTTACCAGGGCAGTATATATTTTTTTGGCTCCGAATTGCACAACGACGCGTACCCCTTCCTGCACCTGGTCATTCAGGTCGTACGGCACACGGTAGGTGAAAGTTCCACTTACCGGAAGCGGCAGCAAAACGTCGGCAAAAAGGGTGATCCGTTCCAATAAAAAGAAGCGTTATAGCTTTAAAGGGCAAGGATCCGCGACATTTCCAGCATCTCCTTGTTAATATCTTTATGATGTTTGATGGCCTTGTCAAACGGGGTAAAAACAACCTCTTTGTTAACAATGCCGGCCATTTCGCCGCGATGTCCTTCCAGGAGGCCCCTTACCGCTACATGCCCGAGCGTGCTTGCAAGCACACGGTCGAAGGCACTTGGGGAACCACCACGCTGGATATGGCCAAGGATGGTGACGCGTGCGTCCATTTCCGGAAGCTTTTCCTTGACTTTCCTGGCCACTTCATAGGCGCCACCCGAATCGTCCCCTTCAGCAACGATAACAATACCGGAGGTTTTACTTTTACGCCAGTCATGTTTCAGCAGCCGTGCAAGGTTGTCGATATAGGTGGTGGTTTCAGGTACCAGGATGAACTCGGCACCGCAGGCAATTCCGCTTCGCAGGGCAATAAAACCGGCATCACGGCCCATCACTTCGATAAAAAACAACCGTTCGTGTGAATTGGCCGTATCCCGGATCTTATCCGCAGCCTCAACCACGGTATTCACTGCCGTATCAAACCCAATGGTCGCATCCGTGCCATAAAGGTCATTGTCAATGGTGCCCGGCAGCCCGATAATCGGAAAATCAAATTCGTTGTCAAAAATAGACGCCCCGGTGAACGTACCGTTCCCTCCGATGGCAACCAGTGCATCTATACCATTGGCTTTAAGGTTGTTGTACGCCTCCAGGCGACCTGAATATTCCATAAACCGCTTGCTTCGGGCTGTTTTAAGGATGGTACCGCCCCGCTGGATGATATTTGAAACCGAATTGCTGTACAGCTGTTCAATCTGGTTTTCAATCATACCCTCGTATCCCCGGCAGATGCCAAAAACATCAAGTCCGTTGAAGATTGAAGTGCGAACCACGGCCCTGATAGCCGCATTCATCCCCGGGGAATCGCCCCCGGAAGTCATAACGCCGATTCTGGTAATTTGTGACATAGGTAGATGGTGTTGGTTACTTTATTGGTGAAAATGGGTGGACAGGCGGACGGGCGGACGGGCGGACTGACCAACCCTGCTACCTCCTCATTTGACACTTGAAACCTGGCACCTGGCACTTACCATTTCGCAATTTTCAATTTGCATTTTGCACTTTGCCCTCCCCTCTCATTTTCTCTCCACAAAAGTACAAAATTTGCCTTCAGCACTGTCCTCCGGAATGATCACCCGTAAATAAATATTACCCTGGAATGGAGCAGAACCAATGGGACGTTCACCATTTCACCATTTCACCATTTCACTGTTTCTCCTGTTCCCCTTTCCTCCCCGCGAACAGGTCAAACTTAATAAACCTGCATTCAAGCGGTCCGTTGAACACGGGGATCCGTCGGGAAGGCCGAAGGCCTATGAATTTGATGGAATCAAGGTCTGATGAGATAAACCAGGCAGTGTAGCCTGCGAATTTGCGCTTCAGCGTATCGCCAATCATTTTATAAAAGGCCAGGGAATCTTCTATCTGCAACCGTTCATCATAGGGAGGATTTGAGATGATAAAACCCTTGTCAAAGGGAGGCTGAACATCCTCAAACGATTTGGTTTCCAGCGTAATTTCCTCATACAGACCGGTAAACTTCAGGTTCTCGCGTGCAGATTCAATGGCACGTTCAGCCCGGTCGGAACCATGCATCTTTACATGTGCCTCCGTTGTCATTGCATTTTGATCCGTTTTAACTTTGTCCCAAAGCTGGGGATCAAAGTCGCGCCACTTCATAAAACCCCACTCTTCCCTAAAATAACCGGCCGGCATGTTCTTTGCCAGCATAGCGGCTTCAATAAGCAACGTTCCGGAACCGCACATCGGATCAAAAAGTGGCGTGACACCGTCCCAGCAGGATAGTTTTACCAGTCCTGCCGCCAGCACTTCATTGATGGGGGCAGGCCCGGTGCTTTTCCTGTAACCGCGCCGATGGAGCGATTGCCCCGATGCATCAAGCGCCACGGTGCAGGAATCCTTGAAGAGGTGAACATTGATCTTCAGGTCAGGATGTTCAAGGTCAACAGAAGGGCGCTTGCCCAGTTTATCCCTGAGCCTGTCAACGATCGCATCCTTTGATTTCTGTGCAACAAACTGTGAATTTGTAAAAACTGTGTATGAAATTACCGCATCAATGGCAAGGGAATGCTCTGCATCCAGGTAATCCTCCCAGGGAAATTCATAAATTTTCTCATAAAGGTCCTTTTGCTCCAGGATCTCAAAATGGAACAGTGGTTTCAATATGCGCAATGCGGTCCGGCAGGCATAATTAACCTTGTACATCATTTCGGTGGTGCCTGTAAACGACACGGCCCGGTTCAGCTTCATGACCCCTCCGGCACCAAGGCTCTCCAGTTCACTGGCGAGCACATCTTCCAGTCCCGAGATGGTCTTTGCAATTAAAGGGAACGTCGATTCTTTTGTCACTTTTTCTCTGTCTTTTCGTCTTGCTGTGATAATAATTTTCGGGAAAGTTACGATTATTTATAATTATTACCTTTGAAAAAATTCGCCCGCTCATGATGCTCCGCTTACATTCAATGCTATTGGTTTTAATGCTGACCTCGCTGATCTGCCAGGCCCAGGACAACTTCAATGTTTCCGGCCGGGTGATCGATTCAAGGACCCGCGAGTCGCTCGCCTTTGTCAACATCGTGATCAACAGCAGCAACACCGGGGGAACAACCGACATCGACGGCAAATTCAACCTCCGCTCTCCAAAACCGATTCAATCGCTTACACTCTCTTATGTGGGTTATGAGCCTATTATGGTGAATCCAGTCAGCCGCACCAAAGACCTGCTCGTCATGATGACCCGCAAAGACATTGATCTCGGGGAGGTTGAAATCCTTCCCGGAATCAATCCTGCCCACCAGATCATCAGGAATGCCATTGACAGCAGGGATAAAAATGACCCGGAAAAGGTCAGCACATTCTCATACACCGCCTACGATAAAACCGTTTTTACCGTGGATATGGATACCACCATAAAAAACGACTTCTCAGCACTTGTCGACACATCCGTGATGCCTGTAAATGGCCTTTCTGTTGGCTTCAGCGTAAAACCCGACTCGGCGGACGCAGGGATAAATTCCCAGGATTCAACAAATAATTTCATTGAAAAACTGGTCAGCGAACAATACCTTTTTCTGATGGAGAATGTCACCAAACGGAAGTTCATGGCACCGGATAAAAACTTCAACAAGGTGATTGCCACCAAGATGTCGGGATTTAAAGACCCGATCCTTGTTTTCCTTTCAACACAGATACAGTCATTTTCATTTTATAAGCCTTTCATCTCCATTATGATGAAAGACTATATCAACCCAATTGGCAGCGGGAGTTTCAGCAAGTACTTTTTCAAGATAGAAGATACAACTTATACCGCTCACGATACGGTATTCATCATTTCTTTCCGCCCGAGAAAAGGAACCAATTTTGACGGGATGAAAGGTCTCGTTGCGATCAATTCCCACAACTGGGCCATCCAGAATGTCACGGCTGAACCCTATCCGAACACTGGCGGCTTCATGATCAGGATACACCAGCTGTATGAATTGATCGACGGAGTGCAGTGGTTCCCCGTGCAGCTCAACACAGATGTGGCATTCAACAACATGCGCATCGGCAAATACAAGGCAGTGGGCAGTGGCAGGAGTTATATTCGCGATATTGTTCTCAACCCCGAACTTGTGCGACGTGAATTCAACCACCTGGATGTGGAAGTGGATAAGGAGGCAACAGCAAGAAGCGAAACATTCTGGAATCAATACCGGATTGACAGCCTCAGCCGAAAAGACAGGCAAACCTATAAAGTGCTCGACAGCGTGGGCGAGGCAAACAATTTTGACAAGATGGCCAAAACGCTCCAGACACTCCTCACAGGGAGGATTCCCTGGGGCCCGATCGACATTGACATCAACCGGTTTATCAATTACAATCCCTATGAAGGGCTGGTACTCGGTGCGGGCATACATACCAACGACCGGCTTGCCGACTGGTTTAAAATCGGCGGTTTCTACCAGTATGCTTTTGGTGCAACCACCTCAAAATACGGGGGTGACGTCAGTTTCCTTGTAAACCGACGGCATGATGTGACGATTTCTGCATCAGGATTTTATGACCTCGTTGAATCAGGCGGTTTGAGTTATCCTTCCGACTATGAATCAATCCTTTCCGGGAATTTCCGGCAGCTGATGATCAAAAAACTGGATCGGACCGAGAGCTACAATTTCTCGCTGGGATTCAGGGCATTGAAATACGTGCTGTTCAACGTCGGGATATCCCGTAATTTCAAGAAATCAACCACCTATGACCTTGCAACAACAGAGGGGAACGCCACTGTGCTGGAGAACCAATTCATGTTCACCACCCTTACCGCAGGATTTAAATGGGCCTATGGCGAGAAATTCATTCAAACCGTCAACAACAAAATATCCCTGGGAACGAAATACCCGGTTGTATGGCTGGAATATACCCGGGGCCTAAAGGACATCCTCGGAGGTGAATATGATTATGACCGGGTCGACCTGAAAGTTCGTAAAACATTTAATATAAAATATTTAGGCAAGCTTACGGTACAAGTAAACGGTGGATATGTTGATCAGCCGATACCGGCATGCAACCTGTATTATGCACCGGCAAGTTACCGGCAATTCACACTCTATGCACCGTACAGCTTCGGAACCATGCGTATGAACGAGTTTCTCTCAAATAAATATGCATCACTTTACATTTACCACGATTTCGGATACCTCCTTTTCAAAGGAAAAAAATGGTTCCATCCCGAATTCGCCCTGTCGCAGAATATAGGGTTTGGCTGGCTTGACAACCCCGACAAGTATGATTATATCACCAACAAACCCAGGCAGATGGATCTGGGCTACTATGAATCAGGCCTCCTTGTCAATAACCTCATCAACCTGAAACTCTACACCGTCGGCATCGGTGCCTTCTATCGCTGGGGGCCTTACTCGTTTGATAATGTGGGAGACAACTTTGCCTACAAGATCTCTTTGCTGTTTCCTTTCTAAGAAGGAAAGCAGCAAAATTGTCACCTGTCACCCGTCACCCGTCACCTGTCACCTGCCACCTGTCACCAATTTAGACTGGTTCAAAATTACATTTCAGTATTCCAAGGTGTGAATATTTATTTACATTTGTGCATATAAATTCCGACACATTGTGAATTATGGAACATAATACTACTCCGCAATCTCCAAACGAATCTGACAATCAAAAAGGCTCCTCGCGCCGCGATTTTCTGAAAAATATCGGCCTTGCCGGAGTGGGAGTCGCCACTGGTGCGGCTGCCCTTTATTCCGGTCATGTCTTTGAAGCAAAGAAAGAGGTTTCAGGCGATCAGAAAGTATTGCTAACGCAGGATGGAAAGCTGGTTCAGGTTGATTCACTTGAGATCAAAGCCCTTGAAAAATCCGGCGAAAGCCTGCAAGATTCGCTGAGCCGCGAAGGAATCCCGGGCCGCAGGTGGGTCATGGTAACCGACCTGTCGAAATGCCGCAATGCACGCAAATGCATCACCGCATGCCAGGATGTCCATCAGCTCCGCCCCGAGCAGTATCACATGAATACGCTCCAGATGCAGGATACCCCTGGCACCGCCCCTTACAACATGCCAAAGAACTGCCAGCATTGCGATAACCCGCCCTGTGTTTCTGTTTGCCCTGTTGATGCCACCTACAAGCGGCCCGACGGCATCGTGCTCATTGAGAACAACAGGTGCATCGGTTGCAGGTTCTGCATGGCTGCATGTCCCTATTCTGCCCGCATTTTCAACTGGATTGAGCCAAAAGACGCCGCCAGCCACGAAGGCCAGGAATACAGTGCCGAACTCAATGTTCCCCAGAAAATGGGAACCATTTCAAAATGTTTGTTCAGCGCCGACCGCCTCCGGGAAGGCAAGCTCCCATACTGTGTGGAAGCATGTCCCAACGGGGTGTATTATTTCGGTGATCAGAACGAAGATGCGGTTACCAACGGAACCACCAAGGAAACCGTCAGGCTCAGCAAACTCCTGCGCGACAACGGCGCTTACCAGCTGATGCCCGAACTGGGCACCAAACCGAGGGTTTATTACCTCCCTCCGAAAAACCGCCTTTTCCCATTTGAAGAAGCCACAGATGCAACACCTGAAAAAGCATGATGACCATGGATGACAACAAACTGACCATTGACAAAATCACCGCCGACCTTACACATCATATCAGGATCAACAAGGGTTTCCTGCTCTGGATGGGTTTCCTCACCGTATCGCTGCTGATTTGCCTTTACGCCTACTCCCTGCAATTGCGCAACGGATTGGGCGTTGCCGGCATCCGCGACTTCGTTACCTGGGGCATGTACCTCTCCAACTTCGTCTTTTTTGTAGCCGCCAGCCTTATCGGCATGCTCATCAGCGCCGTGCTTGGCCTGATCGGCATGAAATGGCTTACGCCGATCACCAGGATTGCTGAAACAATCGCCGTGGCATTCGCCGCAGTGGCCGGCCTGGTTATTGTTTCGGATATGGGACGCCCCGAACGGCTCGCCTACGTATTTATTTATGGCAGGCCGCAGTCGCCGATCCTCTGGGATGTTACGGTGATCACAACTTATTTTGTACTGAGCCTCCTGCTCCTCTTCCTGCCCATGATCGCCGACATGGCCATCATTCACAGGAAAGTTGCCTCACTGCCATCCTGGTTAAAACCAATCTACAAAACACTGTCACTGAATTTTACCGACCAGCCCGAACAGAATAAAATCATCAGCAGGTCAATCCGCATCCTGCTGATCCTGCTCATCCCTGCAGCCCTGTCGATCCATACAGTTACATCATGGCTCTTCGCCGTTACATCAAGGGCAGGCTGGGACAGCACTGTTTTCGGCCCCTATTTCGTTTCCGGAGCCTTTGTTGCAGGTTCGGCTGCCGTCATCATTGCCATGTATTTCTTCCGTAAGAACTACAAACTCCAGGATTATCTCACCGACCTGCATTTCAACAACATGGGAAAAGTACTGGCCACCGTTTCGCTGGTTTACCTCTATTTCAACATCAATGAATTCCTGGTTCCCGGGTATAAATTGAAACGTGCTGATGCCGTTCACCTCCAGGAGCTTTTTGCCGGGAAGGATGCACTGATGTTCTGGCTTGTCCAGATCGGCGGCCTCATCCTGCCCATCCTGTTCCTGCTTTTCCGCCGGTTCCGCAAACCCGGACCGGTCCTGCTCATCTCCATCGCGGTTCTGATAGGCGCCTGGTTCAAAAGATATCTTATTGTGATCCCCACACAGGAGCACCCATTCCTGCCCATCCAGCATGTTCCGGCGAATTTCATGCATTACAGCCCCACCCTCATCGAAACGCTGATTTCAGTTGCGCCGTTCATCCTGGTGCTGATCATTATCACGCTGATCTCAAAATTTTTCCCGGTCATTCCGCTGCATGAAACAGCTGTTGAAAAAGGCATCGATCATATTAAATTTGACTAACCCAGAAACAACCAAAGAACTATGCGGTTCAAAAATCTACTCATAATAATCTTTATTTGTTCAGTCGGAACCAGGGTTGCAGCGCAAACCTGGATTGTCCCCGATGATCAGAAAGCGGTGGTTGCCCCGGTTAAATTTACACCTGATATGCAGAAGCAGGGTGAACAACTCTACAGCAAAAACTGCCAGTCGTGCCATGGAAACATGGGGAAGGATAATTGGGCAAAACTCACCCCGCCCCCGGGAGACCTTGCAAAGGATAAAGCACAGAAACAAACCGATGGCGAGATTTTCTACCGTATAACTACCGGAAAAATCCCCATGCCTGAGTTCCGTAACATCCTGTCGGAAGACGAGCGCTGGTCGTTAATAGCCTTTATGCGCAGCTTCAACCCGAAATATGTACAGCCAAACCCCGTTGCAAAAGCTGCATTTACTGGCAGGATTGTAACACTTGCCATGCAGTACAGTGACCCGATGAAGAAAGTGCTGGTTACTGCCACAGAACAGCTTAAAGACGGACAGAAAGGACTTGCTTCCGGTGTTGAGGTCATGCTCTTTGTAAAAAGATATTTTGGAAAAATGCAGGTGGGCGATATCAAAACCACCAATGCAAAAGGTGAAGCGGCATTTGAATTCCCTGCCGACCTGCCAGGCAATAAAGAGGGTTATGTCGAACTGACGGCCACGGTGAATGACCCGAAAAGCGTCATGATGACAACACCGGCCAATGCAAATCTCGCCATTGGTGTACCTACCGATAAACCAAGCCTGACTGCAACAAGGGCATGGTGGTCAACCCGGGCAAATGCTCCTGTGTGGATACTCCTCACCTATACGCTTTCGGTTCTAATCGTATGGGGATTTATCGGTTATATCGTGATGTCGATTTTGAGGATAAAGAAGTTGAGTAAAGGTGACGCGTGACGCGTGACAGGTGACGCGTGACAAGTGACAGGTGACAAGTGACGAATGACAAGTGACGAATGACGAATGACGAATTTGGGGTTAGGAGACAATTTTAGAATGAACAGATGAAACATCTTGCGACATTAGGAAGAATTTTATTCGCCCTGCCTTTTGGCATCATGGGGCTGAACCATTTCTTCATGTACAACTATTACGTGGGGATGGTCAGTTCATTTATTCCGGGGGGAGGATTTACAGTCATCATTACAGGTGTGGCACTGATTGCTGCCTGCATCGCCATCATCTCAAAAAAGCTCATACAGATTGCATGCCTTTTGCTTGCCTTGCTGTTGCTGATATTTATATGTACGATACATATCCCCGGATTGTTTGAACCCGCCTCTGCCAACATGGCTTTGATTGAACTGCTTAAGGATACCGCCCTGATGGGTGGATCGCTGATGATTGCGGGGATTTATAAGGAGGAAGGGTGATGTGCTGATGTGCTGATGTGCTGATGTGCTGATGTGCTGATGTGCTGATGTGCTGATGGGATGATGGGATGATGGGATGATGGGATGATGGGATGATGGGATGATGGGATGATGGGATGATGGGATGATGGGATGATGACTGATTGCTGCTAGCTTATAGCTAACAGCTGATCGCTAATAGCTGATCGCTTATTTGATAATTATGAAAAAAATAAAGGTTGTTTTTCAGGTTGTGGTTATTCTAGTGCTGGGGATCCTCGCAATGCCTGCTTTTGCACAGGTGGAAGGGCTGGAGGAAGAGGTTGGAATTGTGGAACACCTGGATACGATCATCCCGGCGAATCTGACCTTTAGCAATGAACTGGGCCAGCCTGTTCAGCTAAAATCACTTATTACCAAACCGACCATTCTTTCACTGGTATACTACGACTGCCCTGGCATTTGTCCGCAGTTGCTTTCCGGGGTTTCTGATGTCATTGAGAAAATGGGAATGGAACTTGGAAAGGATTACCAGGTAATTACGGTCAGTTTCAACTATGACGACACACCGGCTGCTTCCGTTGAGAAGAAAAAGAACTTTCTGCGGGCGCACAGCAAACCGCGCGCTGAATTCTGGCAGTATCTGACCGGCGACAGCGCCAATATCTACGCCCTTTCACACACGCTCGGCTACAATTTCACCCGTGCCGGAAACGATTTCATGCATCCTTCCTGCATCATGGTACTTAGCCCGGAAGGAAAAGTCACAAGATACCTTTATGGCACTTCATACCTGCCATTTGATGTAAAGATGGCCATCGTTGAAGCGCTGAAAGGCAAGTCGCGGCCCACCATCAACCGGGTTCTTGAATATTGCTTCAGCTATGACCCGGAAGGACGGAAATACACCCTGCAGGTGACGAAAATCACCGCAACGATCATTATATTCCTGGCTGCCACATTATTTATTTATCTTATAATCAGGTCGTCACGTAAAAAATTGAAAACACAAAACAATTGATATGACAGAAGAGAAGACTCATCACCCTGAGCCAAGTTACCTTGTTGACACAGGCAAATATAAAGGCCTGATGGCCTGGCTTACATCAACCGACCACAAACGCATCGGGTTGATGTACATGTATGCCATGATGATATTTTTCAGCGTTGGGGTGATCCTCGGCGTTGTGATGCGGATTGAATTGTTTTTCCCCGGGGAGCAGATCTACGGCCCCCAGATGTACAACGGCCTTTTTACGCTGCATGGAATCATCATGATCTTTACGGTGGTTATCCCCGGCCTTGCAGCCGTGTTCGGTAACTTCTCCATGCCGATCATGATCGGCGCGAAGGATGTGGCATTTCCAAGATTGAACCTTTTTTCCTTCTACCTGTACGTGCTTGGTGCAGCCATCGCCCTTTCATCACAGTTCATGGGCAACGGGCCTCCCGATACCGGCTGGACGTTCTATGCTCCCTACAGCATTCAAACCCACACCAACGTCGTTGCTGCGGTATTTGGCGCATTTGTACTCGGATTCTCCTCCATCCTGACCGGGTTGAACTTCATCGTGACGATGCACCGGATGCGGGCACCCGGCATGACATTTTTCAAGATGCCCCTCTTCCCGTGGTCGCTTTATGCCACTGCCTGGATCCAGGTGCTTGCCACTCCCATCGTTGGGATCACCCTGCTGATGATCATTGCCGAACGCTGGCTTCGCATCGGCTTCTTCGATCCGGCACTGGGCGGCGACCCTGTACTTTACCAGCACCTGTTCTGGATCTATTCGCACCCCGCCGTATATATCATGATCCTTCCGGCCATGGGTGTCATCACAGAAATTATTCCCACGTTTGCACAACGCAGAGTTTACGGATACAAGGCCATCGCCATCTCCAGCCTTGCCATCGCATCGGTTGGTTATTTTGTGTGGGCGCATCACATGTACACCTCAGGCATGAGCACCACTGCCCGCTGGGTATTTTCATTGCTGACATTCCTGGTGGCTGTTCCAAGTGCCATCAAGGTGTTTAACTGGGTTACCACCATGTACAAAGGCTCAATTTCCATGAGGCCGCCTTTCCTTTTTGCCCTCGGATTTATCTTCCTGTTCATGATCGGCGGTATGACCGGGCTTTCACTCGGCGCACTGGCCACCAATGTTCATGTTCATGATACAGCCTATGTGGTGGCACACTTCCATTACATTGTTTTTGGTGGCGTTGGGTTTGCATTTTTCGCTGCAATCTATTACTGGTATCCGAAAATGTACGGCCGGATGTATAACTTTAAAATGGCAAACTGGTCGTTTGTGTTCCTGTTCTCAGGCTTCAACCTGCTCTATTTCCCACAGTTTATCATCGGAATCATGGGAATGCCGCGCAGGTATTTTGATTACCTCCCCCAATTCACACTCGGACAGCAATTATCGTTCTTTGGTGCAGTCCTGCTCGTAATCGGTTTTGTGATCATGCTCATCACCCTTTTCAGTAAAAAAGGGGAAAAAGCACCCGACAACCCCTGGGGTGGCAGAACATTTGAGTGGGGAGTGCCCTCACCTCCGCCTGTGGAAAACTTTGAAGTGATGCCGGAGTTGGCTGAGAATGAAGGACCGTATGACTATAAGTAGCAAAGTAGTAAAGTAGCAAACTGGCAAAATAGCGAAGTAGTGAAATGGTGGAAAAATCGTAAATAGTAAATTATAAAATAGTAATTTGAAACATGGAACATCGCGACGACATTGGTGCAAAATTAGGCATGTGGGTATTCATCTTCACGGAAATACTCCTGTTTGGCGGATTATTCCTGGTATATGCAATCATGCGAAACAACTATTCCAAGGAATTCCATGAGGCGGCACACCACCTGAATGCCTTTATCGGAACGATCAACACGGTCGTGCTGCTGTTAAGCAGTGCCACAGTGGCCATGTCGATCACTGCCGTGCAGAAAGGGAACAACAAACTCGCTGTGATCCTGTTATTCGCCACGCTTGTTTGTGCCGCAGTCTTTATGGTCAATAAATATTTTGAATGGGGACATAAGATCCATATCGGCCTTTATCCCGGTTCCGACCTCATGATGACGCTCAGTCATGGCCAGGTGATGTTTTTCAGCCTGTATTACTTTATGACAGGATTGCATATGTTCCACCTCGTTGTTGGCGGTATCATCCTCACCATCGTGATGATCAAAGTTAACAGCGGGGCCATCAATACAGGCAAATATGTTCTGCTTGAAAATGGCGGACTCTACTGGCATCTTGTGGACTTGATCTGGATATTTTTGTTTCCGTTGTTGTACCTGATAACTTAAAGTAGCGAAGGAGTGAATTGGCAAATTAGCGAAATCTGAATCGCCAATCGTAAATCCAAAATTCAATCGTAAACCGTAAATCGTCAAATCGTAAATATTATACCATGCATAACGACGCTGTTCATATCACCCCCTATCGTACCCATCTCTGGGTGCTGGTTACGTTGCTTGCACTGACTTTTGTCACCATTACTGTAACATGGATTGATCTGTCGGCACTGACGGTGCTCATCGCCATGGTCATTGCTTCAGTCAAGGGTTACATCGTGTTAACCTATTTTATGCACCTGAAATATGAATCGTCCCTCTTCCGGGTGTTTGTTTTCATGGTGCTGGCAATTTATGTGCTGGTGATCTTGTTTACGTTTTCGGATTATTTGTTTCGGTGAGCAGGTGAGCGGGTGAGCGGGTGAGCGGGCGGACAAGTGGACAAGCGGACGGGCGGACAAGCGGACGAAAAATGTGAATGCAACGGGTAAATCGTAAATCGTAATTCTTATAATCGTAAATTGATAATATGGGTGCTTCAAATTTTACTGAAGGTGTTGATCTGGCCTTTAAGGTCATTTTCGGGATAAGTTTGTTTTTCCTGGTGGGAATTACAACGGTGATGCTCTATTTTGTTGTCCGTTACAACCGGAAAAGACATCCTCATGCCGTACAGATCAAGGATAACAACGTCCTTGAAATCACATGGATCACCATCCCGCTGATCCTGGTGCTGCTCATGTTTTATTATGGCTATGTGGCTTTCAGCCCCCAGCGGATTGTTCCCAACGGTGCCATTCCCATCACGGTTATCGGTAAAATGTGGACATGGACCTTTGAATATGAAGGCGGCAAACAATCGCCGATTCTTGTGGTACCCCTCAATAAGGCTGTCAAACTCAACCTCCATTCCGACGATGTCATCCACAGCCTTTATATTCCTGCGTTCCGGATCAAAGAAGATGTTGTTCCGGGAAAGAACAACTACATGTGGTTCATTGCACAACAGCCCGGTGAATATGATATATTATGTACGGTTTACTGCGGATTAAGACATTCCTACATGGAAACCAAAACCAGGGTGGTATCGGAGGCTGAATATGCAGCCTGGCTGAAAGCACTGCCCGAGAAATCAAATGAACCCGAAGGGCTGGTGATCCTGAAAAAAAACGCCTGCACAGGCTGTCACTCCATCGACGGAACAAAAATTGTAAGCAATTCTTTCAAGGGACTTTATGGCAAGAGTAAAAAAGTCATGACCAACGGGTCAGAGCGTACGGTTACAGTGGATGATGAGTATATTAAAACATCCATCTTTGATCCTGATAAAGATGTGGTTTCGGGTTACCAGAAAGGGATCATGAAACCCTATAAAGGTATCGTCACAGATGATGAGGTGGTGAAGATCATTGATTACCTGAAGAGTATTAAATAGCAACCGCTGTATTCAACTGGCGGATAATTCAACGAAGTTTGCATACATCCATTTTCCGGGTCATCCTTGTTCTGACAAGATTTCCTGTTTCATTTGCGGTGACTTTAACAGCCCTCACCGCGATGGTGCTGGCACCGGCCACGCTTACCCTCTCCTCTTTGATCCCGATTGCCGGGATCTTTTTACTGGCTTCCGGAGCCTCCGCTTTTAACCAGTACCAGGAGTGGCCTTATGATGAACGGATGGAACGCACCCGCAGGCGGCCGATTCCGTCGCGCCGTATCAGCACAGCAGAGGCATTGCGTTTTTCCATGATGTTCATTATCGGGGGGATGCTCATCCTGTTATACTTCGCTCCGCCTGTTTGTTTTATTCTCGGATTCGTCAACCTGATCTGGTATAACGGGATTTACACCTGGCTGAAACGGAAAACAGCTTTTGCCGTTGTTCCCGGTGCCCTGACAGGTGCCATCCCGATTTTCATGGGATGGACCGCTGGCGGTGGCTCCCTGCTTGCCCCCGAAGCCGTTTTCCTGGCCTTTTTCCTGTTCCTGTGGCAGATGCCTCACTTCTGGCTGCTGACGCTGAAATACGGGCAGGAATATAAAAACGCAGGGTTCCCTGTTCTTACAGATCTTTTCAGCGAATTCCAGATCAGGACCATCGTGATGGGGTGGATGACGGCCTCTTCGGGTGCATCCGTCATGCTGGTCTATTTTAAAATTCTCCATCATCCGGTACTCGGTTATTCGATCGTTGTGCTGAACATTGCCTTCCTCCTGCTCCTGGCGTATGGGTTGTTCATGACCAAAAACCTGCGCTACCGGTTGATTTTCATGGCTGCGAACCTATTCATGCTGTTCGTCATGCTGTCGCTGATTGCCGACCGGTTTTTAACGGTATAATTTTGTTGCAGGTCCATGCCATGGCATGGACCTACAGGCCTTCCGGGGTAACCGAAGACCTTCCAGGTTTTAAAAACCTGGAAGGTCTGGCCTGCTACCACAATTTAAAGCCTGTCCGCTCATCCGGAAGCGTATTCCATATCAAATCCCAACAACCGTTTCCACATCAGGGGTTCCTTTATTGATCAAAATTCCTCCGAATCTATTTATTTATTTTATTTTATTTGTATTTAGATTTAATCTAAACTAATTTTGCAGGCTGTATTTCGTTCCCCATCAATCCAAATGCACGCTAACTAAACTTAATAATAAAAACTACTTTGAATCAAATACGAAAACAATGAAAAAGAATCTTTACCTGTCGTTCGGCATCATACTAATGACTTTACTTACTGTTTCAACGGCATTTGCAGTTACAAAAACTACTTCACAATCAGGAAACTGGAGTTCAACCACCACCTGGGGTGGGAACCCCGCTCCTGTTGCGGGTGATGATGTGATCATCAACGGAGGCTTCACCGTAACCGTTGACATACCGAATGCAGCATGTCTGACCCTGCAACTCGGCGGCTCCGTTCTTGGTACCGGAACCGGAACATTGACCTTTACCTCCGGATCGGTTCTGACGGTTTCGGGCATCGTGAACATGGGCCCTGTCAACAACAACGGAACAGCCGGAAGCCTCGTCATGACAAGCGGCGGAACACTTCAATGTGACGGAATCACCCTGGGCCGTTTAGGCAACTGGAACGCCGGAACGGGAACAATTGAGTTTACAGCAACCAATTCCATACCCAACAACACAAACGTCAATTTCAACAACCTCACCATGAGCGGAGGAACAACAAGCTTCCCCCGTAACATCACAGCCACCGGTAATGTGGTTATCAACACCGGCGCAACCCTGGATGGCGGCACAAACATTTTAACGGTTCTGGGCAATTGGGTGAACAACGGAACATTCACAGGCAATGCCGGGACTGTCACATTTGCAAAAAACGGCAACCAGACCATCAGCGGAACAGGTGTGAACAACTTCAACCTCATGCGGGCAGATTTGGGAACAAGCATCAGCAACACCCTTGAAGTAGTGTCCTCTCATTTCAACGCACCGGATGCATTCCTCACCCTTATCAACGGAACCTTCAAGATGTCTGGTACATTTACCTTTGCAAATACATTCATAGTCGGCCCACTTTACAATATTGATCCAACCGCAGGTTTCTGGGTCAACAACCCGAATGTTACCGTAACCGCTCAGGCCGGTGGATCGGTTTCTGTAAGAGGCTTACTGCGCCTGTCGGCCGGAACATATAATATCGGCGACAGTCCCGACAATTCCCTCAACTATGTTACCGGTTCAACAATTATAATTGAAGGCGGCACCCTGAACATAGCAGGCCGGCTCACGCGCAACAACGCGACTCAAACTATAGTCTACACGCAATCAGGAGGAATAGTCACCGTTGTGACACAAGGCTCAACAGATGTTACTTTAGCCGGATTTGATCTCGGAGCAGTTGGTTCCACTTTTACCATGTCGGGTGGCACGATCGTGATCAGAAATGCCACCAGTGCTCCTGCCGACTTTCTGAATGCATCATCTGTGGCGAACGTTACCGGAGGCACACTCCAGGTTGGGGATGCCAGCAGCTCAAATGCACAAATTATCAGGATCCAGAGCCCACGATCCATTGCTAACCTGGTTATCTCCAATGCCACTTCGCAGGCGGTTAAACCGACTGCGCAGCTTGTTACATCCGGATTAAACATCCCTGGCAGTGTTACCATCCAATCCGGAACCTCTTTCAATGCGAATGGCCTCAACCTCTCACTCGGAGGAGACTGGACAAACAACGGAACGTTTTCATCCGGAGGCGGTAACACAACGACTTTCAATGGGTCCGGATTGCAAACTATATCAAACCCCTCCGGCGAAACATTTAACAACCTCATCATCAACAAACCGGGAAGTATCTTATCCCTTGGCAATGCCCTCACTGTTTCAAACAGCTTTAATATTATCCAGGGAACGATTGCCATTGGCGGCAACACGCTGACCCTGAACGGGTCGGTAGCCGGTGCAGGAAATTTCACTAGTACATCTGCAGGAACCGTTGCATATAACCAGGGCAGCGCGGGGCAAAATGTCCTTCCCGGGAACTATGGCAACCTTGTTTTCAGCAATTTCAATAAAACACTCGCATCGTCGGGGACCACAGGCGTTTCCGCACTGTTCACACCCGGCTCGGCAGGCGGACATACTGTAACAGGCAGTACCGTTGATTTCAACGGGGGGGCACAGCAGGTGCCTTCATTCACCTACAACAACCTCACTTTATCAGGAAGCGGAACAAAAACAGGTTCCGGAACAATCACGGTGAATGGCTCCATGACCAACAACCCCGGAATCAGCTTCACCGGAACCACCCTGCTGAACCTGAACGGGCCAACCCATGCCAATAACGGGATCCTGAATGCAGCAACATTATCAGCCGGTGCAGGTGCCATCCTGACAAACAGCGGGACGGTCACAACAACAACAGCACTTGCCGGAGCCGGAACCCTGACCCAGGGCCCGTCAGGGATATTGAACATCGCGGGTTCTACAGGCATTGCAGCACTTGACGCTGCTGCTGCTGGAAACACAGTCAACTACACCGGTGCGTCACAAACCCTCGTACCTGCCACCTATCACCATCTATCACTTTCAGGATCCGGCATACCGGTACTGACGGGTGTAAATACCATTAATGGCAACCTGACACTCTCTGGCACCGTGAGCATTACAGCAGATGGCGGCATGACAGTTGGTGGCAACTTAACAATTGGCTCAGGCACATCGTTTGATGCAGCAACTTTTTCACACAGTGCAAAAGGCAACTGGAGCAATGCAGGAACATTCAACGCAGGAAGCAGCACAATTACCCTGGATGGAACTGTACCCCAGACAATAAGCGGCTCTGTATTCAACAACCTGACTGTATCAAATACTGCAGGAGTTTCGATGCTTACGGATGCGGTAGTGAACGGTACACTATCGCTCACATCCGGGGCCTTCTTCATCGGGCCCTATTCGCTCAACCTGAATGACGGCATTTCAGTTGTTGCCGGAACACTTATAGGTGGAACAACATCAAATATGTTAATTGCAGGATCAGGTGCAGCAACGAGTCTTCCGGCTGTCGCCCTGAATAATCTGACCCTCAACCGCGCCAGCGGACTTACCCTGTCGGGCGCAGTTTCAGTAAACGGGAACCTGACAATTTTAAACGGTCAGCTTGCTACAGGGGTAAATGCAATCACCCTGGGTCCTTTGGGAACGATCACAGAAATCCCGGGTCAGCCTGTCATCGGAAATATCTCTACAACCAGGAATATTTCAGCCACAGGCGGCACGGAAACGTTCGGAAATATTGGCGCTGACGTGACACTGAACGGGGTTGCTTTGGGCAGCACCACTGTATCGCGTAAAACAGGCACCGCTTCTGCCGGCAACGGGTACAGCTCCATCCTCAGGTATTTCGACATTGTACCGGCAACAAATGCATCCCTGAATGCAACCCTGGTGTTTCATTACGATGCCAGCGAAGTCAATGGTCAGAATCCCGATGCCTTTGAATTATACAGATCGCAGGATAACGGGGTAACCTGGAGTGACCTTGGCGGCACCGTAAATTCGGCAATAAAGACGGTAAGTCTCTCAGGAATTGGCAGTTTTTCCAGGTGGACGGTTTCGGATACATCAAACCGTATCGGCAACTACCCGGTACCGGTGATTGCGAACATCTCCCCTGCTTCAAAAAATGCTGGTGATCCGGGTTTTACACTCACCGTGAACGGATCAGAATTTTATAACGGTAAATCTGTTGTCCGCTTCAACGGATCAGCGAGGGCGACAACCTTCATCAGTCCTACCCAAATAACCGCTGCAATCCCTGCAGGCGACTTGCTGGTTGCAGGTGCATTCCCGGTTACTGTTTTCAACGGCGGAGGCGGGGGCGCTTCCAATGCTCAAAATTTCACTGTAATACCTGTGATTCCTGTAAAAGTCAGGGTTGAAACAGCTGCCAACGGTTCCGGAACGGTCGTCCCGGCACAATTATTGGCTTCGGGCACTTCCATCACAGTTTACGCAATTGCCCGGGATGCCCTCGACAACTTTGTTTCAAACGTCGCCTCATCCTGGACCCTTGAGAACTTAACAGGCGGTGTGGCAGCCGGCGACCTTGTACCATCCGTTGACAGTAAAAGTGCAGTTTTTTCAGGCCATGTTGCAGGAACCGCTGATATCAGGGCTGCCTCAGGCGGGCTGACAGAGTTCCCATCAGGTACGGTCACCGTAATGCCCGGAACTGCAGCCGGTATCCGGGTTGAAACTGCAGCAAACGGTTCGGGTATCGTTGTTCCGGCACAATCCCTTGCTTCGGGGGCATCCATATCCCTGTTTGCAGTAACACGTGATGCATCAAACAACTTTATCGCCAACGTATCTGCCTCCGGCTGGGCAATTGAAAACACAACCGGTGGCATTGTTTCAGGTGACCTTGTGCCTTCTGTTGACAATAAAAGTGCAGTGTTCACAGGCCATGTGACAGGTACAGCAAATATCACGGCCAATTCGGGAGTACTTACCTCCACCCCGTCAGGTCTCATCACAGTCATCCCTGGCCCGGCAACGTCAATCCTCGTTGAAACTGCTGCAAACGGATCAGGCGTTGTGGTGCCATCGCAATCGCTGGCCTCCGGAACATCCCTCACCGTATTTGCCATCACCCGGGATGCTTCCGGCAACTTTATTGCCAATGCAGTTCCCGCTTCATGGGTTCTTGAAAACATCACCGGCGGTGTCCTTGCAGGCGACCTCGTACCTGCAGTCGACGCGAAAAGTGCAATCTTTACAGCACACGGTGCCGGCACATCTGATATCAAGGCGACGTTGGGAACCCTCACCTCCACCCCCTCCGGAACAATTACCATCACCACCGGCGCCGCTGCAAAAGTAGGTGTCGAGACTGCTGCAAACGGATCAGGAACGATCGTTCCTGCACAATCGCTCCCATCCGGATCATCACTTACAGTTTATGCCATCGCCAGGGACGCCTCCAACAACTTCGTTGCCAACGTTGCCGCAACAGCATGGACACTCCAGAACATTTCAGGCGGAGTCATCGCCGGTGACCTGGCACCTGCCGTTGACGGCAAAAGTGCGGTTCTTACCGGTCACGTGACTGGCAACGCCGCCATCCGGGCTACTTCCGGCATTCTTACTGCAACCCAGTCGGGGCTGATCTCGGTAATCGCCGGACCTGCAGCGAAAATCAGGGTTGAAACCAATGCAGCCGGGACAGGCGTTGTCGTACCCGCACAATCTCTGGTTCCCGGTGCCTCTATCACTGTATTTGCGATCGCCAGGGATGCTTCCAACAATTTCGTGGCAAATGTAGTCGGATCTCCATGGACCCTTGAAAACATCACCGGCGGTGTTGTCCAGGGCAACCTGGTACCCGGGGTTACAGGAAAGAGCGCCACATTTACCGGCAATATTATCGGCAGCGCCAACATCAAGGCTATATCAGGTGCATTGGTAACCACCTCATCAGGGTTAATAACCGTTATTACCGGTGCCCCGGTCACAGTCAGGGTTGAAACAGCCCCCAATGCTTCAGGAGTTGTTGTTCCCGCGCAGCTGGTGGCATCCGGTGCATCCGTTACGGTGTATGCCAATACCCGCGACGCGGCAAACAATTTCGT
This sequence comes from uncultured Bacteroidales bacterium, assembly GCA_903959905.1. Classification (GTDB taxonomy): domain Bacteria; phylum Bacteroidota; class Bacteroidia; order Bacteroidales; family FEN-979; genus CAIVAT01. The sequence goes on from CAJBYO010000090.1 coordinate 185,408, forward strand.
TACAAACGTTGCCTCAGCATGGGTGATGGAAAACCTCACAAGCGGTGTAGCCGCCGGTGACCTGGTGCCATCAGTGGACGGCAAGAGTGCTGTATTCACTGGTCACGTTGTCGGAACCGGGAACATCAGGGCTACCTCAGGAACGTTGGTCAGTACACCGTCAGGAGCACTGGCCGTTATACCTGGCCCGGCAGCAAAAGTACGGGTTGAATCGGCAGCAAACGGATCAGGAGTTGTTATCCCGGCACTGAGCCTTTCATCCGGTTCGTCAATCACTGTGTTCTCCATTTCAAGGGATGCATCAAACAATTTCATCTCCAACGTCGCTGTAAGCGCCTGGACAACTGAAAATGTAACCGGCGGTGTTGTGGCTGGCGACCTTGTGCCCTCAGTTGACACAAAGAGTGCGACTTTTACCGCCCATGTAACCGGCTCAGCCAGCATCAAGGCAACATCCGGTGTGTTAACCCCAACCACCTCAGGTATCATCACCGTAATTCCCGGAGCAGCAACGAAGATAATTGTTGAAACTGCCGCCGACGGATCGGGAGCTGCTGTTCCTGCCCAGTCGGTTGTATCAGGGGCCCCGTTAACCGTTTATGCTGTTTCAAGGGATGGTTCCAACAACATGGTGTCGAACGTGGCAGCATCTTCATGGACTCTTGAAAATATTACAGGTGGTGTTGTAGCCGGCGACCTTGTTCCGGCTGTTGATGGCAAAAGCGCCGTATTTACAGGCCATGTTATCGGTTCCGGCAATATCAGGGCAACATCAGGGGCTCTTACAGCTACTGCATCGGGCACCATCACAGTGAGTGTTTCTGCATTGCTTTCCCTGCAGGGGAATGTCATCGGTACCGGGCAATCAAACTGTTTCAATGCAACCCAAACGATCACTGTGGCCGGCGGCAGCACAACCTTCCTGGTTCAGAACGGGGGAAGCGCCACCATGATCGCAGGTCAGAACATCATTTTCCTTCCGGGTACAACTGTTGAACCGGGTGGTTACCTGCATGGCTATATCACCACTGCAAACCAATACTGCGTGCCGGTGCTTGCCCCTGCGGTTACATCAACCACTGGCAGCGACGAATCACCTTTGATGCCTGTGAACATTTCATCTTTCCGGGTCTATCCTAATCCGACAACCGGTGCATTCACGCTTGATCTTGCAGGTGATGAAAAAACCGGTGCAGCCAGGGTTGACATCTTCGGGATGACCGGGAACCTTGTTCTGAGAACAGAATTCCCGGCTTTCGGGAAACATGCCATGTCGTTGGCGGGAACTGCTCCGGGACTCTATTTTATCCGTATAACAACCGGAGACAGGACTGAAACGCTGAGGATTATCAGGCAATAAATAAAGTATAATCACTTTGCTCCTTAAACGAACGAGGTTGCATCAGAAGAGTTGAACATCTTTTGATACAGCCTCGTTTTGTAATGTTTTTCAATCAATAATTCCCTTTAAATTGATGCATCCTCCCCAACAATTCACACGCACGGATTAGCTTGTTGCCTTCATTAATATCTTTTCTGATTATATTTGTTTGATAAATCTGTCTTTCATGCGCGAACTCTACCAGAAAAACAAACTTTTTTTCCTGATCCTGGCCACCGGGGCACTGGGTTTCCTGGTGTGGTATTTTTCAAATATTGTCATTTTCATCATCCTCGCAGGGGTTGTTTCCATTGTCGGGTCCCCGCTGGTTGATTTCTTTGACCGGATCAGGGTTGGACGTTTTGCATTCCCTCATGTTCTGAGCGTTACACTGACCCTGCTGCTCATCCTCTCGATCTTTTTCGGGCTGTTCAGCCTCTTTATCCCGATGGTGGTCAATGAAGCCAACATGCTCAGCAACATCGACGGGAAGCAGTTCATGGCCTATTACCAGAGTGAACTGACAAGCCTGCAGCATACCCTGATACACCTTGGCGTCATGCCCAGGGGAACTACCATTGAAGCATCAATCAAACAGTCGATCCTGAAAATCATCGATTTCGGCATGTTTTCCAACGTTGTTTCATCCGTCATTTCATTTACCGGCACTTTCTTTTTCAACCTGTTCTCCATCGTGTTCCTTTCTTTTTTCTTCCTGAAAGATAACAAGATGCTTCCAAGGTTTATCCTGCTCATCACCCCTGATCGGTATGATGAACAGATCAAAAACGTCATGTTCAAAAGCCGGACACTTTTGTCGCGCTATTTCATCGGGCTCATCATACAGATCCTGGTCAATATCCTCACCTATTCCATTGCCCTCTATATTGTCGGAGTCCCCAACGCCATGATGATCGGGTTCTTCACGGGGATTATCATCATCATACCCTACCTCGGGGGGATTATCTCCATGATCATGGGGGTGATTATCGGGGTGACCGGCGTGATCAGCATGGGCGACTATGCCATGATCATGCCCATGACTGTCCGCATCCTCGGGGCCATGTTCGTGGTTCAGACCATTGATAACAATGTGTTTGCCCCGCTGATCCAGGGTAAAAGCATGAAGGCCCACCCGGTGGAGATCTTTCTTGTTGTTATTGCTGCAGCCGGGATAGGCGGTATAGCCGGAATGATTGTAGCAGTTCCCGCTTATGGTTTTGTTAAGATCGTAGCCTACGAATTTCTAAGTAATTTCAGGATTATTCGCCATATCTCGGAAAAGAGTTAACTTTGACTACCATAAAAAATCTACAACATGGCTAATTCAGGTTCAAAAGTGCTGCTGGCTGCCCTGGTAGGGGTGGCGGCAGGTATCGGTGTCGGCATGCTCATTGCACCGGCAAAAGGCTCAAAAACCCGTAAACGGCTGAAAAAGCGCATCATGGGTATCGCAGATATGATGGAGGATGACCTTTCGGAAAAGGTAAATGCTTTCAAGTCGGCTTTTTCAATGGATGAGAAAGAGGAGTTTCACGACGAGGAGCCCCTTGAAGCAAAGGAGGGCAAATAATGGCACCGGGCAGAATTTCTGACAATGTTTCCATGCTCACGGAAAATGTCAAAGACTATGTCAACCTCCGGATTGACCTGGCAAAACTGATCCTCACTGAGAAAATTGCCAAACTGGCATCATTTTTCCTGATCGCCGTTATTTTCTTCATCCTGGCCATGTTCCTGCTGTTGTTCCTTTCCCTGGCCTTCGTATTCTGGTTCCATGATGACATCGGGCCCGCATGGCTCGGGGCGCTCATCATTACAGTTGTATATGTCCTCGGCGGTGTATTGATATTCGTTAAACGGCACCAGTTTTTTATCAATCCATTGGTCACCCATTTATCAAAAATTCTGATGGAGGAGAAAGATGAAAACGAGTAAAAGATATACAGTACCTCCCGGCAAATTGCAATCACTTGAAGACATCAGGCTTGAAAAAATGAGGCTGCGCCTCGAAATCCTGAAAACAGAGAACAATATTCACGAAGGATACCGTGATATTCTCCATGCACTTTCACCCAAAAACGTTGTGGGGTCGGTGATCAACGACATCACAGGCTCCTCCACCCTGGTGGCAAAGGCATTTTCTTTCGGTAAAATGCTCATGGAGAAACGAAAGAAAAAAAAACAGGATAAACTCAAACGTGCCAGCGAAGAAACCGGTCATGATTCTTGAAGCCTGCGTAAACTCATCAATCTCCGCCATTGAAGCACAAAAAGGCGGGGCACTCCGTGTTGAATTATGTGAAAACCTCCACGATGGCGGTACCACTCCCAGTGCAGGAGCCATACAGTTCGCCCGGAAAAACCTCCATATAGGCCTCTACGTGATGATCAGACCCCGGGGTGGTGACTTCCTTTACTCAGACCATGAATTTGAGATCATGCAGGAAGATATCCTCCATGCAAAAGCACTTGGTGCGGATGGCGTAGTTTTCGGAATCCTTCTCCCCGACGGCACCATCGACATGCCCCGCATGAAAATCCTGGTTGACCTGGCCCGCCCGATGGGGGTTACCTGCCACCGTGCATTTGACATGACCGCTGACCCGGATAAAGCCATGGAGGATCTGATCAGCCTGGGGGTTAACAGAATACTCACCTCCGGCCAGCAACCCACCGCGCCGCAGGGTGCTGCCCTTATCCGGGACCTGATCACCAAATCAGCCGGTCGGATCACCATCATGCCCGGCAGCGGCGTGAAAGAACACAATGTTGCTGAACTTATCCATGCAACGGGGGCAACAGAAGTACACATGCACCTGGAGAAACAGGTGCCCTCGGCCATGCAGTTCAGGCAAAGTTCAGTGTACATGGGCATTCCGGGCCAGTCTGAATTTGAATCTACCATCACCGACTGGCAAAGATTCCGTAGTGTGACGTCCGGGTTGAAAGGTTGATTTTTTTACCACTAAGGCACGGAGGGCACTTAGGAGCACTAAGAAAATTTATTAAAAAGGGGTGCGCACAAATTGAAGTTAATCAGTACTTAGTGTTTCTCAGTGCCCTCCGTGCCTTAGTGGTTTGTTTTTCATTTTGATTAAACAAAATTTAATAACAGAGGGATATCCGGGGAGCCAATGTATGGTGTGCCTTAAGAGGGAATAATATGCGAATGACAGGAACCAGCTATCAGTGGTCAATCATATAGGATGAGATTTCATTGAGCGGCGCAACCCAGATTGTACTTTTCCTGTTGCCCAGGTACTCCAGCAACTTGTTGTGATCAGCAAGGTTTACATTAATGGCATGTTCTCCCCCCACACCGTGAAACAGGAACACCACGAGGGCACCCTCTTTTTCCGCTGTTTTGACCAGGTCAATCATTTCATCTGCCGATTGTCCGTTAATCATATACGATTTGATATCCATCAGATCTGTATCGCCAAACATGTTCATGCCTGACCTGGTTCCGCGTGCACCGCTAAAATCTTTTTGAATAGAATCAACAAAAGATGCTCCGCCAGCTGCCTTGTCGCCACAGGTGTAGGCGAAGGTTCTGTTGGTTTTGCCATCAATGGCGCGCAGCATAATATTGGCCAGCCTGATCTCATCGACCATGCGGGTCACAGTATATGTGTCGAGGTCATATTCAGGCTTTACCCAATTCCTTCCTTTTGACTTCCCGACACAGGGATGAAACAGGGAGTGGTTGCCCAACTCGTGACCGTGCGCGGCAACAGTTCGCCATTCCTCCATCCTGGTTGAAAGGCAGCTTGAATTGCAGGGAATATAGAAGGTGGCTTTCAGCCCCAGCGAATCCAGCACCGGGATTACTTTGTCAATGTGCACATGGAGACCGTCATCATAGGTTAACACGACGGCACATTGCCTGTTGTTCCATGCCTCTTTATTCTCCTGTTGCGCAACGGCGGGCAAACACATAAATATAAAGAGCGGAATGATCATGAGAAATGTTGTTGTGTTCATCTGCGTGCTGTTTATATCTGTAAATCCCCCTGTAAATTTATACAGCAAAGTTGACATTTTTACCAGATTTTCAAGGCCATCAGGTGTATTAATTTTCTTCTCCTTAACACGTCAAATATTTTCGCGTATTTACGCGTTTTCGCGTTCTTAATGCTGTTAAAAAAGTAACAGAGCGCTTCTGTTATCGACTGCAACATCTTCTCAGTAATTAAATAAAATTCTGTTATTCTGATTTTTACAAATCAATTATTCTCTTCAGGATCAAATGGCACACCTTTTTTAATGTGGTTTTCCGTATTTTATATGCGGGTTTCCGTATTTTTTTTATCAATAATCAGCTTTTTTTCAAACTGAAAGGTTGCTTATTGTCGTCTGTGTTTTAACGGTAAAATATTTCATAAACATGAACAACAAAACAAAAAACCCATTGACCAGGCTTTGTTTACTTGCGCAATGTATCATTGCCCTGGTCCTGATTTCCATTTCAGGCATGTCCCAGAACGTGGCGATCAACACGACCCTGGATCCGGCGAATCCTGCTGCGGGGCTGGACATTGATTTTCCGGCCAAAGGATTCCTGATACCCAGGATGGACCTTGAGTCGGTGAATGAGGCCGAGCCTCTTGCATCGCATGTGGCGGGCATGATGGTTTACTGCAAAGGCGAAGAAGCCCCGGCCGGGCTTTATGTTAACAACGGATTAAAGTGGGTTCCCGCCCCAAGACCGGGAGCCGCCTTTGGTGAAATGCAGTATTGGAGTGGCACTGCATGGACAGCAATCGCTGCCGGTTCACCCGGTCAGCTCCTGAAAATCGGTGCAGGCGGTCTCCCTGAATGGAGCGGAAGCGCTGCCGGATATGCCACACTCACCACCAGTGCCGTAACCACTATTTCAACCACTACGGCCACCTGCGGTGGAAACGTACTGACCGAAGGTACGTCCGCGGTAACAGAATACGGTGTTTGCTGGAGTACCTCCCCGGGACCGACAGTTTCCGATCCAAAAACATCCGACGGATCCGGCACCGGCAGTTTTACAAGCGATCTCACCGAACTGACATCCGGCACTCAATATTATATAAGATCCTACGCAACAAATGGAAGCGGCACCTCCTACGGAGACCAGAAAATGTTTAAAACAAATTAAAAGACCTGACTTAACTTATTAAACCAGAGCCTTATGAAAAAAAACACAACGATCTCCATGATAAAAAATTATCGCAGGTATTACATCATATTCCTTCTTATGGCCGCCTTCTATGGAGGCTTTGCCCAGAATGTAGGTATCAACACCACCGGTGCCGCGCCTAATTCAAATGCCGGGCTGGATGTCAATTTTCCTGACAAGGGAATCCTGATCCCAAGGATTGCGCTTGTCAGTGCGACCAGCTATGCACCCCTGTCGGCCCATGTTGCCGGTATGATCGTGTACAATACGGCCACCACCGCCGACCTCACTCCCGGCTTTTATTACAACAACGGGGCACGCTGGGTTTCAAACCTGCCAGCCGGCACAGCCACCGGCGACATGCTCTACTGGAATGGTGCAGCGTGGGTAAGGGTACCTGCAGGGTCACCCGGCCAGTTTCTGCAATTCTCACCGTTCAACACACCGTTCTGGACAGGTTTGTCTTATGCAACACTTTCCACCACGCCAGCATCATCCATTCTTGACATCATGGCTACAAGCGGCGGTAACATCACCGATGAAGGCGGATCGCCCGTGATTTCGCGCGGGGTTTGCTGGAGTACCGCCACAAGTCCGACCATTGCCGACGATAAGACTGTTGACGGTTCCGGACCCGGCGTATTTACAAGCCTCCTGACCGGCCTTACGCCCTCTACCACATACTATGTAAGGGCCTATGCAATAAACTCAGCTACTGTTTGCTATGGCAACCAGGAAACGTTTACAACCACCACCTCCACCCTGCCGGTGCTTGATCCCACTACGGCAGCGACTTCCATCACGACAACCGGCGCAATCACCGGGGGCAACCTGACCTCCACAGGCAATGCAGCAATCACCCAGCGGGGGGTATGTTATTCCACCTCAAACCCGCCAACTACAGCCAACGCCACCGTTATTGATGCCGGCACCGGCCTGGGATCTTTTACCAGCACACTTACAGGACTTACTTCAAATACCGTTTATTATGTGCGCTCGTTTGCTACAAACAGCGCAGGTACTGGTTATGGCGACGTGACCAGTTTCACCACACAGGCCATCGTTAGCACAACAGCCATTACAGGAAAAACAACAACCGGGGCCACCACCGGCGGTACAATCACTCCAGGGGGTGGAGCCGCCATCACCGCACGCGGTGTATGCTGGAGCACCAGTCTGAATCCAGTGCCCGGGGCAGGCAACTATACATCCGACGCAACCGGAACCGGCTCCTATACCAGCATCATTACCGGGCTCTCCTATACAACCCTGTATCACGTACGTGCCTATGCAACCAATGCAGGTGGCACCGTTTATGGTAGTGACTTGACCTTTACGACACTGACACCTACTGCACCCATAGTGACATCAACAACTACGCCTTATTCCATCACAGGCAACAGCGCCATCAGCGGGGGGAATATAACTTCAGACGGCGGGGCACCCATTACAGAAAGAGGAGTTTTTTATGGAACGGGTTCCAACCCTAGCATTTTAAAAGTTGTAGACGGCACACCCGGAACAGGTGTATTTACCAGCAATATTGCGGGTTTATCCGGTGGCACCTTGTATTATGTTCGGGCTTATGCTACAAACAGTATTGGTACAACCTATGCAGCCCAGAAATCATTTACAACATTACTGAATCTACCGGTTATAACAACTACTCCCGCCAGCAGTATTACCGCTGCCGGTGCTGTTTCAGGAGGATCATATACAGTTAATGGGCTTGCCGGAAATTATTGGGATTACGGAATTGCCATTTCAGAAACACAAGGAGCGGGAACGCCGACCTACATCAGCACATCCTCCACACCGCCAAACCCGTGGACAACCATTCTTACAGGTTTAACAGGAGGTACGACTTACTATATCCGTGCCTACATTCATGGTCACTGGAACGGGTCGGAGTCTCGTGTATATGGTAATGAGCTTTCCTTTACTACCCTGGGTGCATCCACACCAGTAATTGCCTCCACTGCTGCAGCTTCATTAATCACCGACCGTTCTGCCAACAGCGGCGGCACCATCACCAGCGACGGGGGTTCCCCAATTACAGCAAAAGGTGTTTGCTGGAGTACCAGTCCGACCCCGGTTTTGGGTATCGGTAATTTCACCACCGCGACTGGCGGTAACACTTTTACCAGCTCCTTCTCAGGATTAACCGCCAGTACAATCTATTATGTCAGGGCTTATGCCACAAACGCAAATGGCACCTCCTATGGGCCAGTAGATGTAACTTTCACAACAACGCACCTTTCTCTGTATACACTGGGGCAGCATGTGGGGTATGGATGGGTCATTTATGTTGATCCGGCTACCGGGGGTGGACTTATTGTAAGCGATGATATAACTTCAACCGCAGGATGGGGTTGCAATGGAGTCAATGTCGCAGTAAGCGCTGGACTGGGAACCGGACAGGCAAACACCAACCTGATCCTGGCAACAGATCTGGTTACACGACCGATTGCCGCCAGTGTTGCCAACGATTATTCTGTAAGCTACAGCGGTACAACCTACAGCGACTGGTATTTACCTTCTATGGGTGAATGGGGTAAAATTGCTGCCATTGCTAGTACGGTCGGAGTAATGACTGGCACTAATAACTACTATACTTCTTCACAACATCTAAATTTTTATACTTATGCTGGTACTTATTTTACTACTGGCGGAAATCAATTATACACAGCCGGTGCCCAGAGGATACCTGGCATTAATGATTATGTTGATCGGCTGAGAGTTATCCGTGATTTTGCAGGTACTGCAGCTGTTGCTCCAACCGTTCTCTCCACCACCGCGGTTACTTCTATAACCGATATAGGGGGTACTTCAGGAGGTTATATTTCGAGTGATGGAGGTGCAACTGTTACGATGCGCGGTGTGTGCTATGGCACAAGTCCTTATCCGGATATCACTGGTACTAAAACTACTAATGGAACCGGCATGGGCAGTTTTACAAGTGTCATTACCGGACTAACCACCGGACTGAACTACTATGTTCGGGCTTATGCAACCAACAGCGTAGGTACATCCTACGGCAATGATGTTACTTTTGTTCCTAATCCTACAGATTATCCAGTTGTAACAACCGATCCGGTCACTGCATTAACCAGTGATGGCGGAACCTCCGGTGGAAATGTAACCAGTAATGGTGGTGGAACAATTATTGCGCGGGGGGTTTGCTGGAGTACAAGTCCTGCTCCTGTTCTTGAGACAACTAATTTCACACTGGATAACCCCCCGGATTTGGGTACTTTTACAAGTACCATTTCAGGATTGTCACTCGGTACTTTGTATTATGTAAGGGCCTATGCTACCAACGGTACCGGAACAGCTTATGGAAATGAAGAAAGATTTACGACAAATAGTTCTCCTGATTTAGCATCGGTAACAACTTATCCTGTTACCGCTATTCATGGAACTTCCGGCACTGCTGGTGGTAATATTGTCAGTGAAGGAGGAAGTCCTGTTACGGTTCGTGGAGTTTGCTGGAGTATAACTGCCAATCCTGAAGTAGGAGTTGGAAATTTTACAACAGATGGAGCGGGCACCGGCAGCTTTACCACGGACATTACCGGATTAACAAACGGTCAGGTATACCATGTCAGGGCCTATGCGACAAACAGCACCGGTATGGCCTATGGCAATGATGTTACTTTCATCCCCACCGGACTGGCTATACCCATCGTGACAACTACGGCATATTCTAATCTCACAGGTAACACTGTAACCAGTGGTGGTAATGTTACCAGCACTGGCGGAGACCCGGTTTTGCAGTACGGGGTAGTTTATGGCCCTAACCCACATCCGGATATTAATAATGGTCCCTATACTGTAGATGGCAGTGGGATGGGCAGCTTCGTCAGCAATTTGACAGGGTTAATAACCGGTCAGCTATATTATCTCCGAGCTTATGCACAAAATAATATTGGCACGGCTTATGGCAATGAGATCAGCTTCACTCCGACCGGAGCCGGGTTCCCTACTGTTATAACTGCAGCTAACATCACAAATCCAACCCCTACCGGCGGAACTTCCGGGGGAGATATCACAAGTAACGGCGGAGGCCCGATTACTGCCTACGGAATCTGCTGGAAACCTGCAATTGGGGATGCCCCAACAATTCTTGATTCAAAGACTGTAGATGGAACGACTGATTTCTTAGGGGTATACACCAGCACACTTACCGGGCTAGTCGCCGGCAACCAATACGCAATCAGGGCTTACGCAACAAATAGCGTGGGAACTTCCTATGGTGAGATGGTATTTTATACACCTGTTGGACCGCCAACCCTTGGACCAGGGGTGCTTACCTATTTTGCAGGTAATACAGATGCTCAAATTGGTTTAAATATTATAAACAATGGAGGATTTGATATAACTGCTTATGGTGCTGTTTGGAGTACATTGCCAGATCCTACTGTTGATGTGAATGAAGGAATAACAATTGAAACCGCACCTTTAATGCCACCTACTGCTGCATTTTCAGGGCTATCGCCATTAACTACCTATTATGTTAGAGCATATGCGACCAATAGTAATGGTCCCAGTTACAGTCCTCAGGCAATTTTCACAACGCAAGATAATACCTTACCTTCTTTATCGACAAATCCGAACATTGATAAAGTGGGTGCAATTGCTTATGGTGGTGGGGAAGTTTTTGACATTGGAACTGGCGGAACCGAAATTACAAATGCCGGACTGGTATGGGGAACTTCAGCAAATCCAACTGTCGCTTCCAATCTTGGCATGACAACAGATGGAGCATCCGGTTCATTTACTTCTGTCATTACCGGATTGACGTTAGGAACAACCTACCATGTGAGAGCCTATGCCTCAAATGACAATGGAGGAAACTATTCTTATGGTGCAGATGTATACTTTGTCGCCACCGCGGCAACAGTTGGACAGCAGATTAATCTTTCTTCAGGGGCAACTTATGCTGTCTTCAGCACAGATGGAACCGGTTTGCATGGTTTGATTGCGCAACCTCTTAGTTATTACCAAGCAACTGATTGGGGATGCTCACCATCCACTGTTGGAACAAGCACAGCTGTTGGAACCGGTGAAGCTAATACTGCTGCTATCATAGCAGATATTACTACGGTTACAGTTTGTGAAAGTGCCAATGGACCAGGTAGTTTTGCTGCGGAAATGGCAGCAAGTAGCTTTGGGCCGGGTTGGTACTTGCCTTCAAAAGAAGAACTTGGTCTTATGTGGACAAATAGGGTGGCAGCACAAATAGATTTTTCAGTGGGAGCAAATGCTGCTACTTTCTGGAGTTCATCCGAGGAAACAGGTACAAATGCATGGTATATCGACGGAACCACGGGGAGCTTCATTAGTGCGCCAAAAACAGAGCAAATAGATTTCTTTACGATCCGCTCCTTCTAACCCCCGGACTTAATTAAAATTTATTCATTGAAGCAGATTTGCTTTTACAGATAAAAACAAAGACCATGAAAAAATATCTCATTATCCTGATAGCAGTATTACTAACAACCATGCTGCAAGCCCAGGGCCTCGTCATCAACGGCGCAAAGATCAACATCAGCCCAGGTGCGGTGTTGTATGTGGAAGGCAGCGAGGGAAACCTGCTCAACCTGGCCAGCGGCGAGGTTGCCCTGAGGGGCTCTATGAAGGTTGACGGCAACTGGCTGAACAACTCCAACTTCATCCCCGAAGAGGGCAGTGTTGTTACCTTCAACGGAACGACCCCGCAGCAGATCGGGGGCTCATTTCCAACAACGTTCAGCAATCTGACCCTCAACAACAACACCGGTGTTACCCTTGCAAATAACATTACGGTGACCGGCATCCTTGATTTTCAGAACGGGATGCTGAATACCCAAAGCAATACGGTTACATCAGGAGCTGCCGGCACGATTGTCAATGCCAGCTCCTCGAAGTATGTGAACGGACGGCTTGCACGCACTTACGCTTCCACGGGATCAAAGGCGTACCCGATCGGAAAGGGCGGCAACTACCGCCCACTCACGTTCCAGTATACCGGACTCACGGGAACCAGTGTGGTCACTGCCGAACAGTTTGAAAGCGGGCTCACGGGAACACTTCCTGCCCTCACCGAACTGCTCACAACCGATCGTTACTGGACCATCACCCAGTCGGGAGGGAGCAACGCGGAGTTTTTTGTCACACTGGACCCAACAGGGTACACTCCTTCACGGCCAGTCGTGATCCTTCGCCAGAATGCCGGCGAAATCGCTTCGTTCGCCTCGGCCAGCCCGAACTACACAAATTTATATGCTGTGAACAGTTTCGGTGATTTTGCCATCGGGCAGAAAAGCTGCTCCCCTGTGCCATTCACCCCTCCCACGGTGGCCAATCTGCAGGCCACCGGCCCGTCGGGTTCTGTCATCAAATGGTACAGTACGGCCGCAGGCGGAACAGCCCTTGAACCCACGGAAGTGCTTGTAAACGGGAACCACTACTATGCCAGCCAGACCACCGAAGGCCTGGAGAGCCTCGACAGGGCTGAAATTACGGCACTCGTTGACCCGACACCATGCGCCCCTGCCGGTGCAACTGCACAATCCTTTGGCGGAGGTGCAACCGTGTCCGATCTCGCCGCAACCGGCCAGAACATTTTATGGTACCCTGCAGCCACCGGCGTTGATGCCTTGCCGCCCTCCACCCCGTTGACCACAGGCACACACTACTGGGCAACACAAACCAAAAATTGCATTGAAAGTGCTACCAAACTGGAGGTGGTGGTAACGGTGAACTAACTGCATGATTTTGCAGTTCCTTCTTGCCAGATTTTCTGGAATTATTGAAAAACCCGGCCCCGGATATTAAATTCCGTTGGCCGGGTTTATTCATTCCCCTTTACGGTTTCTTTTCCTTCCACTTGCCTTTTGCAGTTAATACCCAATCTCCGGCCCTTGCAGCGTTATCTGATTTGGTTTGATTTATTTATGAGTGTATTTCGGGAAGCAAAAGAAAAAAAATAGTTACACAGAGATTCACAGAGGAGTCACTGAGGGCCACAGAGAATAATAGTTCTTGCAGATATTAACAGGAATAATGTTAGTTTGTCTGCTGATCATACCTCTGGAAATCTTTAACATGAATCACTTAAACGCATGTTTACCTTAAACTCTGTGAACCTCTGTGTAATTGAAAGATGAGTATGATTAGCAGCCATCGAAGGCTTGGGAAGAGGTGGTTAGGGTCAAGGTCGCTTCAATTTGCTGGTATGATTCCTCAAACAATTAAATATTGTCGGCTAAATACCTTTCTGAGTTTGTGCGTTAGGCACGAAATACGGGTAGCAATCCCTATTGTTTACCACATCCGTCCATAAAAATAAAATACCTTAAAAAATTGCCGGGATCATTTTTTATCTTACCACCAGGAATTACTTTGGCATATCTCTAACATTGAAACCAAAACAATTTGACGTTCGAAACAACTCATTATCGCGTAAATACGCGCTTTTTTAGATTACCACAACGCATTGTTCATCACAGGCCGGTCATAACAATTTCCATACTTAAATAAAATACTTCTTTGGTGCTCATTCTCAAGCTGATAGTATTTCATTTCATTTTTATTCTATTTTCATCATGTTTGGCTTACAGATTGTATTGTAATAAACAACCGTGCCTGATTATTCCGGGAATCCTGGCAGGTGAAGTCTGATTGACTGTAAGATAACGTATCAAAAGCTGAACATTTCAACTTTTGAAAACCAAATAAAATACAATGTCGTTGTTGGTCTTTCGCAAAAATAATTATATGAAAAATGTAAATACTGTAATGCTCCTTGCAGCCGCTCTTTTACTTTTTTCCAACCTGGCACAGGGGCAAACGACGAAAACCGTTGGCACGAACGGCGCCAATTACACCACCCTGAAAGCAGCATTTGATGCGATCAATGCCGGAACACTTACCGGTGCAGTAACTTTGCAGGTTGTTGACAACACCCTTGAAACGGCATCAATCGTTTTGAATGCAAGCGGAACCGTTAATGCCAATTATTCATCGCTAACCATCTATCCGACTGTCACAGGGAAAAGCATCAGCAGCACCCTCGGAATGAATGGCAATTTAACTTATCTGAACGGTGCCGATAATGTCACCTTTGACGGAAGGCTGCATAGTTCAGGCGGTGTTTTGCAGAATGGCGACGCTGTTGATTTAACCTTTTCCAATGTCCATACGGGGACAAATGCCAGCACCATCGCTTTTGCCAACTCGGCTGAAAATAATACCGTAAAATATTGCCTGGTGAAGGGTTCCGGGGCCAGTCCGGGAACTTCCGTTATCTTCTTCCAGGGATCTACCTCAGGCAATGGAAACAGCGGCAACATCATTACCGGCTGCAACATAACAAATGCAGGAGATAACAGACCTGCAAACGGTTTTCTTTCACAGGGCAGTTCTGCCATCACCAATAAAAACAACACGATTCAGAACTGTAATTTCTACGATTTATTTAGTCCGGCCATGTATTCAACCCACATTAAAATTGGTCAGAATTCTACCGGATTTACCATTTCAGGCAATAGCTGCTATGAAACTTCAACGATAGTGCCGGCAGGGGCTAACAGTTATTATGCCATATCAACGTCGAGCGGTAGCGAACACATGATCAGTGGAAATTATATTGGTGGAAGCGCACCCCTTTGCGCTGGTTCTGCGATGACCATCGGCTCCTCATTTCCGCATCTTTTTGCAGGAATATACACCAATGGTGGCACTGTGACCCCTGTGACGATTCAAAACAACATCATCCAAAATATAAATTATACCAGTACCCAGTCAAATCCCTGGGACGGGATCTATCTGGCAAATGGAAGCGGTATGACAACGATTACAGGAAACCTCATTGGAGCGGCAACCGGCACTGGCTCCGTTGTTGTTACTACTCCCAACGCTTCCGCCACAGCAACCATCTCCGGAGGAGCTGTTACGGCTGTTAACCTTATTGGCGGAGGAAGTGGATTCACAACGGCTCCTTCCATTACATTTTCAGGCGGAGGAGGAACTGCGGCGGCGGCAACGGCAACAATGAGTGGTGGCATTGTAACAGGATATATTATAACCAACGGCGGTACCGGATATACCAGCGCACCTGTGGTGAGTTTTAATGCAGCAAGTTACTCCACTTCGCACGGAATACGTCACTTAACGACGGGCGCAGTTACCATTTCAAATAACACCATCGGTTCAGTTATCACCACTGGCTCAACTACCTATTCGCATTGTTTTGAAGCAATTGTTATCAGCGGGTTAGCCGGAACAGTTTCTATTACCAATAATTTAATTGGCAGTTTATCAACAGCAAACAGCATTCAGGCCAATTCAACTGCTGCAACTTCTGCCACAAAGCAGGATGTCAGGGGTATTTATATCAATTCTGCTGTGGGTGTCTCCACAATAAATGGAAATACAATTGCCAACATGTCCGATGCCTATACAGGAACATCTGTTTCAAAACTGGATGGCATATGCACCAGCGGCGGTTCCAATATTGTTCAAAACAATACGATCAGAGACCTCTCTACAGCATCCGTTTCAATTATTGTGAAAGGGATTCAGCAGTCAATTACCAGCGGAACGCCTCAAACGGCAACAGGGAACACTGTTTACAATCTTTCAAATACAAATACATCCGCAACAGCTGTAAGAGTAATGGGAATTGATTTTTTATGCCCATACACCGGTACAAATACAGTTTCAGGGAACTTTATTCATAGTTTATCTGTTGCATCCACGAATATTAATTCCGAAATCAATGGCATTACCCTGGGAACTGGCGTACTTACCTGTGCCAATAACATTATCAGCATTGTAACAAGTGCGGGCCCGGGCTACAAAATTTACGGCATATACGATAACAGCAGCGTGAATGCATCCAACAATATTGTTGTCACCTTTAACTCCGTATACATTGGTGGCTCCGTTTCTTCAGGAACAACCAACTCAACGGCGGCTTTGTGGAATTCAAACAATACGTCCATCCGGAACTACAGAAACAATATCCTTGTAAATATACGCTCAGGCGGAACAACCGGCAAGCATTATGCGGTACGTATTTCGGGTCCGAGCGGACTAACAATAGACTATAACGATTATAATGTTTCCGGAAGCGGCGTGCTTGGAAATATCAGTGGCGCGGATAAAGCTACAATTGCTTTATGGAGAACCGCCACAGGCCAGGATGCAGGCAGTTTAAATATTGACCCGGGATATGCTGTTGCCGGGGGTACTGCTGCTGCAGATTATTCAACCTCGGCAACTTTGCCGGGTGTTGCCGGAACCGGGATTTTAACAGATTACAACGGATCAACGCGGGGCACACCACCCCGGATGGGTGCCGTTGAATTTGCAACTTCAGCCACCTATGTATGGACTGGAGCAACCAGCAGTGCCTTTAATTTACCGGCGAACTGGGAAGGTGGTGCAGTGCCTCCGGTCGGAGAAGATATATCTTTCAGAACAAGTACACCTCCGCTCACTCATTGCAGCCTTGATCAGAACAGAACTTTGGGAACAATAACCAATGCATCGGCAGTTGATCTGGTTGCCGATGGCTTTCAGCTTACCATAACCGGTACAACCAATTTCAGCAGTACAGGAAAAATAGATGCAACAGCAACGAATTCCGGGATCATTTATGCCGGAAGTGCAGCGCAATCTTTCGCTTCAGGTTTAT
Source organism: uncultured Bacteroidales bacterium (assembly GCA_903959905.1). Lineage (GTDB taxonomy): Bacteria > Bacteroidota > Bacteroidia > Bacteroidales > FEN-979 > CAIVAT01. The sequence continues at coordinate 202,628 of CAJBYO010000090.1, forward strand.
TCAAGAGTAACGTGTTGTATAACCTGACGCTGAATAACAGTGCAGGACTCACGCAGCACGGTGACATTACTGTTTCAAACGCATTAACCCTGACTTCCGGAACGTACGCCATTGGAGCCAACACGCTTACTTTAAATGGAGCAATTGGTTACGGAACAGGAGGTTTGACGGGTGGGGAAACTTCAAATCTCATCATGGGCAATGTTGGAGCAAACAGCACGGTGCTGAGAACAATTACACTGAACAATTTCACACTCAACCGCACTGCAGGAATATCAATGCTGACTGCAAACGGCAACCTAACTGTTGGCGGAGCCATGACCTTTACAGCAGGCGGATTAACTTTAAACACAAATACGTTAACGTATTCCGGAAACTCAATTACACGGGGATCCGGGTATTTGTCCGTATCTGCGGGCAACCTTATCTTCAACAACACTTCGGCTTTAACCTTTCCAGCATCTTTATTTGGAACTGAGGTAAATAACATGACCGTTGCAGGTATCGGTGGCATAACCTCAGCCGGTGATTTTACGATTAATGGAATCCTGCATCTGGACAACGGGAGTTCAAGCTCGCCAAACGTTTCCGCCACACTGGGCCTGCTCGACATGGGTTCCAATACACTTACCATGGGACTGTCGGCCACCAACACCGGCTACGGAGATGTTACCGGCAAAATCAGAAGAGACAATATGCTGGCAGATAACACATATTCTTTCGGACACCCGGCCACGACAATTACATACATTGGAAGCGGAACAATGCCTGCTTATTTTACGATGAACATCATTACAGGCAGCGGCTGGTCGCTGGAAAGCCCGGCTCCTGTTCCTGCACCAATAAAAAGAACGTACGAAATGTTCACGCCTACTGTACATACCGACTTACGCGTTGTGGCCAATTTCCACTACCTTGATTCGGAATTGAATGGCAATGTGGAAACAGACTTGGTGACAGGTGATTATGATATTCCATTTTCCGCAGGGTGTGGCGGAAGTACAACACATGATGAACATGGCATTTCCCAGAATGATATCACCACGCCAGGCATGAAATATATCGGACTCGCAAATATGCCAGGATCTTACATTATGTTTGAAGCATCGGCATCTCCAACACCGCCTGCACATTGCTGGAGGACTATCTTCTCCATCTATACCCACAACAACACAGATATCAGGACCTGGGACGGCAGCACGAGCTCAAACTGGTACCTTGGCGAAAACTGGGAAGAAAATGTTGTACCCAATGCAAACTCAAGAGTTACCATTCCCGATGCTTCCACCTTATCAAATCTGCCTGTTTTACCTGCAGGGGTCACCCAGTTGCAATCGCTTTCATTGGGACAGGGTATCACATTGACGCCATTGGCCGATTTGACGATCACTGCAACAGGGGTGTCAGGAGGTGGTGCATGGCATGATGTTTCGGGAGGCTTCATCCCGAGCGGACATAAGGTAACTTTCACCGGAATGGGAGCAACCATTTCCGGTATCACCAATTTCTACGACGTGGAGGTCGGAAATGGTGCTTCTGTTATTAATATGACAGACAATGTAATGAGAATAGGCAACTCATTGACGAAAACCGGATCGGGCCAATGTATCCCCGCCCTCTATAACGCGGTCATCGAATACAACAAAGCGGGTGATCAGTCAGTCGTGGTTCCCAATGGCACACCGGGTTTTCACACCCTGAAACTCAGCGGTTCGGGCATAAAAACAACGACCGGTGCGATAGAATTGCACGGCAACCTGATCCTGGAAGGTACGGCCTCCGCAACAGCGGCCGGAGCACTTACACTGGGGGGAAGTTTGATCATTGGACCGGGAACAACTTTTAACACAGGCAATTACGATCATGTAATCAAAGGGAATTTATCAAATGACGGCACTTTGTCTGCTGCAGATAATCACACGCTTACATTCAACGGAACATCCGTTCAATCCATGGATGGAGGCTCTGCCAGTTCTGCTTATAACGTGGTTATTGACAATGCTGAGGGATTTAACATGAATACAAATTGCACTTTGCGGGGCACTTTAACCCTTGCATCTGGCACATTGAACGTTTCAGGCGTTACACTTACGTTGGCTTCAGGCTCAGGTCTTTCAATGGGGAGTGGCAATATTTCTGTAATACCGACCACCAATTTAATCTTCGCGAATGGAGGCTCCATGACATTACCGTCAAATTTATTCGCGGGCACACCCTCTTTGGGCAGCCTTACCTTAAGCGGAACCTCCATTACCCTGGGGCAAAGCATGACCCTCAATAATACAGCTACACTTGACGGTACCTTAACGGTTGGAGCCAACACGCTTACCCTGGCCGGTTCATCACCCATCCGCACATCGGGCGGAATAAATGCAGGCAATGCCATGGCCGGACTGGTCTTTTCCAACAGTTCACCCATAACGTTGCCGGCTTCGCTCTTCACCGGGGCTGTGAATAACATAGCTGTCACCGGCACTGGCGGACTAACGGTCAGCGGTGACTTTACAATCAATGGAATTTTAGACCTGACAGCCGTATATCAAACGGAGGGCCAGTTCAATCCAACATCAACAAAAGGCCTGCTTGATATGGGAACCTATACACTTACCATGGAAAGTCCGGCAACCACAACAGGCACAGGTGATGTAACCGGAATCGTGAAGCGGACTGCATTCGAAGCAGGGATTCCTTACACTTTTGGCAACCAGTTTACGACCGTCACCTTTGCCAATACGGGAACATTCCCGTCAGAGATAAAGTGTAAAACAGCCATTGGCGCATCACCGTCGTGGAAATCAGATGCAATACAGAGAATCTACGATTTCGTCCGTACAGGCGGTGCGGATTGCCACACAACTGTTGCTACGCACTACCTTGACAGTGAACTAAATAACAACACCGAATCATCGTTGGTTCAATGGACAGCAGGAAGTCCCAATACCGAATGGGGCAAATCCGGTAACAGCATCACCGACAATTGGGTGTCCATTTCCAATGTGGATATAAGCCTTTTCCCGACCGGCTTTGGCACAATGGAAAACACCCTGGCCAACAGCTCCGGTTCAGGATTGAAAACATGGACAGGGGCATCGAGTACTGCGTGGAATACCCCGGGCAACTGGAATCCTGCGGCAGTACCAACATTATCAGATAATGTTATCATTCCGGATGCCAGTTCTACCCCTTATTCACCAACGTTCAGTTCCAGTGATAATCCGACAATAAACACCCTGACCATACAAACCAATGGAGTACTGAATGCCGGAACAGGGTCAACCATGACTGTTGAGGGTAGCAGCGGAGCATGGGCCAACAATGGCGGAACATTTAATCCGGGCGACGGAACAGTAATTTTTGCGGGTGCAGATGCCACAATTGCAGGATTCACCCGGTTTTACAACCTGACGATCAATACCGGAAAAGATTTAACTCCGTCTTCCGGAAGTTACTTGTCTGTTGAAAATACCTTCACCAACAGCGGAACGTTTCACACTGCGCTTAACCCCAATACCGTTGAATACAACGGAGTTGCTCAAACGGTTCTTAATCCAAACGGGACAATAGCCGGATATTATAACCTGACACTGTCCGGATCTGGTATCAAAACACTACCCGAAAGTACGTTGACCCTCCAGGGGAGCCTTCAGTTTTCAGGCACCGCCACTGCCACAGCAACGCATGATTTAACAATCCATGGAAATCTCTTCATCGGATCCGGCACTTCATTCACCACAGGCTCCCGCACCCACTATATCTGCGGGAATTTCATGAACAGCGGCACATGTACCACAACAGGCAGCACCATCACCCTCTGCGGCAGCAGTGCACAAACAATCGGCGGCAGCGCTTCCACTGCGTTCAACAACATCACTTTGAATAATCCAAACGGTGCCGTACTTGCCATCGAACAAACTGTTCTCGGGGTACTGACCTTCTCCTCCGGAAAGATCACGCTGGGAGACAATGATCTGTTACTCGGCACTTCAGCTTCCATTTCAGGCAGCAACAACTCAAAATTCGTCATAACCGACGGCGCCGGAGGCCTGAGTCAACGTGTGGTAAACAACGCAACAGATGTAACCTACCCGATCGGGCTTGCATCAGGATTTTCGCCAGTAACAGTGCAGTTGACCGCCGGCTCAACAGCTGATGACATTAAAGCCAGGGTTGCTGATGGACTTAGTACGTCTTACGATACCGATGATATCCCAACCGGCACTCCTGTTACAAGCAGGGTGGTGCTTAAAACATGGTCGTTGAAAGAAAGTATCGCCGGCGGAAGCAATGCTCAAGTTACTGTGCAATGGAATACAGCAGATGAAACCGCAGACTTCACCCGTAACCTGTGCGATGTGGCGCAATACACAGGAGGTTCCTGGAATTACACCGCTGCGTCTGCAGCTTCAGGTGCCAGCCCTTATACCCAGGCACGCAGTGGCATCACAACGTTTGGTCTCCTGGGCGTCTTCGGACAGGATTTTACCTGCTCATTTAACGGTACGACTTTCTGCGCCGGTTCAGCGGTATCAGTCAGCTACAATGCATCAGGCAGCCGATGGAATTCGGGTAACATTTTCACGGCCCAGCTTTCAGATGCGTCAGGAAGTTTTGCATCGCCCGTTTCCATCGGCACTGCTGCTTCACAGGTTTCCGGTACAATCAGTGCTGCCATTCCGTCAAATACAGCAGATGGATCGGCTTACAGGATAAGGGTGGTGAGCGATGATCCTCCTCAAAATGGCGAGAACAACGGCACGGATATAACTATAGAACAACTTCGCAGCATCAGTGGGTCATTTAATTACTACAATCTTGCAAATACTCCGCTGACAAATGATATTACCGTTGAACTCTACCAGGACGATGTCAAGGTAGGTTCAAGCTTTCATGTCACAAATGGCACCTATGAATTTACCGGCCTTTGTCCCGGGGCATATGAGGTTCGGGCCACTTCTTCCTCCTCCACGGCAGGAAGCGTGAACACCACCGATGCTGGTCAGATAAATTATTGGGGAACAAACCCTTACACTATTCAAAAAGTCAAATTTTATGCAGGAGATGTGACAGGCTCCGTGTTCTATCTCAACAGCACTGATGCACAGCGGGTTCAGCAACATTTTGTCAACGAAACAGCCTTCGACCGACCTGACTGGACCTTCTGGAAAACCGGAGAGACCATCAGCACCAACAGCACCCCCGGAGAATCCTATCCGACTGTTACAATTCCGGTGGGCAGTAATTCTACGGTAAACTTCCTTGGATTATGTACAGGCGACTTTAACCGGAGCTTCACACCGGGTTTAAAATCTGCCAGGGCAACGCTGCAACTGAATGATGGCAAGAACAGGCTGGCGGGCAATGACCAGGAATTCAACTTGCCAATTCGCACAGTAAATGCCATGAATTGCGGTGCGATTTCACTGATCCTCTATTTCCCGGATGACCTTGTTGAAGTCATGGATGTAAATGTCAACAGTGCCGATGGACAGGTTGGCTGGACTGTAAACGGCAATGAACTGCGCATCGGATGGACTGCACTCAGATCAATGGCCCTGTCGTCTGATGCCGACCTGGTTACGCTCACAATGAAAACCACCGCAGCATTTACGAAAGGGAAGTCAATCAGGCTTACTCTGTCAGACGATCCGCTGAACGAACTTGCTGATGAGCGCTACGAAGTGATGGATGATGCAAAACTGGTAGTCGACGTCGTTGAAGCATCATCCGCCGGCAGCAATGAACTGGCAAAGATCAAAATGCTGACAGTGACGGGTTATCCCAACCCATTCAATACTAAGACCACAATTGGTTATACCCTGCCATCTGACGGAAATGTCATCCTTGAAATTTACAATCCACTGGGGCAGGTCGTAAAAACCCTCGTCAGTGAATTTCAAACGGCTGGTTATCACACGGTGCACTTAGAAACCGGCAACCTCAACCCGGGAGTTTACATGTCAATCATCAGACTCATCACGAACAGCGATGAGATGAAAGGTAGCTTAAAACTCATCAGGAACAACTAAATAGCTCATACATCATCTTTTAAGTCAATTTTAAGGATCGCTTACGGGAATTTTAACCAAGTGAGGTGCAACTTTGTACCCTGATTTAAAATTAACCCATAAGCCATGAGATCAACAACCAATACCAGTTTCTTTACCCGCATCAAAAAAACACGCTTACTTCAGTTAACAATGTTGATGCTGGGGGTGCTGACCGCCGGCTCAGCTTCGGCCCAGACATGGTCTGCCATGCCGGGAGGTGGAATGAATGGCTGGGTATATGCCACAACTGTATACAATGGCGATCTGATCGTTGGGGGCCTCTTCACAACTGCAGGAGGTGTGCCGGCAAACTACATTGCCCGATGGGATGGAACAACCTGGACCTCACTGGGATCTGGCCTGAACGGCAAGGTAAACGCACTCGCTGTATTCAATGGAAATCTCGTAGTCGCAGGTGAATTTACAAGTGCAGGAGGTATCGGAGTCAATTTTATCGCTCAGTGGAATGATGCAACAGGCTGGGATGACGAACTGGGTGGTGTGGGAAGTACAGTAACATCCCTCGCAGTAATCGGGACAGATTTATATGTTGGGGGATATTTTACGGATGGCGACGGTACCCCCGCCAACTACATTGCCATGCGCAACAATACAGGATGGCACGCCTTGGGAAGTGGAATGAACAGCCAGGTGATGGGGCTAACTGTTCACAACGGGGAACTCTATGCAGGCGGATTTTTCACCACTGCCGGCGGACTCACAGCAAACCATATCGCCAAATGGAATGGCACAACCTGGTCAGCATTAGGTTCTGGCATAAACAACATCGTTTATGTTTTATCGGAGTATAACGGGAATTTAATCGCCGGGGGTTTATTTGGGAATGCAGGAGGTGTTGCGGCCGGCAATATCGCTTCCTGGAACGGAACCGCCTGGTCGGCCCTCGGCGGAGGAATGGGCGGTGTCTTTTACCAATATGTTTTTGCACTTGCAGTTTACAACAATCACCTGATTGCAGGGGGATATTTTACCACTTCAGAGGGAATAACCACTAACGGAATGGCAAGCTGGGATGGGACATCGTGGAGCGAAATGGGCGGCGGATTGTTTTATCCGGCCAACGTGTATGGCGCCCATTCATTCTGCCTGTACGGCCAGGATCTCATGGTGGGCGGATTATTCACTTCAGCCGGTGGCGTGCAGGCTTCCCATATTGCTAAATGGAATGAACCGATGACCCCCGTTACGCTTAATGTTCAGAATGATATCCTTCCGAACGGAACTACGACATGCTACAACGCAACACAAACGATCACCGTGGCCGGCGGAGCAACAACCTTTCTCGTACAAAACGGCGGCAGTGCAACGATGATTGCCGGGCATAACATCCTTTACCTCCCGGGAACAAAAATTGATTCAGGCGGGTATCTGAACGGCTATATCACAACAACCGGTCAGTATTGTGCACCTCCTGCCGGCCCTGTCGTGCTTGATCCGGGCATCTGGAAGGATGTCAATTCTGCAAAGTCAGGACTGGCTAAGTTTAAGGTATACCCAAACCCATCCAGCGGGAAGTACTCACTTGAAGTAAACAGTGATGAAACAAATGCAAAGGTTGAAATCTTCAGCATGCACGGCGACAAAGTGTCGACTTTCACCATAGATAACGGCACTATACATCCGTTTTCCCTTTCAGATCATCCCGCAGGAATTTATTACCTCCGGCTTATATCGGCAACAAAAGTTGAAACTGCAGTGGTTGTAAAGCGTAATTAACGGGGAACCCGTTACCGCTCATAGGTCTTATATTTCAGGAAGAAATACATGGAGATGCTTCCAAGCAGTCCAAAGATCGCCCCGGCAACCAGCAATGCCGAGTGCAGGCCATTCCGGTCGGTGACCAGTCCGAATAAGGGGCCAAGCACGGCAAACAGTCCCCTGATGACAAAATTGCGTACAGACAATACGGTGGCACGCACATCCGATGTAGTGAGCAGGTTGATGTAATTACGAAGCGTCGGTGTGGCCAGTCCGCGGGCGAGGTAAAAGCCGGTAAGGAAGATGAACCCGGCCGCATTGCCGCCCAGTGCCAGCCCGAAATATCCTGCCAGCAACAGCAGGGTAAACAGCATCACCGTTCGCGGTGGCCCCAGTCTCGCCTCGATGCGCCAGGCATACATGGCTGCAACCCCCACAGAAAGGTTCAGCGCCGCCCAGGTCACACCAAAAAGAGTCACCTTCAGCCCGGCCTCTATGAAAAACGGCTGGGCAAACCAGGCCATGGTGAGGGTTGACACGCCCGTGACGGCTGAAAAGATCGTATTCCAGAACAACTTACGGTCACGATACAGCACATTGACCACGATGGAAATGATATCCCGGATCCCAGGCTTCCTTATATTCGAATGGATGGGCGGATCCTTCAGCGCCAGCGCAGCCGGGATCGCCAGGAACGCAATACCCGCCTGGAAAAAATAGGGCGTCCGGAGCGAGATCGCCGCCAGCAGTCCGCCCATGATACCCGCTGCCGCCTCCGCAAAGTTGCCGATCGACGTCACCCTCCCTTCGAAGCGGGTATATTTCCCGGACATCCGCACAGAGGCCAGCGAATCGAACAGCATGGCCGAGTCAGCCCCCGAAACAAGGCTCATCCCGATCCCCAGCACCGTTTCGGCCACCGCAAACTCCCAGAAACCGGATGACAGGCTGTAAAGAAGGTAACCTGCAAATCCGAGGATGGAGCCTGCCAGGATGCTCGTGCGCCGGCCGGCCATGTCGGCAAAATATCCAGTCGGGATCTCGAACGCCATCAGGGTCACTGAATAGACCGCCTGCAGGATGAAAATATCCTGCATGGTCATGCCGTTGGATTTGTAAAACAGCACCACCACCGGCATGACCAGGTTCATCCACTTAGCCACCTTGATCAGGTACAGGGCGGAAAGGTTTCGGGTGAGGGAGAATGGCATGGGCAGCAGAACAGGGTTTACCCGGGGAATATCATTGCGTTGACCTGCACAGTTTTCTTTGTAACAACGGGGGTGGCAGCCTCTGCTGATTTAGCTTTCTTTACTGATTTGATTTTACGGAGCATCCCTTTGATGTGCTCAACCTCATCCTGTGCATAGGAAAGTTCAACCTGGTAGCTGGCGATCATGTATTCCAGTTCTTCGTCGTTCAGTTTAATGGTCTTCATAAGGCAGGGTTTTAAATTCAGGCTAATATAACATAAATCTGCAAAATGAAAATATTCGTTTATATTTGTTGTGTTATAGTTTGGTTATAAATAGACGAAACTGAAAAAACCCGTAATTTGAATCGGCTTTAATGATCGGAGTTGAATGAGAGATAAATTTCATCCCTTGTAATTATAAAAAGGCAGAATGATGTTAACAGAAAACAATACATCCCGCAAACGCAGCCTGGGTGTTCAGGACTTTTTAGGGGATCCAAGACTGGCGACATGCCTGGAAACACTAAAAGAGTTTCAAAAGAAAACCCCGTTGAACGTTTCAGACATCGTGGATGAAAATGGACATCAGTATGTTAACCTTGTGCAGAAAGGCGGCGGAGTACTTGGCGTTGCGCTTGTTGGCTATACGCATATTCTTGAACAGGCGGGGATACGGTTTCTCCGTCTGGCGGGTACAAGTGCAGGGGCAATCAACACTGCATTAATGACGGTAATTGACCGGAAGGAAGATACCAAAAGCGAGAAGATATTAAAGATCATCTGTGATCTTAAATTCTTCAGTTTTGTCGACGGGCATCCGGTTGCACGGTGGCTCATAAAAAACTTCATCACCAATAAGGGCTTTACAGGAAAACTGAAAAGCCGGGTCTTTTTGTTTCTCGGACTTTTTGCGGCACTTATAGCATCCGATATTTTGCTGGTTGGATTGGAACAAGCACTGCCTGTTCTGCATGTTTTAACCGTGGTTAGCTTTGTATTTACCGGGTTCTATGTGGTACTGCTGGCAGCTTTTGGATTTTATATTTCAAGTTTGTTAAAACGGTTAAAAAACTCGGGATTCGGCATCAACCCCGGTGATGCATTTTATGACTGGTTGAAAAAAAACATGGCTGATTATGGTGTTTCAACTGTAACACAATTACGTGAAAAAGCGGCTCAACCGGTTCCCGGGATAAAACTGCGTGAGGGGTGTAATGCGGATCCGGTAAAAATGGATGGGGACGTTACATTCATTGCTTCTGAACTGGTAACTGAAAACAAAATCCAGTTTCCGCTCATGTGTGACCTGTTCCGCCCTGCTGACTTAGTGAATGATTTATCCCCGGCCGGCTTTGTGCGCGCATCGATGGCAATTCCCGTGTTCTTCGAAAGCTATTTCATCAAAGATATCCCCGTTAATCACCCGGAAATTCAACTGGCATGGCAAACAAGGTTTGAAATTGACAAGCCGCCCTCCTCCACACGGTTCGTTGACGGAGGAATGCTCTCCAATTTTCCGTTGAGTATATTCTATAATCCGGACATCACAACGCCGGCTCTTCCTACTTTCGGCATTGATCTTGACGACACGGAACCTGGAAATAAAGAGCAGGATCCTGCGGGTTGGTCGCCAGTTGGTTATTTGGGAAGGATGTTCAACACCATAAGGTATTATTACGACAAAGATTTCATGTTGAAAAACAAGGTGTATGAACGGGGTGTCGGGAAGGTTAGCCTGTCTGAATATAACTGGCTGAACTTTTTCATGTCTGATAAAGACAAGCTTGAAATGTTTATCAAGGGAGCACAGGCAGCGACAGAGTTCCTGACCAATTTTGACTGGGAAGCATATAAAAACGATCGCATAAACTATGCCCGGACAAAACGATAGCGGTATACAATAACCAAAACAATAAAACAGAAAGAATGGTATTACAATTTGTTTTACAAAATACGTGGATGCTTTTCTGCATCTTTTTCGCCGCCGTGCTCATCATTTCATCCATCATGAAATCGCAGGAGTCGCGGTTCGTTACCCGGGTAGGAACCATCCGAAAATTCAGCATCCTTGACCTGGAATTCCCCTCCTCTGGTTTGGACCTGGCCAACAACATCAATGGTATTTATAAACTCCCGGAAAACCAGCCGGACAAAGTTCTCAGGGCCCTCAAAAACAACCTGTTCCTGGATTTTCTGTTTATGCCAGCCATTTACGGGTGCATCTTTTTGTTGTGCATGTACGTTGCCGGTAAAACAAAATACCCGGGGAATGACATATTCGCAATTGCTGCCTGGCTGCAGTTTGCCGCCTGGCTGTTTGACATCATTGAAAACTGTTACCTTCTGTATAAGATAAGGCCCGGAACCAGTCCGTCAAAACCTGCTGTACTCAACCTTTATCGCTGCATTGTCATTGCCAAATGGGCCATCGCGCTGTTTGGCGGGGTATGCGCCTTCATGGTAATCATTTACTTTTTTATCACCGGCAATTATCAGCCTGCAAGCCTGGGATATTTAAAAATTCTGGTAATCGAGGTGTTGTTGATGATTATGGTGAACAAATTTTTGGATAGGCGATCAATACTGAAGAAAAGTAAATGATCCAAGGAGGAAATGTTTGTGTGGATATTTATAGATTTCAGAGCACACTGACACCATCACGAACCAACAAAAAAGGCTTCCAGAAATCCTGAAAGCCTTCGTTCTCTATGTCGGGGTGAGAAGACTCGAATTATACGTAATGCATTGATAATCATTACATATAATTACATTACATTTTTTGTTTTACAATTTTTATCTCATTAAATCCCTTTATTTACAGTATATTTGTAAGAACGAAGAAAATACATTACATCTATTTGCCCATTATTGCAAGCATAAAGTTACTAATCCATATTCCAAATACAAATGCTCAGGTCAAAATTCCAATTCCAAGAAACCAAAATCAGCATTCGCAATATAATATTAACAAGTGGTCGCAATATCAACAAGAAAACTGGCGAATGTAAAATTTATGTTGAGATAATAGCTTTCTATGCTGATGATACCAGAAAGACGATACGAATACCTACTGGTGTATTGGTCAAACCTGAACATTGGACTCCAGATAAGAACGGTGGTATCATATCCAAAAACGACCCAAATAGCTGGGAAAAGGAGTTGAAAATATACGGTATTTTCGCTAAGTATGTAAAGCAACTGACCGATCGTGAACAAGGTACGTGGGACGATTCATTTAACTCTGACAATTTAATCAGTCTTGATGGTCTGTTCCCAAAGATAACCAAGACCTTGACTGACTATATAGATGATTACATAATCTATCGTAAATCAATAAATACACCAAGGGGTACGCTAAAAGAATTTATCACCTGCAAAAACAGGTTGATTGGATATGAAAAATCTAAAAATATTAAGCTCACATTTGATGATATGAATTTAGGGTTTTCTGATAGTTTCTTATCATACCTTTTAAGTGTACCATACGGTTCGGGCACCATACATAAGACCTATACCATTTTAATAACGATCCTTAACTACTTTTATGAAAGGCAGGAAGAATACAACATCAAATTAAGTGATAAATTCAGGTCAAAAAGGTTTAAACGGGGAGAGGTATCCGTCAATGACCCAAACCCAATGTCAAAAAATGAATTAACAATACTTTTGAAGCATACATTTGATAATGATACAATGAACAAGATGAAAGAAAGATTCTTGTTTCAATGTTCAACTGGGCTACGATATAGTGATATGTTTCTTATAACAGCAAAGAATATTAAAGACGATTGCATCGAATACTTTCCACAAAAGACAAGACATAAAAGAGATAATTTGGTTATTGTACCACTGAATCTTCTGTCCAAATCCATATTCTACTCCCCTTTGTTAGGACAGAAAAGTTAAAGAAGATTGTTGTTGTTGGTTGATGATGAGACGGGAAATAACTCGAAGAGTTATTCTCGGATCAGCATCTTTCTTTTTTTGCTTCTTTTTTTCTTTGTTCATAAC
>CAJBYO010000091.1 GCA_903959905.1 uncultured Bacteroidales bacterium
CAGGATGGGTGTTACCGTGACAGCGGTAACTGATACAAAAACCTATGATGGGTATACCACTTCTTCAGCATCACCGACAGTAGGTCCGCTTGCTGTAACTGATGCAGTGTTGACGGCACCAATCCAGGTGTATGACAACAGGAACTATGGTACCACGCATGTACTGACGGCTTCCGGTCTGACGATCAAGGATGGCGGCAATGTTGATGTAACCAACAATTACACCATTACCTACGTTGCATCTCCAGCGACCGGTGTGATCAACCGCAAACCCATTACCGGCAACTTTACCGCCGACAATAAGGTTTACGACGGAAATGCAGATGCCACCATCCTCACCCGTACATTGAACAATGTTGAAACGATCGATATTGGTTTTGTATCATTGGTTGGCGGAACTGCAACGTTCAGCGACAAGAACGTGGGTAACGGCAAAACGGTAACTTCTACCGGAATGTCACTGTCCGGCGCTCAGGCAGGCAATTACACCCTGACCAGCGTTGGTACGACAACCGCCGATATCACTGTACGCACACTGAATTTATCCAACTTCGCGGCCGACAGCAAAGACTATGACGGCAGCACTGTTGCTACGGGATTAGGATTTAACGATGACCGTGTATCAGGCGACAACCTTGCGTTTACACGCGACGCTGCCTTCCTCACCGCATCAGTTGGCAATGGCAAAACTGTTCACTATTCCAACATCGTCATTTCAGGCGGTGCGGATAAGGACAACTATGTACTTGCTTCCACAACCGGCAATGCTACTGCAAACATTTATGCAAGGGCACTGGCGATTGATGCCGATAATCAGCAGAAACCTTACGGTATTGTACTTACCGGCGGAACCGGTTTCACCTCATTTACCTCCAGTGGGTTACAGAATGGTGAAACAATCGGTAGCGTAACCATTGCCTATGGCACAGGTGCCGCTGCAAATGCCGCGATCGGAACGTACACAAACCAGGTCACTGCATCAGCAGCAACCGGCGGAACTTTCACAGCTTCCAACTACAGCATCACTTACAATTCCGCTGATATCATTGTCGTACCTGCCACCGTCATCTCCGGTTATATCAGGTATAACAATAATGCCAGCACGCCGATGGGCAATGTTACCGTGACCTTAAAGTCGGGCAGCACCACCGTCGCTTCTGTTGTATCTTCAGTTGTGGCTGCCGGTCCGTTGAACAAGATCGGATACTATGAATTCAACAATGTCCCTGCCGGTACATACGATGTCGTAATGACAAAATCGGGCAGCATCTACGGTAGTATCAACTATTCCGATGCCGCACAGGCTAACCAGTGGTACAATTCAGAATTTGACGGTTTGTGGACCGCCATTCAAAAGACCAGGTTCTTTGCCGGTGATGTAACAGGTGACTATACCATTCAGCCGAACGACGCCTTCCTGATCCAGTCATGCTTCTTAAACGACTGGACAACATGGACAGGTCACTCTCCACGTCCTGACTGGACCTTCTGGAAAGATGAAATCACGCAGCTTAACAGCAACAACGTTGGTGAACTCTATCCGCAGATTACAGTGGTGCCTTTCACCGACCTTAGCCAGAGCTTCTACGCCCTTGCAACCGGCGACTTTAACCGCGGCTTTGTTCCCGGCAGTTCAAAATCAGCCAGCGACAACGTGCGCCTCGATTACGGTCAAACAATCAAGGCCGATGCAAATGGCATGGGCGAACTGACTGTTTATACCGAATCTGCAATGCAGTTGGGTGCCATGTCACTTGTCTTTAACTACCCGTCTGATAAACTTGAGGTACTTGATGTTGTCATGAACGGCAATTCAGTTGCACCTCTCGATTTCAACGTGATCGGCGACGAACTGAGGATCGGCTGGAATTCACAGTCACCACTCAACCTGAAGGCGGCTCAGAAACTGTTTACTGTAAGAGTACGTTTACTCGGTACCCTCACAGAAAATGAAACAGTTCGTTTCAGCCTTGCAGCAAATCCGCTCAATGAACTTGCTGACGGTTCGTTCCTTACGATCGGCAATGCAGGTTTGAACATGGATGTTCTCGGAAGCTCAACACTGGGTGTTACCCCGATTGTAAACGGCGGAAACCTCAGCCTTGTAAACTATCCGAATCCATTCGGTGCAACGACTACGTTCTCCTACACGCTTCCTTCTGCAGGTGAAGTAACCATTGAGATCCGCAACATGCTTGGCAGCGTTGTGAAGACTCTTGTCAATGGCGAAAAGCAGACGGCCGGCGATCATAAGCTGAAACTGGATGCAATAAGTCTTGAAAACGGCATGTACACGGCCACCCTGAAGTTAAACACAGGCGACCAGACGATGACCCGTACCATCAAGGTTATTCGCAATCACTAATTCAATAACCCAGGAAAGGAGGAGACTTTTCTCCTCCTTTCCTTTTACTTTTTAACATACCCGATAAAATCATAAAAGTGTTAAAAAATTTACTGTTTCTTACTTTTTACATTTTCTTTTCAACGTATGGGTTGATCGCCCAGAATTCTCCCGTTACCACTGCACCGGTGAAAACTGCATGCCCCGGCTCAGTCATTGCCATTCCGGTCTCCGTTACCGGTTTTTCCAATATCGGTTCCATATCGCTCACCATTACTTACAACCCGGCTGTTCTCACCTACGTTTCAGCATCCAACACTTCCGGCTTCCCCGGTATGTCGTTCGGACACGGAATCGCAGGAAAGGTGATCATTGGCGGTTACAGTTCTTCAAGTGCCGTAAACTTTCCGGATAATACAACACTTTTTACCATTACGTTCAACTACTTGGGAGGGACTACCGCCCTTACCTGGTTTGACAATGGCGGTTCATGTGAATACGGGGATTTTCCTGATTATAACGCATTGAATGACATTCCTTACTCAACTTATTATATCAATGGCCAGGTTGGCCCTGCGTTCGGGGTTGATTTTGCTGCCGACAATCTTTATCCGTCCATCAACCAGACTGTGATGCTGAGCGACCTGACAACCGGGAGTTCAACAGGATGGAACTGGAGCATTACCCCGGGAACCTATGCCTATGTGAACGGAACCACTTCCGGCTCGCAAAACCCGCAGGTTCAGTTTACCTCAAACGGGCCTTACCAGGTTGCGCTTGCAGTAACACAGAATACCTGTACCATTACCAACACGAAAGCAAATTATATCCACAGCGGAACCCCGGGCCTCTGGACAGGTCTTACTTCATCCGACTGGAACGCGATTTCAAATTGGCACAACTATACTGTGCCCGGAAGCACCGTTGATGTTGTCATCCCTGAATCGTCGGTCAACTGGCCGGTGTATAACGGGGACCTCACCGTCGGAGCACAGTGCAAATCACTAAAAATTGAAGGAACAACAAGTATTATGACTGTAACCGGGAACCTGGTATTGCTTCCGGCAACCCCCTGACCCCTCCCTAAATCCCTCCCCAAAAAGGGAGGGACTGTAGGGAGCAAGTTATCAGAACATTAAAAAATAGAAAATGCAAATTGGAAAGCACATATACCTTATCATGTTAACCCTGGTTTCCTGGGGAGTGGTGAGTTGTGCTTCCCTGATGGCTCAGAATGCCCCTGTTTCCACGGTTGGCGTGGTGAGCAGTTATGGCACCACCGCCACTGTGTCGGTTTCTGCCTCCAACATCAACAACATCGGATCATTCAGCATCAAGATTTTATATGACCAGGCTGTTGTTCATCCGGCCGCCGTCACGGCCAGTCCGCTGATCGGCGGATCCCTGTCGGTTAACCTGAACAACCCCGGAGTGATCTTCCTTTCATGGTTTACATATCCTGGAATAACGCTTGCAGGCAATCCTGTTATCCTGAACATTGATTTTACAAGGATGGCCTTTGGTACGTCGGCCTTAACCTGGTTTGATGACGGTTATTCATGTGCCTGGTACGACGGTAATTCCACCACACTGGCTGATACGCCAACAGGTAATTATTACATTAACGGTTCCCTCTCTTTTTATTCCCCTGATGCCCCGCATGCAATCCTTCCCACCATCCATGCATGCCAGGGAACAGCAGTCAGCGTACCGGTAACTGTAACCGGGTTTACCAGCATAGGAAAAACGGCTCTGAGGCTGGACTATAATCCTGCAGCACTCAGCTATCAGAATTTTACAAATACGTCGGGGTTCCCGGGCCTCACTGTTGACGCAACACTGCCGGGAAAACTTATTATATCCGGAATTATTCCCTCCGGGGGATCCGGGTTTTCAATAGCAGACAGTGCTACTCTTTTAACAATGAATTTCAATTATTTGGAAGGTGCGGCGACCTTAGTGTGGTTTGACGATGGGGTGTCATGCCAGTATTTTGGATCGCCCCCTTCCTTTTTTCTTTTAAATGACGCCCCGCAGAGTGTCTATTATTTAAACGGGTCTGTAATTCAGAACCCGTTGCCGGCTGTTGCCGGAGCGATCAATGGCCCTTCGGGCGGTAATGTTTGTGCCGGTGAGACCGGTGTGAACTTCTCTGTCGCCCCCATCCCGGATGCAGATACCTATGCATGGTCCCTTCCTCCGGGGGCAGTTATTACCAGCGGCGCCTCAACAAACAACATCACGGTTGCATTCGGAAGCGCCCCAGGCAACGGGGATATGACTGTATCAGGAGGCAACCAGTGTGGAACAGGCCCTGCATCGCCGGTGTTTCAGGTGTATGTAAGCTCCCCTCCATCCATTACAGTTCAACCGGTTTCTCCCGCAACAGTTAACGCCGGGGAAGGATCTGCTTCGTTTACTGTTGAAGCATCCGGGTCATTCCTGACCTATCAGTGGCAGGAGTTCAGCACATCGTGGACCAACCTGGTCAACGACAGTATTCACAGCGGTGTGTTCAGCACTGAAATGACAATCACCAATCCACCTCTTTCCATGAACGGTTACCGTTACCGTTGCATCGTGACAGGGTTCTGCCTCCCCCAGGCCATTTCCGACGGGGATGCGAGCCTGTCTGTAAGCAACCTGACGGGTATTGAAATCATGGAGCAGAATGCAACAGGCAATAACAGTATAGCCATGAACATTCATCCGAATCCTGCAGTTACTGAAACAACCCTGACCTGTTTTTTACCTGACCAGGGAACAGTTTTAATTGAACTGTGGAATATCTTCGGAAAAAAAGAGGATATCATTTATCACGGCACTCAAACAGGGGGAATACACACATTTAAATACCCTGTTCGTACAAGAGCCGGTCTATATATTATCACATTATCCCTGCAAACGGGATTAAATACCTATAAATCAACAAAAAAGCTTATATTGCGATAATCGGCCAGTTAAATTCATGACCACCCCATAATACCTTCAAAGAGTCATGAACCTGGGAAAAAGACAAACCTAAAAAACACAATGTCATGAGAAAAATTACAATTGCTATCTGGATTCTTTTTGTTCTTGCTGTGGTCAGCGGATACGCACAGACTGCTCCGATTGCTACGATCGGCACTGTTTCCAGTTATGGTACTACAGCAACAGTACCGATAACAGCCACTAATTTTACAGATGTTGGAAGTTGGAGCCTCCGGGTTTCCTACGATCCGAACATTGTTTCTGTTTCTTCTGTGACGCTGGGGTCCCTGCTACCTGATCCGGGTTTCCTGACAGTTAATCTCCTGACTACGGGGCAAATAAGGTTGAGCTGGTTCACCTCACCGGGAACGACAATTCCTGGTACACCGGTTGTTGTAAATATTAATTTTAATAAGCGCATGAGCGGAACTTCAGCCCTTGACTTTATTGACAACGGTACTTCCTGTGGTTGGTACAATGGCAGTGCCGTAAATATGACCGACACTCCGTTTGCCACCTATTATAATCCCGGTGCAGTGACCTTCCTCTCACTTCCTGCCCCGATCTCCACACTTCCCACCTTTAATGCATGTCCTGGCACTGTGATCCAGGTTCCTGTCACCGTGGCCGATTTCATCAACATCGGGTCACTGTCATTAACCATGAACTACAATACATCGGTGCTCACCTATCAGTCATACACCAATAATTCAGGTTTTCCCGGACTGACTATTTCGGGCGCGATCGCTGGTAAAGTTATTGCCGGCGGAACAGCTGCAGCACCAACAACCTATGCTGACAATACCGTTCTTTTCACATTGAATTTCTTATGCAATTCAGCCGGCGGAACATCCGCCCTTACCTGGTTTGACAACGGTGCCTCCTGTGAATATACCGACTATCCCGGCTATACAGCCCTTGTTGATACACCCTATGCAACATACTTTCACAATGGTTCAGTAACAGTATATCCTCCCGTAACTTCAACTCTCTCGGGCGGAACGACACCTATATGCGAAGGCGCAGCTCCGGGTACAATTACGGTTACCGGTGGCGGCGGAACAGGCTCATATACTTACCAGTGGTATAATACATCGGGTATTATTGCCGGTGCTACCAACACGACATATACCCCGGGGAACCTCATTGCTTCCGAAGGGTATTATTGTGCAGTGACCAGCGGAGCATGCGGAACAGCGAATTCCTCCACGACAACTATTACGGTTAATCCAATGCCGGTTCCTTCCATTTCAGGAGCTACTGCAGTTTGTTCCTTATCAACAGGCAACAGTTACACAACAACCTATACTGGCGGCAACAGTTACCTGTGGAGCATTACGGGCGGTACCATTACCGCAGGTTCAACATCTAACACGGTTTCTGTTACATGGGGCGCGGCCGGAACAGGCACACTCACTGTTAAGGAAACTGTTGATGCCACCGGCTGCAATGCTACTACAAGTGCTTACAATGTGACCATTCAGTCTTTGCCCACTGCCACAGTTTCCGGCAGTCAGACGATCTGTTCAAATGCATCCGCAACAGTTGGTGCAGGCGAAGCAACAGCTTCAGAAGGAACCATACTCTGGACACACAACGGGAATGGCTCGCTCAGCGATGCCACCACCCTTACACCAACTTACGCAGCAGCCACCAGTGACGCTGGAAACACCGTCACGCTGACCATGACCGTGACCACCAGCTATGCAAGCTGCAGCGGTGCTACGGCGTCAGACACGTATGCCGTTACCGTTAATCCATTGCC
>CAJBYO010000092.1 GCA_903959905.1 uncultured Bacteroidales bacterium
GCTTGCGAATGCTGATCAAAAGTATCGTGAAAAGAAGATCAAGCACCTTGAAAAATTGCTGGAACAATTAAAAAAGGCTGCGTAATGACTATTTGCAAACTAAACATAATCAGCAAGTTAAAAACAAGTTATATAGTAGGCCCGGAGGGCACTAAGAAACACTAAGATATTCTCCAGTGACTTACACAGACCAGAAATATCCTTAGTGTTTCGTAGTGCCCTCCGTGCCTTAGTGGTTCTATTCCTTGAATTTCATTCCAAGGTTATAAAACACAAACGACCAGAGGTCCGTCGTTTCATCAATCAGCTTTGACGTAGGTTTACCGGCGCCGTGCCCGGCTTTTGTTTCAATACGCACCAGCACGGGGTTGTTGCCTTTTTGCTTAGCCTGCAGTGTGGCCATAAATTTGAATGTATGCGCTGGAACCACCCGGTCATCGTGATCGCCGGTAAATGCAAGTGTTGCCGGATATTGCACCCCCTCTTTCAGGTTGTGCAACGGCGAATATTTGAAAAGGTAATCAAAATCCTCTCGCGTTTCGCTTGTTCCATAGTCTGTTGCCCAGGCCCAGCCGATGGTAAACTTGTGGTATCGGAGCATATCCATCACACCCACCTGCGGAATGGCCACCCTGAAAAGTTCAGGATGCTGGGTCATGCAAGCCCCCACGAGCAATCCCCCGTTCGACCCGCCCATGATCGCCAGCATGTCGGGAGAAGTGTACTTTTCCGAGATAAGGTATTGCGCTGCAGCGATAAAGTCGTCGAAAACATTCTGTTTTCTTTCCTTTGTGCCGGCCTTGTGCCAGTCCTCACCAAACTCCCCGCCACCGCGCAAATTGGCAATGACGTATACACCACCGTTTTCAAGGAACAGCAGCCTGCTCAGGCTGAAATTCGGGGTCAGGCTCACATTGAACCCGCCATAACCGTAGAGCAAAGCAGGGTTCTTCCCATCAAGCGTTATTCCCTTTTTATGAACGATGAACATGGGCACCCGGGTTTGATCCCTGCCGGTATAAAAAACCTGTTTCACCTCATACTGTTCCGGCTTAAAATCAAGCTCCGGCTGATTATAAACTTCCGACTTGTTTAACGAAACATCAAATTTGAAAATCGTCAGCGGGAACGTGAACGAGGTATATCCATAAAATGCGGTATTCTCCGTTTTTTTTTCGCTGAAACCCGAAAGAGTGCCTATTCCGGGCAGGCTCATCTCATGGAGCAACTTTCCTTCAAGGCTGTAAAGAAAAGCCTTTGAAGATGCATTATGCATATATTCGGCAACCAGGACATTCCCGGCGAGGGTAACCGGCCCCAGCACATCATCACATTCGGGAATGACGGTTTGCCAGTTTTCGGGTTCCGGCCTTGACGGATCCATCAGGATCAGTTTCTTTCTGGGGGCCCTGTTGTTCGTCAGCACAAGCAGCTTGTCACCGATATTGTCGACAACACCATACTCAAATTCAAACCCGGCAGCCAGTTGCCTGAACCCCATACCAGGCTTCGTCTGATCCCGGTACCAGATTGAAGTTCCGCTGGTTGATTCCGATTCATAGAGGATTAAAAAGCGTTCATCTTCAGTGACAGATAAGCCGTAATTCCTCATCGGAAATTTCAGGTTCTGGTAAACCAGCAGGTCATCCATCTGTTTCGTGCCGGCAACATGGAAATATACTTTTTGAAATTCATTCTTTGTTGAAAGTTCCATCCCTTTTAACGGCGCATCATACCTGCTGTAATAAAAACCATTCTTTTCCCATGAAATTCCGGAAAATTTAACCCATTTTAAAGTATCTGGCATAACCCTGCCTGATTCAATCTCCATTACACCAATCTCATTCCAGTCGGATCCACTGCGTGCGAGGCTGTAGGCCAGATATTTCCCATCACGGGAAACAGAGGTCTCAGAAAGCGCGATCGTTCCATCGCGCGACAGTTTATTCGGGTCCAGCAGCACCTTTGGCTCACCTGTCAATCCTTTTGAACAGTACAGCACCGACTGGTTCTGCAAACCGTCGTTTTTAAAGAAAAAATAATAAGGCCCCTCTTTGAACGGGACACCAAACCTGGGGTAATTCCACATCCTGGTAAGACGTTCCCGGATTTTCTCACGAAATGGAATGGCCGCCAGGTAGTCATTGGTCAGTTCGTTCTGAGCCCTCACCCAGTCGCCGGTTTCCACTGATGTATCGTTTTCCAGCCATCGGTAAGGATCCGGAACTTTTGTTCCGAAATAATCATCAACTGTATCTGCCTTCTTCGTCGTGGGATACTTGATCGGTAACTCTTGTTTGCAGGCGCTCATCATTATAATTGTGACTGTCAGAAATAAAAAGCTCGGTGTTTTCATCTGCATTGGTTAATAATTCATACTTTTATCCCCCCTTTCACCCGGCCGGAAAATTTGATGTAAATTTATGGCATTAACGGGTCAGGGTCAACCACAACATTGAAATTAATGGAGAAAAAGACAAAGAGCATCACCGTTACACAATTTGATTATATCATCACACCCGATAATGAAGAAGAGGTTGATGAGCATGGCCATCCCAATCATTACACGGAATTTGACCCTGAAGGCAACGCTCTTAGGGATGTGAGGTACAACCGTCTGGGCGAGTTTGAAGAGATGTTTGAATACAGCTACGACGCCAAAGGGAACAGGACTCGCGAGGTTTATTATTTGTCGGAAGATGAGGTTGCCGAGGAGAAAACCTTTGAGCACGATGAAGAAGGACAGCTTTTACGGGCGTTCAAGCATTACCAGGACGGGTCCCTTGATACGATCAGCTACGCGTATGATGAAAAAGGACAGTTAAAATCATGTACAACCACCACCGATGAAGACGAGATTGAACAGGTTGAAACTTTTGAATGGGAAAACGGCGAACTGGTCGGGCATGTAGTTACAGATGAGAACGGGGATGAGATCCCTGAACCTGAAAACCTGATAAAACCTTCCGAAACAAAAATCACCACCAATGAAAAAGGGTTGGTTGTTACCGAAGAGGAGGTGAACGAAGAAGGTGATGTCTACATGACCATCAACAGGAGCTACCTTGAAAATGACCTGCCTGACGAGATTGACGTGTTCATTGACGGCATGGGCAGGGCTGTCAGCCGCCATTATTTTCTTAAATATGAATATACGTACTTTGAATAATCAACGTTATAAATTGCATGAAAACCTATCTCTATATATTTATCAGCATCCTGTTCATTATTCCTTTTGCAGGATGTAAGAAGAAATCATTTGATCCGACCACCAAAAGTCAGCAGGATTTTGTCGGTACCTGGAAGGGGGGCATTTCCACATTCAAAAACAATAAACTCCTGAAAAGGTACGGAACGGTGGTGATATACCCTGATGCAACCGGCGGAATGCTGTCAGGCATCCTGTTCATGAACGGAACAACCGTATTCCATGAATTTCAGTTTGTTGACGGTACATTATACTTCAATGTGGAAAACAACGACCCCGACAATCCATTCTGCCAGAACTGGAACTTACAGGGTTATTGCGTGTTTACTGCGGATGGCGAAATAAACATCAACATCACCGGGAATGAGTGCGGTGAGGTGGGCAACGAATTCGTGAACTGGGCAGGTACGGTGCAGGCAGCAACAGTA
Source organism: uncultured Bacteroidales bacterium (assembly GCA_903959905.1). Classification (GTDB taxonomy): domain Bacteria; phylum Bacteroidota; class Bacteroidia; order Bacteroidales; family FEN-979; genus CAIVAT01. The sequence goes on from CAJBYO010000092.1 coordinate 3,637, forward strand.
CCGGCTGATTCGGTTCAGTATTATAATTTTGCCAAAACCGGAAACTCCTGGAATTATAAGGTAACATTAAAGAACGGCGACACATGCCAGTTTTCAAAAAATGTTGTGCTGGCAAGCCCGAATTACCTGTCTACCGGCACCACTTCGCAAACTTGCGGGTGGCCTTCACCGAACCTGTCGTTCAAATGGAATGTGACACCTGCAGTTTTTTCAACCCAGGTCGATTCAACCATCAGCAATAAGCCACTTACCTTTAAAATCAACGCAAAACAGGGGGTTATATACAGCTCCTATATCAACAATGACACCGTTACAATGACATTGCTTGACACCAACCTCACCATGGTCACCCCTGCCGGAACCTTTAACTGCATGCGATACAGGTATACTGAACCAGTTTATTCGGGCGCCCTGAGGATCAAAAGAACAGCGTATGTATGGCTGAATAACCGGTATGGCATTATCAGGCAGGAGGTGGCGAATCCGGTTGACTCGACGAATGTTCAAACCCAAGTGTTAACAACGAAAGGATTTTAATTATTTACGATTGGAAGATTGAGGGATTGCAGATTGAATTGTGAGATTTTCGACTTACGATTGATAGCGCGACTAATCGTACATCGTCAATCCTGAAATTCAATCTGCAATCCCTCATTCATCCAATCGTAAATCCCCTTCGTCTAAGCAAACAATTCCCCTATAATCCCTTCGTCCACCTTATTAGCAAGCGTCACGCATAACCTCGGTTCTGCTTCCATCGCTCTTTTGATCGCAAAAACCGCTTCATCGTTGCGTGCCCAGGCGCGGCGGGCAATGCCGTTGTTTACATCCCAGTGAAGCATGGAGCGCAACCGCCGGTCTGCATCTGCGGTTCCGTCGAGCATCATGCCAAACCCTCCGTTGATCACCTCACCCCAGCCAACACCACCGCCATTGTGAATGGAGACCCAGGTTGCACCGCGAAAACTGTCACCAATCACGTTCTGAATGGCCATGTCGGCGGTAAATCCCGACCCATCATAAATATTTGAGGTTTCCCTGTAAGGAGAATCAGTGCCTGACACATCGTGATGGTCGCGTCCGAGCACGATGGGTGCAGATATCCTTCCATCCCGGATGGCTTCATTGAAGGCGGCGGCAATTTTCGTACGCCCCTCGCAGTCGGCATAAAGAATCCTGGCCTGGGAACCCACTACCAGTTTGTTTTTTCCTGCTTCGCGAATCCAGTGAATATTGTCGCGCATCTGCATCTCCGTTTCTTTCGGAGAAGTTGCGGCAATCGCTTCAAGAACATCTCCGGCAATTTTATCCGAAATTTCAAGGTCAACAGGGTTTCCGGAGGTACATACCCATCTGAACGGCCCAAAACCGTAGTCAAAGAAGAGCGGCCCCATGATATCCTGAACATATGACGGGTAAATGAAGCTGCCGTCCTGCTTCATAACATCAGCACCGGCCCGTGAGGCCTCCAGCAGGAACGCATTGCCGTAATCCCAGAAATACATCCCGTTTTCAGCCATCTTATTGATGGCAGCCACCTGCCGCCTGAGCGATTCCTGAACCCTGGATTTAAACGCATCAGGATCTTTCACCATCAGTTCGTTGGATTCTTCAAAAGTGAGCCCGGCGGGGTAATAGCCTCCCGACCATGGATTGTGCAGGGATGTCTGATCAGAGCCAAGTTCAATCTGCAGGTTATGGTCTGCGAAAAACTCCCACAAGTCAACAACGTTGCCCTGGTATGCCAGTGAAACAGGCTCCCTGTTGCATACTGCCTGCATCATGCGGCGCAGGAGTTCGTTTAGTTCTGTAAAAACCTCGTCAACCCAGCCCTGCTCATGGCGTTTCTTTACGACCATCGGGTTAATTTCAGCCACTACGGCAATAGCACCTGCAATGACAGCCGCCTTGGCCTGAGCGCCCGACATGCCGCCTAATCCTGAGGTGACAAATACGGTTCCGCCAATGCTGTCGGCCGTTACCTTACGGGCGGCGTTTAAAATGGTAATGGTGGTCCCATGAACAATGCCCTGCGGTCCGATGTACATGTAAGAGCCAGCCGTCATCTGTCCATATTGCGTCACACCCAGCGCGTTAAAACGCTCCCAGTCATCCGGCCTTGAATAGTTTGGTACCATCATGCCATTGGTAACAACAACACGTGGGGCATCTTTATGTGAAGGAAAAAGCCCCATCGGGTGCCCTGAATACATTACCAGCGTCTGATCATCTGTCATGTCGGCAAGGTATTTCATGGTTAGCAGGTACTGGGCCCAGTTTTGAAATACCGCCCCGTTGCCTCCGTAGGTTATAAGCTCATGCGGGTGCTGGGCCACTGCCGGGTCGAGGTTGTTCTGGATCATGAGCATGATGGCTGCCGCCTGGGTTGACCGACAGGGATATTCATGGATATTCCTGGCGTGCATGGAGTAAACCGGCCTGAACCGGTACATGTAAATACGCCCAAACGCTTTGAGTTCTGCAGCAAATTCAGGGGCGAGCACCGCATGGTGCTTCGGATCAAAATACCTGAGTGCATTTCGCAGGGCAAGTTTTTTTTCCTCCGGTGAAAGAATATCCTTGCGGACCGGGGCATGGTTTGCCTTCAGATCATATGGCTGCATAGCGGGTAATTCATCCGGAATACCCTGCAGAATGGCAGATTTAAAATCGTTTGTCTCCATGAAAAACAATTGAATATAAAATAAAATTAGTAAAAATCCTATCACCCGTCACCCGTCACCCGTCACCTGTCACCCGTCACCTGTCACCCGTCACCTAAATCCTCTCCTCCACCGACTTCAATATCTGGAACAAAAACTCCCTTGCCCTGAAAAGCTGGGCTTTGACCGTACCAATGGGAAGCTTGAGCTCAACAGCAATTTCCTCATACGACCACTCTTTGAAATACCTCAGTTCAATCATGGTACGGTAATGCGGCTTGAGTTTTTCCACCACTTCATGCATAAGCTGGATCTTCTGCTTTTCAATGATTTTCTCTTCAGGATCAAGTCCGGTGAACGGGATATTCGCAGGGCCATCGAAAGTCTCACCCTCATCATCAAAAAAGTTATCGGCAAAAAGGATGCGTTTGTTTTTTCGTAAAAAATCAATGCAGTTGTTCGCTGCTATTTTGAACAACCAGGTACTGAACGCATAATCAGGGGTGTACTGTGCGATTTTCTTGAAAGCCTTGCCAAATGCCTCAATGGTAAGATCCTCAGCATCCGTGGGGTTGCTGGTCATCTTCAGCATCATATAATACAGTGTATCACGGTACTTGTTAAGCAGTTCGGCATAGGCATGCTGGTCGCCATGATCCCTGGCCCGCTGTACAAGGGCATAGTCAAGCTGCGCTTTTTCTGTCAGATGTACCGCTACTTCCATCGTGCTGGTTTATGAAAAACATTTGAGATCAGAATGCCTGCGTTGAACAGCAGCAACATCACTTCGTAAAAGGGTAAAAAAGGGACCAGGTCCTTCTCATTCAACTGCTTCATGCACCTGGTAAAAACGATGTACTGTGAGATCAGCCTCAGGACAAACAGCCCGACAACAGGAATAACGGACCAGTTCAGGGCCAGGAGAAGGATGAACAATGCATAGAATGCCACAAGGCTGAATGAATAAAGCCCCAGCAACAACTTATGTTTGAATTTATAAAGGTGGCTTGTGGAAAGGTGTCTTTTCTTCTGGGTTATCCACTCACCAAGGGTCTGCTTCGGGTCCGACATTGTATAGCTGTCGGGATGCACCATAATGGTGGTGTTTGTGCGGTTTGCCGCACGGTTAATGAACAGGTCGTCATCACCGGAGCGGATACGGTAATGAGATATGAAACCCTGGTTTTTATAGAAAACCTGTTTCATGTAAGACAGGTTTCTGCCCACCCCCATGTAGGGAATCCCGGCAAGGGCATAAGAAAGATACTGAATGGCAATATGGGTTGTGTCAAACCTGATCATTTTATTAAGCAGGCCTTCGCTCCTGAAATACGGACCGAAACCAAGCACGACTTCGGTTTTAGGCCTGAATGCAGACTGCATGTGATGGATCCAGTCTTTGGATACTGGCTTGCAGTCAGCATCCGTGAGCAATACCAGGTCATATTTTGCTGATTTGATTCCGATGGAAAGTGGGAACTTTTTCCCGGAGAAAAAATTCAGGTCCTCCATGATGTTGATGGTGGTGAGATGGGGATACTTCTCTTCCAGGCTGGTGAGGAGGTATGAAGTATCATCATCGGAAGAGTGGTTCACCACGAGCACTTCATACTCCGGGTAGTCCTGTTCAAGGATTGCAGGCAGGGTCTCACAAAGGTGGTGATATTCGTTGTGGGCACAAATTACAACAGTAACACCCCGTTGACTACCAGTGGATTCCGGGTGCCTGTAACGTCCAAGCCTCCAGAAAATTACCCAGTAGAAAGCCATTTGCGCTACGAAGACGAAGGCAAACAAGCTGAACAAAATCAGTGGAATTAATTCTCTATTTATCAGAATATCAATCATTAACAATAAAATCACTATCCGGCACAAAGTTATCAATTCTGATTTACAAAATCCCATGTTGTCAATAAATTGAGTGTACAGTTAAAAAAAAGAACACTTACCTTTGCCGCAACTTTTTTCAACCTCCGCTATTTTGCAATTTGACATTTCACATCGTGATGCTGCTACATCAGCGCGTGCCGGGTTACTGACCACAGAGCACGGAACCATCACCTCCCCTTTCTTCATGCCTGTTGGCACTGCCGGCACGGTTAAAGCACTACATATCAAGGACCTCAGGGATGTAGTCAAAGCGCAGATCATGCTTTCAAACACCTATCACCTTTATCTGCGGCCCGGCGTTGACATAGTATCAGGTGCGGGCGGTCTTCACAAATTCAACGGCTGGGACCGGCCCATCCTTACCGACAGTGGCGGATACCAGATATATTCGCTGGGCGACATCCGTAAATTCACCGATGACGGTGTGATCTTTCAGTCACATATTGACGGGTCAAAGCACATCTTCACCCCTGAAAAGGCCGTAGATGTTCAGCGTCACCTGGGAGCCGATATCATGATGGCTTTCGACGAATGCACGCCATATCCCTGTGATGAGGCCTATGCCAAAAAGTCATTGCACCGGACCCATTACTGGCTCACCCGCTGCCTGGCACATTTCGCACAAACAGAGTGCCCGCACGGATACAGCCAGGCTCTTTTCCCCATTGTTCAGGGCAGCGTTTTCCCGGCCCTGCGTGCAGAGTCGGCAAAGTTTATCGCCGACAAGGGTGCGCCGGGAAATGCGATCGGCGGACTTTCGGTAGGCGAGCCGGCAAACATGATGTACGACATGACCGGACTGGTTTGCAGCATACTACCCGATGATAAACCACGTTATCTGATGGGCGTCGGCACGCCGGCCAACATCCTTGAGAGCATTGCCCTCGGGGTTGACATGTTTGACTGCGTCATTCCTACCCGTAACGGCCGCAACGGGATGCTTTTTACCCGGAACGGGATCATCAACATAAAAAATGAGAAATGGAAAGATGACTATTCTCCCCTTGAAGTTGAAGGTGAAGTCTACTCCGACCTTCAATACAGCAAAGCATTTCTGCGTCACCTTTTTATTTCCAAAGAGATCCTCAGTTCAATGATTGCCACGATGCACAACCTGGGTTTTTATATGTGGCTTGTAAAAGAAGCAAGGGAACAGATCATCAAGGGTACTTTTGGGGCATGGAAAGAGGTGATGGTGAAAAAACTGATGCAGCGGTTATGAGCGGGAAAAACACAAATGGCAAAGTGCAAAGTGCACCCCAGTCCACCAGTCCACCTGTCCGCCTGTCCGCTTGTCCGCCTGTCCGCCTGTCCGCCTGTCCGCTTTTCCTCCCTCTAAAACCCTAAACAACAACCACTTACCTTCCAATGCGAACGATCGACAAATATATCATCAAGAAATTCCTGGGAACATTCTTTTTCACCCTGGTGTTGCTGATTTTCATCGTTATTGTATTTGACATTTCAGAAAAAATTGACGATTTCCTGCGCCATGATGCCCCGCTGAATGAGATTATCTTCAACTACTATCTGAACTTTGTACCCTATTTCATCAACCTGTTCAGTTACCTGCTCACTTTTATTGCGGTCATCTTTTTCACCTCACGAATGGCGTCTGATTCTGAGATCGTTGCGATTCTCAGCAGCGGCATCAGTTTCAAAAGGATGTTATTCCCCTACTTTATTTCGGCCTTTGTACTTGGGTTGCTTTCTTTCCTGCTGGCCAATTTCATCATTCCGTATACCAACCGGAGCATGTTCGCCTTTGAAAAGAAATACATCAACGACCCCCGGGAATTCAACGATCAGAACGTTCACCGTCAGATCAGCCCCGGAACTTTTATATACCTTGAAAATTACAACATCCACACCCGGTCAGGATGGAAATTCGCCCTGGAGAAATTTGAAAACAAGAAACTGGTATACAAACTGAAGGCTGAGCGCATTCAGTGGGACAGTGTCCGCCAGCACTGGGAAATCTTCAATTATTACACGAGGTTGCTTGACGGCATGAAAGAGTCAATCAGGAAAGGGGCTAAACTTGACACAGTGCTGTCATTCAGGCCGGCAGATTTCACCGAAGATATTGAGGAAGTAAAAACCATGAACTATTTCAAGCTCCAGGAGCATATCAAGCTAAAGGAACTCCGGGGCGATTCTGACCTGATCAAATACAAGGTTAAAAAATACGAACGCATCGCCTTCCCTTTCGCAACGATTATCCTGACACTGATCGGTGTATCGGTATCCAGCAGAAAGGTGCGCGGGGGCATTGGTTTTCACCTGGGACTTGGCCTGGCGCTTACTTTCATGTATATCCTTTTCATGCAGATCTTCACTGTGTTCGCTACTTTTGGCGACTTGCCCCCGTTACTCGCAGTTTGGGTACCGAATATGATTTTCGGGCTCATTGCGTTTTTCCTGTACCGGATTGCTCCCAAATAGCCTGTGTTAACTGTTTTTTATTCATCACCATTCACTCTTCACTGTTCACTGAGATCTCTGCGTTATTCACTGAACACTAAGCCCATTAACCTCCTCAACGACCTTAACGACCAGTGAACAACGCAGAGAGTTGAGTGAACAGTGAACAGTGAACAGTATTGGGGGCACACAATCAAGTCAGGACCGTCAGAGCCTGGAAAGCCAATGCATGTGGCCGCCCATAGCAGCATTATCCGGAGGCGCCTCAAACAACCCGAAAACCGCCGAGCCGCTGCCGCTCATGGATGCATACCCGGCACCGGCCTTGTAAAGCAATGACTTGATTTCTCCGATCTGTGGAAATTTAGCAATGACAGGGTTTTCAAAATCGTTCACCAGCAAATCTTTCCACGAATCCACAGGCATCCTGACAACCTCCTGCAGTTGGTTGGACGGACTGCATGGCACCACCATTCCGTAAGCCTCCCGCGTGCTGACATGGATTCCCGGAACTACCACTGCAAGGTACCACCCTGCCAGGTCAACATGCGTATTTTCAAACTGATCGCCGGTTCCAGTTGCATATACCGGCTTATTCTCAAGAAAAAAGGCACAATCGCTGCCCAGCATGGAAGCATACTTTTTCAACTTTACCGGGTCCATGCCAAGGGAAAAAAGGTCATTCAGCATTTTCATGGTAAAGGCAGCATCAGAGGAACCACCTCCCAAACCGCTTCCCATCGGGATGACCTTGTGGAGATGCATCTCAACAGCCGGTAATTTATACTCCGACTGCAACAGCCGGTATGCCCTTACACACAGGTTCCCTGCCTCCTCCCCCTCAATCTTCAGACCGGAACTTTGAAAACGGAAAGCCCCTTTTGAAGCGGGAATGATCTCCAGTGCATCGTGCCAGGGCACCGGGTAAAAAACCGTTTCAAGATCGTGAAAGCCGTCATTGCGCTTTGCCACGATGTTCAATCCAAGATTTATTTTGCAATTTGGGAACTGGATCATGGAATCAAAAGTACCATTAATTTTCGTCAGGGAAAGTAAGCGGTCTTGAAAAGGCAGGATTCGCAACGAACGAACTGTCGGTAAGTGTAAGCAGGAATGCCTTCAGATCGGCCAGTTGGGCAGGTGCAAGCCGGATGCCATGTGTGCCGATGTGATGCATCAGCGGACTCACAACAGGCGACCACACAAGGCCGGAGTTGTAGAATCCAAGTACTTCATCCAGTGTTTTAAAGCGCCCGTCATGCATATAAGGAGCGGTATAAGCAAGGTTCCGCAGTGTGGGTGCTTTGTAAGCTCCGGCATCAGCGGCATTGCCTGTAACGGAAAACCGGTCGGCAGGATCACTGAAAACAGAATCTTTGCCATTATTATAATACATGCCGGTGGTAAAAAGCGGATTTCCCTCACTTCCGTGGCAGTGAAAACAATCGCCCCCCTGCTCTGTCATGAATAATACATAGCCATTCCTCTCTGCTCCCGTAAGTTGTGCATCCCCTCGCATGAACCGGTCAAATTTGGAATTGGCAGAGATGAGGGTCCGCACAAATTGGGCAATGGCCCTTCCCATGTTTTTCACGGTAACATGATCGGATCCAAAGGCATTTTTAAATAGTTCAGGGTAACCGTCAATAGATTGAAAAAGTGCGGCCACCCTTGCGGTGTCACCGTTTATTTCATGCGGTGCAACAATGGCCATCCAGGTAACATCCTCCAGGTTCCTTTTTAAAGGTGAAGGATTTTCAGCAGACACCGATCCATTCCATAAAAAACCGTAACTCGTCCAGGCCAGGTTGATCATCGGGAGCATTGAGTGGGGTGTGAGCACGCAGGTGAGGCCAAAAGGATGCCCGCCAATGAATTTCGGGTGGTTGATGCCACATTCAAATGAATGGGCCTGCAGGTGGCAGGTGGAGCAACTCATCAGGGAATCGGGGGCAGTACGCCCCGATAGCCTCCCGTCATAAAACAGATATCTTCCAAGTTCAACCCCCTGAACGGTCATGGGGTTATCGGCAGGGATGTTCAGGGCCGTAGGAAAATTCCTCGGGATGACAATGCTGTAAGGGGTTGGAGAAGGAATGGGGGTGTAGGAAGGGTTTTTGGAACAGGAACTGATTGCAAAGAAAAAAGTAATGTAAAGTGCAGCGTGCAAAATGCAAAGTGCAAAGCAGGGGAAGGGGCAATTGCCGGATATTAAACTTTTCATGGCAGTTTCCAGTCTATTTCAGCGGCACCCTGGTTAAGCAAAAGACTGTTGACCTGTGAAAAATGCCGGCAACCGAAAAACCCCCGATGGGCCGACAAAGGAGAAGGATGAACCGATGTCAGAATGTGATGGCGCGATGTGTCTATCAGTGACTTTTTAGCCATCGCGTAATTCCCCCAAAGTATAAAGATCAATCCGTTACGATGTGCCGAAAGATGCATGATAGCGGCATCGGTAAAGTTCTCCCACCCATGATTCTGATGCGACCCGGCCTGGCCTTCCCTTACGGTGAGGGTGGCGTTGAGCAGCAGAATACCCTGGTCGGCCCACCTGGTAAGATCACCGTTCACAGGCGCTGCAACACCCAGGTCCGATTTGAGTTCTTTAAAGATGTTAACCAGCGACGGGGGGGGTGGAACACCGTCGGGAACCGAGAAACAGAGTCCGTGTGCTTGCCCGTAACCATGGTAAGGGTCCTGACCTAACAGCACGACTTTAACCCTGTCAAACGGGGTATGGTTAAACGCATTGAATATCAGCGGTCCTTTGGGGAAAACACGGTATTTCCGCTTTTCTTCAATCAAAAACGATTTCAGCCCAATAAAGTAATCTTTTTTAAATTCCGCTTGCAGCGCTGCTTTCCAGCTTGTTTCAATCACCGGGTCAACCTGTTCCATCACGTTATAAACTATCTGTCGTTAATAACTTTACGCAATAAATGTTAAAAATAGTTGTTCATTACCTTATATCACGTACCTTTGCACATCTAATCAAACGAAAATCAGGGGTGAACAACATGAAAAAGATCCTTTTATTAATATTGGCAACAGTTCTTTTAGGTATCGTCTCTTCCTGCATGTCAAATCAGCGTTGTGCTGCTTACGGAGAAAAGCAAAGATACCAAATGGAACGTCGCTGAAGAACTTTTCCATTTTATTTTTTGAGACAATGGGAGGCCTGTGCTTCCCATTTCTTTTGTACCTTTGTTACATGCCCGTTTTCAATCACCCATGAAACGAATCGCCTTCACGCTTTTTCTGTTTTTGTGCACAGCAGGCGGATACCTTGCCTTCGGGCAGTTTGAGGCAAAACAGGATACCATCCCCGAAAACGTTTTGCTTGAAAAGCAGTGGAGCCTCGGGGCCATGCTGCATACCAACGGCTGGGGGCTCAAATTCAGAAAAGGCCATAACGTTACTGCCCTCCGCCAATTCACGTGGGAAATTGAATTTTCCACCTACAAAGGGTCGAAAGAAGTGCGCAGCATCAACCCCTACTTTTCCGATTCCCGTTCCTATTTTTACGGCAAACTGAATTACCTCTGGTTTCTCCGCGGTGGGGTTGGCTATCAGCAGATCCTCAACAGGAAACCATACTGGGGCGGAGTTCAGCTCAGCTGGGTCTATTACGGAGGTTTTTCCCTCGGGATTACTAAACCGGTATATTTATATATCATCCATTTTAAAAACGGGTTTACCGATTACGAAGTCAAAGAAGAAAAATACAACCCGCAGATCCATTTTGTTGACAACATTTACGGCCGCGGATCATTCCTTGCAGGCTTCTCAAAACTGGGGCTCCACCCCGGTGCCTACCTTAAAACAGGTCTCGATTTTGAGTTCGGCACGAGAAACAGCCAGATCAACGCACTTGAAGTTGGCGGAATCCTCGACTACTCCCCTATCCCGGTGGCCATCATGGCGAATAATCCGAAGCAGCGTTTTTTCCTGACGTTGTACCTGAGTGTGATGTTTGGGAAGAGGTATAATAAGTGAGCAGGGTGAGCAGGTGAGCGGGTGAGCGGGTGAGCGGGTGAGCAGGCGGACAAGCGGACAAGCGGACAAGCGGACAAGTTTACTACCCACGCATAGTTGGAACCATTTGAGATTTGAGATTTGACATTTGACATTTGACACTTGTCAGTTTACATTTTACGTTCATTTCACCAAACTCACCTCTCCATGGTTACCAAGTATCCTTTCCCCGCTCTGCAGCAACAGCATCAACCGTCCTGATTGGTCAACTCCCTCTGTTTTTCCTTCGGTGCTTATATCCTGCATTAAAAAAGTTCTCCACTGGCCGTACCCCAGGAGATTCTGATCATACTCATCATCCAGCTTTTCAGAATCAGAATCTCTGAGTTCCTGGTAGCGCCCTTCAAGACATGCACACAACGACATCAGGGCCACTTTGATGACTGTTTCCTTTTGGATGATCTGAACCAATGAAACCGGGTTGGGAATATCAGGGGCGAAAGTGGTTTGATTGATATTCAAACCGATCCCCACGAATGATGCATCCAGCAACGGGCCCATAATCCGGTGCTCTATGAGTATCCCGCCTGTTTTCTTTTCGCCGTAATAGATATCATTCGGCCATTTAATGCTGAAGGACTGAGGCATGCCACCTGATACATGAACCGGGAAAGAGCGCATAAAGTCAAGCACCCCAAGCGAAATTGCCTTATTTAACCGAAACTGCCTGTCGGGTGGCAGGAAATGTGGCTGCAGGCAAACTGTTATGGTAAGGTTCATCCCTGCCTCACTGCTCCAGGCATGATCGCCCTGGCCACGGCCGGCAAACTGCTCATGCGCCCATATCACCATACCGTCTGAAGCGACATTGTCAGCATATAACTGGCCGGCGTAAGAATTGGTTGAGTTAACGCGGATTAGTTCTACAAGGGGATTACCTATCGTCATTTGCTGCTATCGTTGTGAAGGAGGTTTTACTGTCAGTGGAGAGGGTGGTGATCCCTGGCTGTGTCTTTAATCCTCGCTGTTACTCCCATTTTTTTAACATATGGATCAACGCTTCATTGTCTTTCCTGTTATAAAGCAACCCCTCCTTCTTGAAGGCTTCAAATCCTTCGGGACCATGCCTGAGCAGGTAATGTGATGATTTCGCAAGTTTGATGTACTTCTTTGCATTCACCATGTCTTTTTTATAGTAATACGTAAGCGCCATCCCCAGCATGGCGTCCACCAGCAAAGGCTGAAGCGCGAGGGCAGTATTGAAATTCCTCAAAGCAGACTCAGAATTGCCTGTGGCAAGGTAACAGAATCCAAGGTTGTCATACACAGTAGGATTACCGGGGTAAAGCTCAAGAACCTTGAGATAGAAACTGATCGCTTTGACGTACTCCTCTGCTTTCACATAAATTTCACTGACCATGTTGATGTAACTTGCATTGGTCGGTTCAATCTCATAGGCCCTGATGAGGTCGTTAACCGCCCCCTTATAATCGGCTGAGATATGCTGTTTCGCAATGCCACGGTTGTAGTAAGAGCCCGCATCATTTGAATCAAGTTCAATGCAACGGGTATAGTCATCAATGGCGCCCGGGATATCACCCTGCCTGAGTTTGACGCTCGCCCTGCAGTAATATGCTGCACCCGGATCACTTTCAGTCGTGATACTGATGGTAAAACACCTGATCTGCTCTGCCGGGTCAGTGGCTTCAATCCCCTTCTGAAACCAGTCGGTATCCTGTGCGCGGAGCATCACCGGGATCAGCAGGATACTGAGGAGCAATGCAACCGGTATTCTCATAACTGTATGGTTTTTATGATGTAATTTACAAAAAACCTGGCCTTTGTCAACCGCAGCCGGTGCCTGTTATTACTTGCAATACTCACTGATTGCCTCTTTTGCGTCTGAAGAGCCCAATTCTATTGCTATTCTGAAATCAGAACACGCACTGTCAGCCTGGTGGGATTCAATCCTGGCCATGGCCCTGCTGAAAAAAGCCTCTTTGTAAACAGGGTTAATCTGGATGGCCCGTGTATAATCATCGATCTCACTCGCAAAAGAGGTAGGGTTCCACCCGGGATTTTTTGATTTTGGCTGGCCGCTTATAAATGCGATCCCAACAGCATTGATGCGCACTGCCCTTTTTGCGATACCTCTTTGATAATACACAGAAGCGTTTAATGAGTCATATTTCACTGCATCGTTGAAAAATTCAAGCGCATGCAGGTAGTCATGTTTTTCATAGGCAGCTTTTCCTTTGTTCAGGGACCTGGTTGCCCTGCTGGCACATCCAGAACTGATCAGCGTTACGGCGAACACAAGATAAATCAGTTTTCTCATGATTGAATGATTAAATTTCAAGTCTTTGCTTTCCCTTTTACAAAAATGGAAATGACCAGGCCGGCTGCAACTAAGATACTGGCAAACACCCACCTGGTTCCTTCCATGGGAACCACCATCAACGGCTGGAAAATTACAGCCAGTCCAAGGTATACGATGACTACAGGGAATTGTTTCCTTTCATAGGAATACCATGCAAGAATGGCAAAACCCACCACCGAGATGAACCGTATTAACTGGAAATAGCCAAAAGGCAACTGCAGGAGGCAGATCAGCAAAAGGCAGGAAATGGAAATTTTTATCAGGGTCTCTGTGGATGGTTTCATATCAAATGGGGGTGATACGGCGCAAGGCTGAATGATGCTGCAAGATAGTATTTTTTTCACCAAGATAAACAAGTACCTGTTGACCGGTGTGCACCGGAATTTCTATATGTTGCGAGAGAGTAGGGAGTGGTGCAATGATTGCGTACAAAACAAAAGGGTTTCAGATTTTTATTCTCTGAAACCCTTGATTTTACTGGTCGGGGTAGCAAGATTCGAACTTGCGACCTCCTGCTCCCAAAGCAGGCGCGATAACCGTGCTACGCTATACCCCGAAAATAATGTACGAATGACAAATTACGAGTGACGAATGTGTGTTGGCAATCTATTATCGTCAAACCTCAGAATCGTTGCAAATGTAAGGATTTATGAGGACAATCGTAATGTTTAATTTTTATTCCTGCTTTATTTTAATTCAGCGGAGAAGGGGGGATTCGAACCCCCGGTACAGTTTCCCGTACGACAGTTTAGCAAACTGTTGGTTTCAGCCACTCACCCACCTCTCCAATCCATTAATTCCCTTTTAAAAGGGCTGCAAAGATAGAAAATACCTTTCAGACAAACAAAAAAAACACTACAGCGAATTGTAATTAATTTCAGACTTCAACGACCTGATTATGTGCACAATTCAGAGAACAAAAGCTATCATGATACTTTCCTGAATAAAAAAAGAGGTTGTATCAAAAGGCAATCACTTATAAAAACCGCAGAGACGCAGAGAAGCAAAGAAGGTTGAACAATATCATGATCAATACCAAAATTCTTTGCGCCTCTGCGCCTCTGCAGTTAAAAAAACTTTGACCCAACCTCAATTTATCAGGCCAGTGATTGCTGAATGCGTGCTATCTGGTAATAACCAGCTTCAGTGATTCACCTTTGCCGCCTGACATTAATTTCACAAAGTAAAGTCCGGGGGACATGTTACGGACCTCAAGGTAATGGTTGCGTTCATCCTGGTACCAGGTTGTAAGCACCTTTTCACCGCGCATATTCAGGATGTCAACCTGTACATTACCGGTTGGCTCACTACCCTTGTGGGAGATGGTAAATGCACCTGTGGTCGGATTCGGGTAGATGGAGAACATCTGACTACCTGCAACAGGCAATGGCTGAGCCTCTTCTTCCCCTGCAACAACCGAGACCATGGCTGGCGGTAAACTGCCGCAATAGGCGTTGGTCGTGGTGATATACCCGTGCATGTATCCGCCCGACATCACCCTTGTTCCCGGCAGGTAAGAAATCTTCACCCCTGCGATCATGGTCACGCTGGCACCGGCCTGAACAACGAATGTGGTTGCACCTCCGGCCACGGTGATGGTATTGGATGCATCAAAACAGAGCGAAAGCGGCGATGGAACATTCCCGGTAACAGTCGTGTTGGTGTTCACAATGATCATGGTTACCGTGTTGGATGTTGCCGGATTTCCTAACGGACAGGCGTAATTGGATGTCATCACACATTTCACCTGGTCATTGTTTGAAGGCACATATGAATAGGTGGGCAACCCGGTTCCCACATTGGCGCCATTCACTTTCCACTGGTATGAAGGGATTGAACCACCGTTAACCGGTGAGGCTGTAAATGTCACAAAGCTGCCCGGAGGCGAAGGATTGGCTGATGCAGAAACATTCACAATAACCGGCAGTACAGGGTTTACCGTAACAGGGATACTGCTTGTAACTACAGTTCCAAGGAAATCCGTAACAGTAACGCTGTAGGTGGTGGTCGCAAGCGGAGAAGCAACCGGGTTGATGATAGCCGGGTTTGACAAGCTCCCTGCAGGGCTCCATGCATAGGTAAACGGGCCCCATCCGCCGATGCGGTTAACATTCAGCTGGGTGGAAGATCCGGCACAGATGGCTGCCGGAGTGGCTGTTGCCGTTGCTGTCATCGTAGCTACCCAGTCAACAAGGTTGAAGGCGTCTGAATCAAATGACTCTCCTCCGTAACCGCCGGTGTAATCCACAAAATAGACATGGCCTGAATTTACCGTTTTAGAAACGTTGAACGCACCTCCCCAGGTATTGGCGGGGAAATTGGCATTATGAATGGTCAGCACCTGGTTGTTGTTGATGGTAAGCAGCGTGCCTGCGGCAGCTCCATCCTGGAAGGTACAACCCTTGAACGGGTGGGCAGGATCAACAGCTGCTCCTGCAGCAACATTGACACCACTTACGCCCATATTTTTGAAGATACCATAATCTGCAGCGATGGTAGCACCGGCATTTATGTTCAGTGCATACCTGGCTGAAGAAACATTGGCCCGGATTGTTGCCGGGTTGGCACTGGTACCAAGAACCTCAAGACGGCCGCCTGCATTCACATTCAGGTTTTTCGTATTGAGAAGAACCAGTTCAGAAGAAGGGCTCATGGTCAGAATTCCCGGGTTTTCTACTGCCACATCACCGGCTACGACCAGCTGGTGACCGTTCAGCCGGTATGACCCCGCGTTTACAGTGAGATTTCCGCCCAGTTGACAACTTACATTGGAAGCCTGACTGACATAATAACCAGCGGGCTTGTTCACAAGAATGTTTCGAAAATACCCTAATGCCGCTGAATACGTCAGCGTGGACCACTTGTAGCCATAAAACTCAACAGTGTTTGACATGGCCGTGGTTAAAAATGCCCCGGTGGCAGAAACAAAAAAGTCGCCCGACAGAGAGTGTATCAAACCGGAAACATTATCCTCCCAGGTTCCATTCGTAATAAGGATACTGTTGTTGAGGCTGGTATTATCAGCCGGCCTGAATTTCCCCGATGTTTTATCAACTATCAGGGTACTGAAAAACTCAAACGAATTTGCCGTTGACATGATCTGGTCGAGGGTTCCGTTGAATGTAACTATTGATGCAAGCCCGGGATAAAATCCAAGCAGGGTTGTGGATGATGTATTTCCATCCGTCCAGTTCTTTCCAACATTTACCAAAACAGGGGAAGCGTCGCTTATGTTGAGCCCGGAGCCCAGGTCGAGTGTAACATTTCCCAAAACAGATAAATTGGCGGGATAGTTTATCTCCATCGTTCCGTCAATCAGATGCAGGTCGTTTAAACACCACACATTCTGAAGCAATTGTAAACCGCCGAGTGCAGCATAGGTCTTATTCATGTTCAGGTTGTAGAAGGTTTCAGTAGAGATTACATCTGATGCAGCTGCACCGTCAAACACGACAGTACCTATCCCTTCAGTAAAAGCTGCTGCACCGACAGTATTGTTCCAGTTGCCCTCCACATTCAGCGTCGCAGTTCCGCCATTGAGTACACCTGATTGAATGGTAACATTGCCATTGATGTCGGCAGCAGTAGATACATTCACTGTATTTGACATCGGAGCATCAGTTACGGTGTTTGTTTCCCTGTTGCGAATGACAGAATGTGAACCCGTGCCACTGTTATCTGCAAGGACAGCTTTGTTGATGACGACATTTCTGACATATCCGCCATTCAGGGTGTACAAGCTGCCATCGGTAGCCCCGTAAAACTCAACTGTACCACCATCCGGGGTATAATCGGCACGGTTCACACCAAACCCGCGTGAGGTCCTGATTGTACCGCCTGTGATGGCCTCAGAAAAGGTCACTGCACCTGTATTGTATACATAGACCCCGACATCCTTGAAGTCAAGAACACCGGCAGACATGGTGATACTTCCGTTTGTTGTAAACGGCCAGAAGCTGTCGATGCCTGAACCACCGTATACATTGAAATTCCCTCCAAGAACATAGAGGTTCCCGTTGAGGTCAACATAACCGTCTGTATTGTGGAGGTTTATTGTTCCACCGGCATTTACATAGTAGTTACCATAAAGACCGTTATCAACAAGGTCGTTGGCTGTGAACGATCCTGCAAGCACATCCACGGCACCGGCTGTCCAGTCATAAGCGGCACAGATTACATTTGTTCCGTTCATCCTGAAAGCGCCGCCAAGCGACTTATCAACCTCAAGAATATTGAATGTTTCATTGGAACAATACTGATGATAGTTGCCCCCGTTGAAAACAACCTTGCCGGTACCTTCATTAAAAGCACCGGTACCCACGTTGTTATCCCAGTTGCCCCCGATCAGGATCGGATAGGAGCCTGCCACCAGCGAACCACTGTTAATGGTGAGGTCAGCATGAACCCTGAGTGAATCACCCATTGTGACTGCTCCAGTAGAACTGATAACAAGATTATTAAAGTAATCTCCTGTATTCAGGTTAACATTGTGCGTGGTGCCATCAAAGATGAATGTACCGTAAGGGCAATATATATGACCTGAATTATTAAGCTGTCCTTTGAGCACAACCGGTACAGTTGTATTGGAATAAAAAACACTTGTTGCAGCGCCATTGTTGTAAAAGCCGTTAATTTTAAGTGTGTCCGTTGATGCAACGCTTAACTGGAAATAACCAGCAGTTTTTGAATTGATTACGTGGTTAAAGTGACAGTTTGTCTCATAACTGCGGATCAGGGATGTTGCGGCACCCTCAAAGTAGACATATCCATTCGCCAGCTGCGCCTGCGAACCGTCCCTGAACTCCCAGTTCCCGTCCACATGAAATTCGCCAGCAAGGATATTGGCGTTGGAACCCGGTTCCCATATAACAGCTCCTGTCACAAAGAAATCAGCATTGACGTTGGTCTCTTCTGCCAGTCCGTAGATATACATGCTTCCTGAAACATACAGGTCGTTCGCACCTACGCTGAGCTTGGCACCTGCACCAATAGTTATGTCAGCGCAATTGCCAACAGCTGCGGCAACAATCGGGTAATAGATGTACCCGGTATTGATCGTTACATCTTCGCCAGTCGTCGGAACATGTTCCAGCGACCAGTTCATCGGGTTCTCCCAGGCATTGCTGACTTGACCCACCCACACATTGGGAACCGCAGCGGTGATGTTCAGGTTGTAATCTTCAACCTCTCCGTAAGTGGTGGATCCACAGGGATCAAGGGCACCTGTGTAAGTTATCCTGACACGCATGGTGCAGTTGCCATAAGGCTGGCCAACCGGTGGAATAATGGCAGCCGTATACGGACCAACACCCGGGGTTGTTGCAACGGTCATTTGTTCACCGGCATCATAAAAACTGCCGTTCCTGTTCCAGTCAACCCATACGCCGCACTGATCAGAGGAATAGTACGGTGAGCCATTTGTTACAGTGACATGTACAATACCATTAACAGGTAAATCTGTTGATTCAGTTCCGGTGTAATCGGTATAGTTGTTACAACCTGTAGTGTTATCAATGGTTCCGGCCTGCACCCGGCTGATATGTTCAACACAGCCGCCGCTTGCCGCACAGCCTGAAGTGACTTTTATCGTATAGTCTTCCGTTTCACCGTAGGATGCATTACCGCAGGCAACTGTAGAGATATAGCCCAATCGCACGCGCATGGTTGTGTAGCCGGACAAAGCTGTCATCGGGGTGGGAATGCTGACAGAATAGGTGGGGCCAGCGCCTGAACCCAGGGCAAACTCCTCCCCGGAATCTGCAAAATCGCCATCCTGGTTCCAGTCAACCCATGCTTTACCGAGATCGCTTGCAAAACCGCTGCCAACCGTAACAGTCAGCGTTTCACTTGTTCCTTTGATCATCGTGTTCACCATGCCTGTGAAATCACCAAAACCTCCCGGCGACCTGCCGGTGGTGTTATTAATGGTTCCCATCACGACATGACTGATATATTCATAAGTGTTAAAAGTGGTCCTGGCGCTGCAATAGTTGTCAACAGGCGGTGTGGTCATACCGGTGATGATCAGCGCATAAGCCTGCGATCCACCTGAAAGCACTCCACTGTGGTTAACCCTTACGGTATAATACCCGGCAGTGGGGGTAAGCATGTTCACAGTTTCAACATTATCCCTGTTATTATCGCCTTTTGTTGCAGCTGCTGAAGGTGATGCAGGGTTCAGTATCCAGGGAAAATTTGTAGCAGTTCCGATTACCCGCACATCAAGATTATTCACCAGCATCAGGGTGGTGGGGTTCAGCGATGCAGCAGGCGGGGTGCCGGCAGGATCAGTCCAGCAAAGGGTTACATTGATTGGCGTTGTGCCATTTGAATAATAAGTATAGTCGGTAGTCTGGCCATTCACAAGGGTTGCCTGTACAATTAAACCGCCCTGGGTATTGTCGGAGGTGATCAGGTTTGCTGCTCCCAGTGCATTCATCAATCCATGGCCGTTCTGATAGTCGGGGCCATTGGCTGCACCGGCTTCATTGGCTGTATTG
Organism: uncultured Bacteroidales bacterium; assembly: GCA_903959905.1. Taxonomy (GTDB): domain Bacteria; phylum Bacteroidota; class Bacteroidia; order Bacteroidales; family FEN-979; genus CAIVAT01. The sequence goes on from CAJBYO010000092.1 coordinate 23,472, forward strand.
ATCACAAGGCCTTTCAATGCGGCCGAACTCATGACTCCGCCTTTCAGCGATTTGTAGTGTTCCTGTAAAAGAATAAGTGAACCGGTCACATTGGGGGTGGCCATGGATGTTCCGTCAAGTGTGGTATAGGAAGTATTGCTGGCATCTGAGGTGGAATACACACCAACGCCATTGGCCACGAGGTCAGGTTTTATACGTCCGTCATCGGTAGGGCCCCAGCTGCTGAAGGTACTCTGCACAACATTAGCAGGTGTCGTCCATCCGCCCGGGATATCCTCGACAGCTCCGACAGTTAAGATATTTTTCGGAACACCGTGCTGGTCGATGCAATCGTAACCGTCGGCACCGCCATCAGCAGGACGGGCTGCATTTGAAAACACCCATGCGGCCCCGTTCCATATATAGTGGCCACCAGTGTAAGAATCATTGCGGTCATTACCGGAAGCCTTAACGATCAGATAATTAGGCGCATCAAATGCAATCTGATCCCATTCCTGGGCTGAAGTGTCATAAAATCCAAAGAGATAATCTTCTGTTGTGCTGATAGTTGTATTTCCATACCAGTACATATTACCACTGCTGCTGGTCCAACCGCGATTCCAGCCGTACGAGTGGTTTGACAGGGTCAGCCCACCGGAGGCTTCGCTTGCCATTTCGGTATTGTCGTTGGTCCATTCATAGGCATGCATGATGGCTTCGGTCGCCATTCCATGAGCTGCAGCCGTCTGGCCTTCTGCAAGGATGGTGCCTGCCACATGGGTTGAATGGTAGCTTGTGGCAATCGGGCCATCCATCTGTGTAACCCTGGTGCCGGCTCCGTTATTAAATTCCTGATGGGTGGTCAACACACCGCCGCCGTCCCATTCGCCTACCAGGTAGCCGCTTCCCGTGAGGTTAAGCCCGCTGGTACCTCCAACATAGATTTTGTTGGTATTCGTGGTTTTGGCTGCGTTGACGTTGGTGGTTGAGTAAGACTGGGGAAATCCAAACTGGTCAATGTACTGAATTTCACTGACTCCTTCAGGTGATTCCTGGCGGATATTCCACCCTTTCTCCTTTGCCACGCGTTCAACTTCAGCACGCTGGATAAGCTGTTTCTGTCGAAATGATTCTGCCAGTTTAAGCAGTTTTTCCTTCTGGGGATCCGGTGAACTGGCAACGCTCCTGTTTTGAGCATAGGTGTAACCAACGCCTGTAAGAACCCATAAAACTACAACGAGTAAAATTTTTTGCTTCATAAAAATGGTGTTTGAGTTTGGTTTTGAATCAATTGGTAATGATCTATAATGTTGCACTTCGTTACTGTTAAAGTGCAGAAAAATGCTCAACAGGGATCTTTGACTTTATGGTTACACCCCACAAAATCAGGTACGTGAATTTCCAAAACTCATTCAAATATTGTTGTACTATTTTATCATGGAACAGCAAAAGTAATGGAATTATCATGTCAAAACAAGTATACATAAAAAAATACACGTGTTAATTCATTAACAATGAGCGTGTTTTAAAAGGAAAGTACCATTAAGGAGGCAGTAGCACTGCATAACGCTCAAAGAGACAACCTTGAAAACTTGTCTCCTTGGGCACTACGCAGTGATACTGCCCTTGTATTCATTCCGCCCGGATGGCGGAAAGGATACGCAAATTTGAATCAGCTACCGGGTGACGACCAGTTTGAAGGTCTCCACCCTGTCGCCAGCCGAAATTTTAACAAAACACAATCCCGGTGGCAACGAAGGCAACGTGATCAGATGGCTCCGCTCATCGATATAGGACGTTGTCATAATGTGCTCGCCACGCATTCCATAAATTTCCACCTGGATTTTCCCATGGATAGCATCCCCTTTGTACTGCAAAGTAAACACACCGTTTGTCGGGTTTGGATAGATGGAAAACTTCATGGAAGCAGGTTCCGGCAACAGCTGTGGATCCTCAACACCGGAAACAACAGCCACCATGGCCGCGGGCAGGCTGCCACAGTATGCGTTTGTGGTAGTAATGTAACCATGGAGGTAACCACCCGGCTGCACCGTTGTTCCGTACAGCATGGATATCTTCACTCCTGCAATGAGGTTGACACTTGCACCGGAAGAAACAAGGAATGAAGTACCACCCCCGGCAACAGTAAGTGTATTTGATGCATCAAAACAAAGATGCAGCGGAGATGGAACAATACCTGTTGCCGTATAATTCACCGGCACAACAATCATGTTGATGATATTGGATGCAGCAGGATTTCCCGACGGACATGCATAGTTTGACGTTACGATGCAGTAAACCATGTCGTTGTAGGAAGGAACATACGAGTAGGTGGGCAGGCCGGTGCCAACATTGGCCCCGTTCACCCTCCACTGGTATGAAGGCGATGCCCCTCCGTTGACAGGCGTTGCTGTGAACGTCACAAAATTTCCCGGAGGCGATGGGTTGGCCGAAGCAGTTACATTTACACTAACCGGAAGATACGGGTTGACAGTAACCGTGACCCCGCTGGAGGACACAACGGTACCAAGGGCGTCGGTTACATTGCAATAGTATGTTGTTGTTGCAGCCGGAGTAGCAACAGGATTGATGATGGCCGGGTTAGATAACCCGGTTGCAGGAATCCACTGGTAGGTATAGCCGGGAAGTCCGCCGCTGCGAATAACATTCAACTGAGTGGAACTTCCGGCACAGATTGTCCCGGGCGTAGCCGTGGCCGTGGCTGTCAGAGTGGGCACCCAGTCAATAAGGTTGAATCCGTCGGCATCATACGCTTCACCTGAAAAGCCACCTGTGAAATCAACAAAGTAAACATGGCCGGTGCCGAGCGTTTTTGCAACATTGCTGTTTCCGCCCCACGTATTTGTCGGGAAACTCGCATTGCGAATGGTAATAACCTGCGCATTGTTAAGTGCCAGCAGGGTTCCGCCCGCCGCACCGTCCTGGAAGGTACAACCGCGGAAAGCATGGGCCAGGTCGACAATCCCACTGGGGGAAACGTATACCCCGTTGGATCCGGTATTTTTGATCACCGCATACTCAGCTCCGATGGTACCATTGGCGTTGATGTTGAACGCATACCTGGAAGTTGAAATATTTGCCCTGACATTGGCTGTGTTAACCGGTGTTCCGATCAGATCAATCCTTCCGCCGGAGTTCACGTTGAGGCTTTTCGTATCCGCGAGCGTCAGTGTTGACGAAGCGGGCACAACCAACCTCCCTGCGTCATTGACGGTGATATCGCCAAATACCGTCAGGTTATATCCGTTGAGGAGGTAATCCCCGTTTTCAACCGCGAGGTGGCCGCCGTACTGGCAGCTCGTATTGCCAACCTGGGTTACTGAATAGCCGGTCATCTTGTTAATGAACATATTATGAAAGTAACCGGAGGCCCCCGAATAGGTGAGGACTGAGTTGGCTAAACCGTAAAATTCAACCGTATTCTGATTGGCTGCATTATAGAAGGCGCCACCAGCCTGAACTGTAAAATCCTTAGTCACCGTATGGTACAGTCCCGTAATACCGTCATCCCAGATGCCAGCGGCAATTTCAATGCTCCCGCGAGCCATAATGTTGTCATTGGTCCGGAACTTCAATGCACTTTTATTAACCGTCAGGTTATTGAAAGTCTCCTCTGTACAGGCAGTTGTCAGGTACTGATCGGTGCTTCCGTTAAAGGTCACTGTGGAATAATAACCCGGATCAAATCCGTATTCAGTGTAAAATGAAGTATTTGCATTCGTCCAGTTCTTACCGATATATACCTGCGGACTGTAGGTATCATTTGCGTTAAGACCTGCATCGAAGTCAATTGCCAGGTTTCCTGTAATGGTGAGATCGGCCGGGTCATTCAGTTCAACAACGCCATCCATAATGTGAAGGTCGTTGCTGACAGTTACATCCTGCATCAGTTCCAGACCATCAAAGTAGAGATACGTTTTATTCATATTCACATTGTAGAAAGTTTCCGCAGAGAGAACGTCTGCATCGTTAGCCCCGTTGAACTCAACAGTGGAGGTGCCTTCAGTAAAACCGGCTGTTCCCACAAGGTTGGTCCAGTTACCCTCAACATACATCGGGTACGTTCCACCACTGAGAACACCAGATTGAATGGTGACATCCCCGTTGATATCTGCTGCAGTGGACACGTAAATGCTGTTCGTAAGCGGCGCATCGGTCACAGCAGAGGTTTCCCTGTTGCGGATGAACCCGGAACCAACTGCTTCCGGACCGTCAAGCGCACCCTTGTGAATTAAAATATCATGAAGATACCCGCTGCTGGTCGTGCTTAAAGATCCGTCGGTCGGACCGTAAAATTCAACAGCACCTCCAATTGGTGTATAATCTGAACGGTTTACAGAAAATCCCCGTGAGGTCCTGATTGTTCCGCCGGTGATGCTTTCAGTGAACGTATATGCCGGACTGTTGTAGACATATACCCCAACGTTTTTAAAGTCAAGGATTCCAGCCGACATGGTAACACCCCCGTCAGTAAAATAGGGCCAGTAACTGTCGGAACCATTACCACCGTAAACATTGAACGTGCCGCCAAAAATATTGAGGTACCCTTTCAGGTCAACCCAGCCGTCGGTATTATACAGGTTGATGGTACCGCCTGCATTGAGGTAAAAGTTGCCCGCTATTGCATCGTCGGCAAGGTCGCTGGCGGTAAATGACCCTGAAAGGACATCCACAGCCCCGGCTGTCCAGTCATAACTCTGGCATAGAACATTGGTTCCGTTCGTCCGGAAGGCACCTCCCAGCGGCTTATCAACCTCCAGCGTGTAAAATGTTTCATTGGAGCAGTACTGATGGTAATTACCCCCGTTGAAAACAACCTTGCCGGTTCCTTCAAGAAAGCCAACCGTACCAACCGTATTGGTCCAGTTCCCTTTGACGAATATCGGGTAATTGGCCGTGACGAGGTACCCGCTGTTGATGGTCAGGCTCCCGTTAACCCTCAGGGAGTCGGCAAGTGTTACGCTTCCGGCCGAACTGACAATGACATTATTGAAATAATCCCCGGTATTCAGGTCAACAGTATGCGATGCCCCGTCAAAGATAAATGTTCCGTAAGGGCAGTAGATATGACCGTAGTTGTACAACTGGCCTTTCAGGACAAGCGGATAATTGGTATTGGAATAAAAGAGGCTGGTGGCACTCACGTTATAATAGTACCCGTTAATTTTCAGCGTGTCTGATGAGGAAGAACTGAAATAAATATAGCCAGCCGTTTTGTAATTGAGCACATTTTTAAATGAACTGCCGGCGTCGTAACTCCTGATATAGGAATATGGGTTGGTTCCCTCAAAGTAAACATATCCGTTGGCCAGGTTCGCTGCAGATCCGGCCCTGAACTCCCAGTCCGTTTCGACATGGAATCGCCCGCCAGCCGTTATGTTTGCCGTTGATCCCGATTCCCATAACACACTGCCGGTCACGAAAAAGTCGGCACTTGCACTGGTTTGTTCCACCTGGCCAACGATGACCATGTTGCCGGCAATATTCAGGTCGCCTGCCCCAAGACTTATCTTGCAGCCGGCCCCTATCGTGATGTTGTTGCAATTCGCCACACCGGAAGCGATCACAGGATAGAAAGTGTACCCCGGATTAATAGTCACATCAATGGTTGACGTGGGTACAAATGCAGCACTCCAGTTAGCAGGATCATACCAGTCGTTTGACACCATGCCCAGCCACTGTCCCTGGGTTTCAAATTTCACGGTAATATTTGCAGGGTTCGCATCCTTTGCAAAAATGCACAAACCGTAGTAATCAGTTGCCGAAATTGTTACCCAGAATGATTCACCTAGACCGGCACCGTATGAATCGGCAACAGCAATGTTGTTAGGTCTTCCACCGTAATACGCAACTCCTGCCGAATTAAACAACGCCATTCCCATATCTGCCGTGCCTGAATTCATCAGCATGGTACATTTATAGTAGCCCGGAGTCAGGTAAACATCCCACATTTCAACGACATCGCCGGCAGTCCAGGTTTCTGTCATGGGTGTACTGGTGGTAATAATATCCATACCGCCCTCAAACTCAACCCGGCCGGAACCTGAACCGGAGTACCTGCTTGCTTTGATACCCCTTGCAACTGAAGGGGAATGATTACCGTCAACGACCACGAAGTCAACCGTTGATCCTCCATAGGTAGATGAGGCAAGCACGTTTGAGAAATATACATCGTCAAAAAGCGAAATATCCCAATCCTCAGCTGCCACATTGGGCCTCACACCAACTACACTCCAATAACCGGAGGTGTTGGTGAACTGGAAATAATCAGGGTCAGTTGATGCTGTATTCCAGATGTCTTCAGTTAGTTCAAGCAAGCTTCCTCCTGCATGAAAATCAAAATTGCCGTAACTTCCGTCAGCGGCTTCATTACCGGAAGGATCCAACACTTCAACCCTTACCCTGCCGAGGGTAGAATTCGCGATCCCGGCAGGAATTCTCCAGTCATAATGACCATCATTGGGTGTATTGTAGGTTATGTAGTGCCATGGGGTGCCCCCGGTTGTTGAATAAGACAACCTCACATAGGAATCCAGAAGATAATCATAATTCCAGGTGATCTCAAATGCATCGCCGGCATACAGGTCTTCGCCCTGGTTGGGCAATGTAGCGAGATCCGAGTACCTCGGATCTCCGTATGGGCTGGTAATACTCACTGCAGCGCCATATTGTCCGCCGGGGATGATCGTTCCCACAAGGTCACAATCGCTGATTGCAAAATAATCATTGGCTCCCCACCATGTATTGTGTACAATGACCTGGTTCGCATCGGTATACCCCACTCCTGTGCTGGAGTGGCCCGGCGTTCCCATATGGAAGGTTCGCCCCGCATTAATTTCAGCTTTTGCCCAGGTCCAGTACTGTGCCGTTGTGCCATAGAGATCGGAACCGGAAAAGTTGTAGCCGCGTGCATTAGTTGCATTGAGAAATCCAATGAGCCAGCAACAAGAGTTGGTTCCGCCGCCAATTGAATCAGTGCTCATGGCGATGGCAAGTGCCCTTTGCAGATCGGGCACATTTTTATCTGTCTCACTCTGACCGGCGTCATAACGCTGTAAATGATACTTCACAAGGTTGCCATAATCGCTCGCCGATGTCATGCCCAGATTGTCCCAATATCCGAGTGCCATGGAAAAGGCAGTCGGGGTGCAGCCAAAACTCCAGTCATAGAATGGCACAACACCCTCGCTCGGGATCAGATGATCAACCAGCGGTCCGAACGGCTGACCGTCAAAGTAAGCCTGCCACTCATTGGAGGCGTCAGCCGGTAAAGCCCACAACCCCGGTTTATCATATTTGGCCAGGGCGATGGTTTTGAACTCTTCTTCCGTATAAACTTCTATGGGAGGACAAACCTTCACATAAACCTTTTCATCCCCAGCTTTGTAACAGTACCATTTTGCCAGGATGTTCATCAAATATACCCGGTACAGCTCGCAATCCTGACCGTTCAGTTTTGCCTTTGCCAGTTCACGGATTTCCTTTCCGTAGGCATATTCGTCGGAGACAACTTTCGAAAACCGTAACAGGGGTGTGGAAATTTTTGTGGCCGAAACAAGCATGCTGCCATATTCACCTTCCAGCCAGCGATCGGAAATCTCCGACCCGGTTGATGCCTGTGCACATCTTTGCATCAGGATCTCCTTGTTTGGGAATGGCTGACCGATGGAGAAGTTGCAGGAGTAACCGATCAGTTCGTCCTGAATGGAATAAAGTGGCATTGGTTCATCAGGGAAAGTAATCCCCCAGATAACCGACGCCCGGGAATTGGCAAATTGCCTTACAGTCTCAAGAGGGACCTCCTTGTTCTGGGCAAATGTGAATTGCCCCGTAAACATAATACCAAAAAGTAAAAATCGTGCAATTTTTTTCATGGCCATGGTTGTTTAAGGTTACTAACATATTTGAAGAGAATATATATTTAATCAGCTTGGTTTACTGATACCTTCATGCTCATGAAAACACGATATACAGGGAACAATTATACAAAATAAACAAGACAAATGCAAGCATTTTCCATTACAATTACATCACGGGATCCTTAAATCTGTTTACTTACTAACAATCAGCTTTATAGTTTCAGCGTGATCCCCTGTTACAACTCTGACAAAATACAATCCGGCAGGAAGATCTGAGACATTGATGCTTGTTTTAAGTTGATTGAACAATTGGTAAGTACGTAAACGTTCGCCACGCATACTCAATATATCAACATGCACAGTGCCTTCCGGCAGTCCGGCCTTCTGCATCAGTGTAAAGTATCCGGTAGTCGGGTTAGGGTAAATGGAGAACCCAATTTCAGGTAACCCTTTTTCTGATGGCATCGCTTCTGTCCCTTCCCCACCAGGTAAAACAACGGATACCATGGAGGGCGGCAAACTTGCGCAATAGCTGTTTGTTGTCGTAATGTAGCCATGCATATATCCGCCTGGGTGCACGGTCGTCCCATACAGGTATGAAATCTTCAAACCAGCGATCATGGTCGCTCCGGCTCCTGACTGGACGTTGAACGGACCGGCCGGACCGGCCACGGTGACCGTTTCTGATGCATCAAAACAGAGATTCAGTGGCGATGGAACGATGCCGGTTGCCGTGGTGTTGACAGGTACGATCACCATGGTGATCATATTTGAAGTAGCAGGATTTCCCGACGGACAAACATAATTGGAAGTTACCACACACGTTACCTCATCTCCGTTAGCAGGGATATAGGCGAACATAGCTGATACCGGACCGTTTACGCCATTTATTTTCCATTGATATGAGGGGGAGGATCCGCCGTTTACCGCATTGGCTATGAACATCACGAAATATTCCGGGGGTGAAGGGTTGGCTCCTGCGGTGATGGAAACGCTTACAGGAAGCACAGGATTGACCGTAAGCAGGATGCTGCTGATTGCAGTGGTGCCCAGTGCATCGGTTACCGTAACGTAGTAGGTTGTGGTCGTCAGTGGGGTAGCCACCGGATTGCTGATCGTGGAATTTGACAACCCGGCAGATGGGCTCCATGCGTAAGTGAAAGCGGCCATTCCGCCCGTGCGGATAACATTCAACTGCGAACTTGTTCCGGCACACAGCGTTCCCGGTGTGGCCGTGGCTGTTGCAGTTAATGCCGGGATCCAGTCTATCAGGTTATACCCGTCGCCATCATGATCCTCTCCTGAGAAGATGCCTGAGAAATCCACAAAGTAAACATGGCCGGTTCCAAGTGTCTTTGATACATTGGTGCTTCCGGGCCCGGCATTGGTCGGGAATACGGCATTGCGCACCGTCAGTATCTGGCTGTTGTTGAGCACCAGTAAAGCTCCTCCGGGATAACCATCCTGAAACGTACATCCCGTGAATGCATGCGCCGGATCAACGACACTTCCGGGAGCAACATAAACCCCATTCGGGCCTGTGTTCCTGAATGTGCAATAATCAGCAGCGATGGTTCCTCCCGGATTCACGTTGAAATTATATGTAATCGTCCCTACATTTCCACGAATATCAACCTGGTTGCCCGATGTCCCTGATATTTCAATTATTCCTCCGCTGTTTACATTTAAAGTCCGTGACCCTGCCAACCGCAGGTCAGATCCTGCCGTAAGACTCAGTGTACCTCCATCATTGATATTGACATCCCCAAAAACATGAAGGAGGTATCCATTCTGGTCATATATTCCCAAATTGATGGTGAGGTTGCCGGCATACTGACAACTTGTATTGCCGACCTGGGTTACATGAGCCCAATCACCTTTATTTATCACGAGGTCATGAAAATATCCTGTAGTGCCTGAATAGCTAAGGAACGAATGCTCCATGCCCAGGAATTCGACCGTATTCTGCGGGGTTGCGTTGTAGAATGCACCTGCAGGTGCCACCGTGAAATCATGGTATAACTGATGTGTCAGCCCTGTTGTATTATCTTCCCAAATACCATTCTGGATCAGGATATTCCCATAACTTCGTGTATTGTCATTGGGTCTGAATTTCCCGGAACTTTTATCAATGACCAGGTTGTTAAAATCCTCATGCAGACTGGCGGTTGAAAGGAATTGGTCTGCAGTGCCAATGAATTTAACGGTGGAATGATCTCCCGGCTCAAAACCATAGTTGACTGAATGGCTGGTATTATAATTAGTCCAGTCACCCCCTATGCTGATGGTCACCTCCGCAGCTTCATTGGCATTCACGCCCGCTCCGTTTGCAATCATCAGGTCATTCCCGATAATGAGGGCTGAACCGCCATTCAGTTCAAATGATCCGTCAATGAGGGTCAGGTCATTGGTAACATTCATCGTTGTATATCCGGCAAGTTCCAGCGCTGTAAAATTGATATTGGTTTTCGCAACAACCACGTTATAGAAAGTCTCATTGGTCGTAATATCGGCATCGCCGGCCCCGGTAAAATAAACAGTTTTACCATTTTCAATAAAACCTCCCGGGCCAACATTGTTGGTCCAGTTTCCTTCTATATATATATCAAAGGTTTCACTGTTCAACCGACCTGAACTGATCAGCAGATCATTCTTCACGGTAATGTCAGTCATTAGGCCCAAGTTACCGCTGATTTCCAGATCGTTGAAATAATTTCCCGCACTGCAATAGATGGCGGCCTCACCTGACGCAGGATGAGTACATTTCACAAGGCCACCTGTGGGGTGGAAGGTTCCGGCATATATGGCGCCGAAAGCTAATCCTGTTATGATCGTCCCTCCGCTGATGGCGGTAACCGCGGTGGGCCGAATAGAAATACTGTTTCTGGTAATTTCAAATTTACCGCTGGTCATGTTGAAGATTCCGCCCAAATCCTGCCATGGTGATCCTGTAATCGGGGCATCACTGGTAAATGAACCGCCGGTGATATTCAACTCCCCTGTCACAGGCATGCTAAAGGTTCCATGAACCAGGGCGGTGCCGGCGTTCACATTCAACTTTCCTGTCAGGGTAAAATCCGAAAAATTATTCAGCAGGTGTCCGCCGGCAGTCATATCCATTTCCCCGGCACTTTGAATGACAAGATTACCGTCTACCGTCAGGCGCTTGCTTTGCATGTGAAACTGGTTGCCCGCATTAACCATCATCGTACCTGCAACCCGCATTGTATCCGTGGAAGAAGCATGTATAAACACATCGGACGAGGGGCCTGCAGGTTTCCCGATCACCAGGTTGCCAAACCTCGCATTCGCATCATCACACCGGATTATTGAAGCCAGTGTTTTATCAAAAACCACTGTATTTCCTGTGCCCAGACTGGCATTTGTCCCATCTTGAAACGTCCAGTCACTTCCCGCGAGGATAACACCGGAGGTAATAATGTCGTTGGAACCTGGCTGCCAGGTGATATCGCCAAGCACGACCAGGCTATCGGCGGAGCTGCTCATCTGGAGCGTTCCGGCACCCACATTAACATTCTCATTTACCGTAATTTTATATCCACCAAGCAACAGTCTGCCAGCCGAAATAGTCAGGTTTTTGCATACCATGTCATAGAATTCAGGCCTTGCATAGGTTCCCGCCCCTTTAACCACCACGTCATTGAAGGGGCAACTCTCCTGGATCGTTTGAACATTGGCAGTTTTGCCGAGAAAATGAACAATGGAAGACGTTCCGGCGTTAAATCCAACCGTAGTGGAAGGTATCGGGTTACTGTCGTACCAATCCTCCATGCTGTAGATCTCAACATCAGGATCGTTGGCATTCAGGCCGGCCCCTACTGAAATCATCAACTGGTTGCCGATGTGCAGCCTGCTGCCGGGATTCATTTCCATGGTGCCGTCGGCAATATTCAGATTTGCCGTAACAGAAACCGAATCATTGACTTCCACACCATCGAGGCTCGCATATGTTTTATCAATTAAAAGGTTGTAAAACGTTTCATCTGTCAGAATATCGGATGGCCCGGAGCCTTCGAAGGTAACCTTGCCTGTTCCTTCTGCAAATCCGGCTGTTCCGACAATGTTTGTCCAGTTGCCCCGGATCAGGATCGGATAATTATTGGTAACCAGCGCCCCGCCATCAATGGTCAGGTTGCCACGAACCCTCAGTGAATCTAAAAGTATCGCATCCATGGCCGGACGGATGACGATGTTGTTGAAATAGTCGCCGGTATTCAAATCGATGTTTTGCGAAACGCCGTCAAATATAAATGTACCGGCAGCACAATAGATATGACCGTAATTGTATAGTTGCTGGTTAAGGACAATAGGATAAGTGCTGGCAGAATAGAACAAACTGGTCGGATTCTGATTACTGTAGTAGCCGGTAATGTTCAGGGTGTCCGTGGATTCACTGCTGACATTCAAATAACCGCCGGTTTTGGAATTGAGTACGCTTCTGAACCAACAGTTGGCCTCATAACTCCGGATATAGGATGTTGTTCCGCCGGTAAAATAAACATATCCGTCATCCAGTTGCGCATTCGAGCCATTCCTGAATTCCCAGTCGCCATCGACATACATTTTGCCGTTGGCGGTGAAACTGGCGGAAGATCCTGCTTCCCAGTATACACTCCCTGCAACATCAATAACTCCGGCTGCATTCGTCAACCCCAACTGGCCATAAACTGTCATATTGCCCGCCACGTTAAGACCGCCGGCAGCGACAGACATGTCTGCTCCTGACTGTATGGTGATATCATTGCAGTAGGCATCGACGGAATTGATTGAAAGGGAGTACAATGTTCCGTAAGGGATCGTTACGTTGGCCGCAGATGTTGGAACGGTATAATCATCCCAGTTTTGCGCGGTGTACCAGTCTGATGACAACTCACCGGTCCAGCGCCCGGGGGTGGAGGCTGTCCAGGAAATCCGGTTATAGGGGTCGTATTCATAAGCAGGCCCTGCATAGGCGCCTGTGGCATCCTTGAAATAGAGGCTCCCGGCGTTGTTGGGCTTCGAAACGTTGTTTACGGGAGGCAGGGTTAGAAAATTCACCTCATGCAGTGACAGTGTTTGCGTATTGTTGACTGACAGGAAGCAAGATGTGCTGAAGTTGGCAAAAGTACAATGGTAGAATGCATTTAACGGGTCGATGATCCCGCCCATACCGATCAGCAGACGGTATGAATATTGAAAAGTGGTATACCGGGATGAGACTGTACCACCCGACTGGACATCCAGGTAATAGTACCCGGCAGAGTGAGTCACCTCTGCATTATCCGCACCAGTGCCGTAGGTCTCGAGCATGCCGCCGTTGCCAACGATGACGGACATGCCGCCGGCCATCTTCAGCTGAGAGCCCGGGCCAAGATGAAAAACACCGTCATCATTGATGTTCAGGTTACCTCCGAGGGTAACAACCCGGTTGTCTGCAATGAAACTCCCGTTATCAACCGTGCAATTTCCTTTAATATTTCCGGAGGCATCCAAAGTCACAGAGCTGCCTGAAGTCTTATTGATGGCAAGATGATAGAGCCAGCCATTGGTGACTTCAAGGGTCCTGTTTCCTGCCCCGTACATCTCAACAGACCCGCCCGTCGGGTCAAAAGCAGCGCTGTTGATTAATATATTTCCGGTTGTACGGATAGTTCCGCCGGATATGGAAGATGTAAAAGTAAACGGAGCTGCGGTAAGTATACGGAACCCCTGATTCTTGAAATCAAGCGTTCCACCGCTCATGGTAACGGAGGCATCATCGGCAAAAGCCCATACACTTACGCTATTGCCACCATATACATTCATGGTGCCTCCTCCTGTAAATACCAGGTTACCGTTTAAATCCACAAACTGGGCAAGGTCCTGGTAAAGATTGATCGTACTGCCTGCATTCAGATAATAATTACCAAACACCCCGTTATCTGCAAGGTCAAGGGCGTTAAAGGTCCCGCTGCTCAATACATCCACTGATCCGGCCGTCCAGTCATACTGTGCGCAGGTGACCACTGTTCCGTTCACCCTGAATGCGCCGCCGATGGCCTTGTGTACCTCCAGGATGTTGAACGTTTCATTTGAACAGTACTGATGATAATTACCGCCTGAAAAAACCACCCTTCCGGCACCTTCGGTAAATGCACCGGGGCCTGCCGTATTGGACCAGTCGCCAAAAAGGACAACAGTATTGCCAAGTGGATCAAATACACCTGACTGAATGGTCACATCGTTAAGAACCTGCAGGTAGTTGTTGATTGTAACCGTTGCACCGCCATTGATGGAAAGGTTATTGAAAAGGTCTCCTGTGTTTACCTGGATCACCTGTGTGCCTGAACTCTGTTCAAAACTTGCCGTACCGGAACCAAAGGAAAAATGACCAGCATTATATAAACTGCTGGCAAAAACAGTAGTTATGTTTGCCTGCCCCATCAGTGACGACCCGGCGTTAACAGTCACTGATGCATTAAAATGTAATGTTGAGGTGGATGTATTTGCGATCGAAACTGTATTCCCGCTGTTTTTGCCGATAACCACAGCAGAAAAATTGCTGTTGCTGCTCTTGTTTACAATTTCAGTGTTTGTGCTCCCCGTAAAGGTTATGCGACAATACCCCATTGAAACAGCTGAGCCTGGTGAGAATTCCCAATTTCCTGAAACATCCATGCTCCCGTTCATAAATCCCGCCATTGACGAGCCTGAAGCCCAGGTGATATTCACCACGACAAGCTTTGCAGTTTTTAATATAGTGCCTCCGATGCTTAACGAGCCATTTACAGTGGCGTTGCCACTCGCCGTGAGTAAAGCGTTGGCTGTATTTGTCGCACTGATGGTGAGGGTGGAACCCGAGTTGATTGTGAGGTTGTTACATACAGCTGTAGCTCCCGATAACAGAGGCTGGTTCGCCGGGACTGAAGAGATAACAACATTTTCAGTTGCAAGCGGCACATGACCCAGCGACCAATTGGCTGCAACAGTCCACAAAGTGGAGGAGGAACCATCCCAGGTGTTGGTTTGGGAAAAAACTGACGCAAATACCAGTGAGAAAGAAACGATAGCAAGTAAAGTAAATAGCTTTTTCATTGTTTGGATGTTTGTTAATTGTTTATGAGTATGATGGTTATGATAATTTACATTTCCTTGTTGTTTCTGTCAGCTCCTTTTCCTTTAATGCCTTGATGAGTTTGAGAAGAGCACCAGTCTCAGCCTTGCTTTCTTCCAGACACTTCTTTATTATCTCCTCAGGTGTTTTGCTTTTAACCTTCATATGGTGATGCTATGAAAACAATCACAATATTACAGCCACGAAAAAGCTAAACCAAGAAATCAGGTGATACAATGATGATACAAATGGAAATGTTATGGTCACAATTGTGATACAATGCAACTCATAAAACAGTCAATGCTCTGATTTTCAGAGTTCGACTCAGAGACTCATCAGAAAACTGACCAGGTTTTCCTCGCTGTTGGCCAGGTTCATTTTCCTGCGCAACCGTGTTCGGGCAACATTGATGCTGTGAACACTCTGGTGGGTAATGGAGGCAATATCCTTGGTTGTCATGTTCAACCTCAGGAATGCACATAATTTTCTTTCATTAAGGGTAATGTCCGGAAATTTTTCGTGAAGTTTCTGGTAAAAGTCGGAATGAACCTGGCTGAAATGAGTTTCAAATTCCTTCCAGCTTTTATCCTTTTCCAGGTGACGGATCTGGCTTAACACCAGATCCATGTCTTGCGTTTGCACCCCGTTTTTAATATTCTGGTCAAGACCTTCAATGATTGATGCGATTGATTCATTGCTTTTAATGATCATCATGGCCTGAAGGGCCAGTTCCCTGTTTTTTGTTTCCAGGTCGCTCTGGAACCTTGCCGCATTTCCTTCAGCTAATTCTTTAGCCTGCAATATATTCCGGGCCCTCAACCGGAGGATGAAAATAATGGCCAGAAGGATGAGGATAAGGCTGAGGCCAAGTATCCCTGAAAACAGGTAGACATTGTGCTTCAGCTGATCATCCTTTCTGAGCATCTCATTTTCCAGCTTCATCTTTTCGTTTTCAAACCGGGCCTGAAACTCAGCCAGTCTCGTATCACTTTCAGCCGTAAAGACTGAATCCTTAACGACAAGGAATTGTCGTAATGTTTCCAATGCCAGCCTCGAGTTTCCTGATTTGTCCAATGCCTCAGAGAGACCCTGTAAATTCGCCATCTGCAAGGGCTTAAGGTTTTTCCTCACGGCATACTCCTGGCTTTTCCTGAAGTAGTCAACTGCCTTGGGAAAAGAGCTGGTTGCCAGGTAATATTTCCCGAAAAGGTTGTAAAGTCGTGCAAGTTCATCCAACAATTCTGATTTTTGGATGATGGGGAGCGCCTGGTTAAGGTATGAGAAACATTGTTCATATTGTTCCATGGCCAGGTAGGTTGCGCCGATATATGCCAGGCGTTTTCCGACTTTATCCAAATTCCCGACAGTCCGGTCGATGGCAAGTGCGTCATTAAAATATACGAGGGCCTCCTCATATTTCTTCCAGGCTTTGAAAACAATACCAAGATTGTTGAACCTGACCGCAACCATGGATTGATTCCCTGTCTTCTTTGCGATTTCCAGGGCATCAAAGTAATACTTTACGGCAAGGTCATATTTCCCCCAATGCTCATAAATTTTACCGATGTTATTAAGGTCCGTTGATACCTGTGCAAAGTCACCTGAGCGTTTGTCAATAACCAGGGCCATTTGATTATTTATCAACCCCTTGTTATAATCCCCCCATTCAGTGTAAATTGAACCTATATTGCTGTACATGCTTGCTGCTTGCTTATCAAATCCACCCTTTACAGAAAGCTGCAAACTCTCACGAAGGTAAGGCAATGCCTTAAGTGGCTGTTCCATCATGTAATAACAATAGCCGATATCACCCAATCTGCTTGCATAATTCTCAGAACCCGTCTCTCCTGCCCGTTTCTCGCAGGCAACTGACCGCTCATAATAGGCAATAGCTGAGGCATGATTTCCCATATTGACCTCAGATTCAGCCAAAAGGAAGAGAATATGTGCCTCCTCTTTTTCATGCAGATTGCCCTGTGTAAGTATTCTTTTAAGACTGTCGGTATTCTCTCCCGCCAGATTGGTAAAGATGGATAAAAACCAGGTCAGGCAAAAAAGCTGTATTCTGATACTTTTCCAGATTTTGCGGTTCAATATTCGGGTAAAAACAAATGGGAGAGCCATTCAAAGAAATTATCTAAAAATTGAATTTGATTGATCGGAATCGTACCAGCAACCGTTACTGAACACCATTTATCTGGCAGTAAAGAATTGTATGTCAATTTTATAACCACAAAGTCGCACAAAGTCCACACAAAGTCGCACAAAGAGTTTAATTATAATGTGAGAC
>CAJBYO010000093.1 GCA_903959905.1 uncultured Bacteroidales bacterium
CCTATACAGTTACAGTGACCAATGCCAGCGGATGCAAGAATACCGCCAGCTTAACGGTGACTGTAAATTCCCTGCCAACCGCGGTGATCACCCCCGGCGGGGCGACCACCTTTTGCCAGGGCGGGTCAGTCACGCTAACCGCTTCCGGCGGGACAGGTTATGTGTGGTCAACCACCGCAACGACTGCGGCGATCACCGCATCTACGGGTGGCGCCTATACAGTTACAGTAACAAATACCAATGGTTGTATGAACACGACCAGTTCAGTTGTGACGGTTAATTCACTACCCACCGCAGTTATCACCCCTGATGGCCCGACAACCTTTTGCCAGGGCGGATCTGTAACATTAACAGCATCTGGCGGAGCGGGGTACTTGTGGTCTACGGCGGCAACAACGGCGGCAATCGCAGCTTCAACAGTTGGAACCTATGCAGTTACAGTAACCAATGCAAATGGCTGTACAAATTCGACCAGCTCAGTTGTGACGGTTAATTCACTGCCCACAGCAGTTATTACGCCGGATGGCCCAACAACCTTCTGCCAGGGCGGATCTGTAACATTAACAGCATCCGGTGGAACTAATTATTTGTGGTCTAATTCGGCAACAACTGCAGCAATCACAGCAACAACGGGAGGAATATACGCTGTTACTGTAACCAATTCCAATGGCTGTAATAATTCAACCACTTCAGTTGTGACGGTCAATTCACTGCCTATCGCAGTTATCACACCTTCCGGACCGACGAATTTCTGCCAGGGCGGATCAGTAACATTAACTGCATCTGGTGGAACAGGGTATTTGTGGTCAACGGTGGCAACAACGGCGACAATCGCAGCTTCAACAAGTGGAACCTACACTGTTACTGTAACCAATGCGAATGACTGTACAAATTCGACCAGCTCAGTTGTGACGGTTAATTCACTGCCCACCGCAGTTATCACAGCTGATGGCCCGACAACCTTCTGCCAGGGCGGATCAGTAACATTAACTGCTTCCGGCGGTAACGGTTATCTATGGTCTAATCTGGCGACTGGAGCTTCAATATCAGTCACGACAGAGGGAACTTACGACGTGACTGTAACCAATGCAGGCGGATGTACCAATTCAGCAGGTACAACAGTAACTGTGCACGCGTTGCCCACTGCTGTCATAACGCCCGATGGGCCTACCACCTTCTGCCAGGGTGGCTCAGTCATGCTTACTGCTTCGGGAGGCGTTAGCTATCTCTGGTCCACATCAGCAACCACTGCATCTGTTGTGGCAGTATCAGGAGGTACCTATCTAGTTACCGTAACCAACATAAACGGATGCAGCAAAACAACAAGCAAAATGGTCATTGTCAAGCCCCTGCCGGAGGTGGTGATCACCCCCGATGGCCCAACAACATTCTGCGATGGAGGATCGGTTACACTTACTGCCACAGGAGGATCGGGTTATCTCTGGTCCAGTGGTGCCACCACTTCGGCCATAACGGTCGCTGCTGCTGGAATTTATACAGTAACAGTAACGAATGTTTTTGGCTGTACCGGTATGGGTACGGAAACGGTTACTGTTAATCCCCTGCTGCCCGTTTCTGTTGTCATAACACCTTCTGCAAACCCTGTTTTGCCGGGTGACCAGGTTGCATTTTCCGCTTCTGTCATCAATGGCGGAACGATGCCCTCATTCCAGTGGATGTTAAATGGCGCTCCGGTTGCCGGCGCATCAGGCGAAACATTCTCTTATTACCCGTCAAATAACAATGAGGTAGCTTGTATGGTGACCTCAAACGCACCCTGTGCGTCTGGGAGCCCGGCTACTTCCAACCTGGTCGTTATGTCTGTGGCCGGTGTTCCTGTAAACACTACCGTTACCGGCACGATATCAAACGGGCAAAATGAATGTTTCGGAGCGCAGCAAACAGTAACGGTAGCCGGAGGAGCAACAGCCTTCACCGTTTTCAACGGGGGCAGCGCAACAATGGTCGCAGGTCAGAATGTGGTATACCTGCCCGGCACCAGTGTTCGGCCGGGAGGCTATATGCATGGCTATATCACCACCGGCAACGAGTTTTGCATTGTCCCGGCACACCCGGAATCAACGGCCGGAATCACCGGGGATGGGGAACATGGAAGGGAAGGCCCTCTGTTCAAAATCTATCCGAACCCGGCACCCGGGAATGTTACAGTGGAAGAGGTAAATGGGAAACAGGCAGGGAAATTCTCAGTTGAGATCTACAACATGCGTGGCGAACTCGTTTACAAAAACAAGACAGACTGTGAAAAAACGCATGAATGCCAGATCAGGGATTTCCCGGTGGGTTGCTACTTTTTAAAAGTGGTTGCCGGAAACCGCATAGAGTCATGGAAGCTGGTAAAATCCGGGGAATGAAACGGGACTATTCTCCCGATGCCATCTTTGAGGCGTATTTCATCCTGATCTCATCTTCCTTGCTTTTGTCGGTTGTATAGATGATCGTTTTTCCGCCGTCAAGGATCACCGGGTATAGACCGGAAACTGACCCTGTGGCCAGTTTTGTCTTCGGTATTTTACCCTGGTAATTTGAAATCTTCAGCCTGTTTACGGTTGTATCCTGGGTTGCTGTATGTCGGAAGGTTTTCATGTTCCTGAATTTTTTAATATTAGGATTATCGTTTCTTAGCCTTTAAAACTGAAACGAATCCGAAATATTTTTCCCGTCCTGCAGTATTAACTTAAAATTAACATTTGCCGGAGATAAGAATCTGTGCGCATCAGCCTGGTCTGTGGCATCCGTGTTCTTTTTAGTGTAAAAAACTGAAGCCATCCGCCAGGGAAATTCATAATATTGCATTGTCAAACGAATTGTAAAGTCAGGATTATGTACCAGGTATTCATCGGCAGCCTTCTCCTCAGCATCATCCATGCGCTGATTCCCAATCACTGGCTGCCGCTGATTGCTGTCGGGAAGACGGAGAAATGGTCACTGAATCAAACATTGTGGGCTACCGTCATCACCGGGTTTGCCCACACGCTCAGCACCATCATCATCGGAATCGTGGTTGGCCTTATCGGGTATAAACTTTCGTCCGGATATTCGGTGATTTCCGAAACTGTTGCCCCGGCCATCCTGATCGGCCTTGGGGTCATCTACGTGATCCTTGACCTTCGCCACCACCGTCACCACCATCATGACATAAGCCCTGTGGCAGCTGAAACCGGAAGTAACAGGTCAAGATGGGTGGCTATTCTTACCTCCCTGAGCGTTGCCATGTTCCTGACGCCCTGCATTGAGATAGAGGCCTATTATTTCCAGGCAGGGACCATCGGCTGGATCGGGATCTTCATTGTTTCAGCCGTTTACTTAGCTACCACTGTGATCATCATGCTTACCCTGGTTTACCTCGGGATGCGCGGAATGGCAACATTCAAAGCGCATTTCCTGGAGCATCATGAGAAAGCCATTACCGGCATGGTGCTGATCGGACTGGGAATCCTGGCATTGCTTATAAAATTTTAAATCTGGCCGTCATCTGACTGGCCATTCTTTACATATTCTTCAACAATGATCCTCGCGTTTTCAAGGTCAAGGCTTGATACGATCACCCGCACTGAGCCTGCTCCGCCGCCAGCAGTATACCACGGAGCAAGTGTTCCGGTGTTCTCGTCGTGGAGAAATGTTTCAATTTCAGCGTCCTCCAGCATGCTTTTAAGCAATTCAACTTCCCAGATGGTGCCCGAATACACTTCAACCGGAACTATTTCATCGTTTTCATTCATGGTATTTCATACTTTTATACAACGCAAAGTACACAAAGTTTACCACGAAGTTACGTAAAGGGATAAATTTGCCGCTCATTTATTTTGCTTCCCTGTGATATCCGTTAAGGCATGTGAGGATTAAAATTATTCCAATGAAAACTCCAGCAACACACCGTGAAATTATTCTTCAAACCATTGGTTTTGTAAAGTCCGAATTGCAGTCAGCGGAAGGAGGCCACGACTGGTGGCATATTGAACGGGTATGGAAGAATGCCGTAGCCATTGCAAAATCGGAAGCTGTTGACCTGTTCGTTGTTGAACTTGGCGCATTGCTCCATGATATCGCTGATTCCAAGTTTCATCATGGGGATGAGACAATCGGGGTTCAAAAAGCACGTGCTTTCCTTGAGGGCCTTTATGTGGAAGAGAGCGTTATTGGCCATGTTTGTGAAATTATCTCCAACATCTCCTTCAAAGGGGGGAACTTCACCCGGGCTTTTTACTCCCCCGAACTGGCGGTGGTGCAGGATGCCGACAGGCTGGATGCGATCGGTGCCATCGGGATCGCCCGGGCCTTTAATTACGGTGGCTTCAAAGGACGTGCAATGTATGATCCTGCTGTAAAGCCCATGACAGGAATGACAAAAGAGCAGTACAAAAACAGTACTGCTCCAACCGTCAACCATTTCTATGAAAAACTGCTGCTGCTGAAAGACCGCATGAATACGGAAACAGGGCGAAAAATGGCGCAGCGGAGGCATCTGTTCATGGAACAATACCTGGAGCAGTTTTTCATGGAGTGGGAGGGAGCCGATTCCGCCTGATGAATACAGGCTAAAGCGGGGTCACAATTCCTGTGTTAAGGTTGATCTCAATGTTCTGATCTGCCGGTGCCGTATCCGTGTACATGGAAAGGATTGACATGCCGAGCTGTGCGGCGGGACCTCCGATGGCAATAAGCTGTTCAATTGCCGCCAGTGTCTGCGCATCAATCGACTCATCACCGTGATAGAACGCCATGAAGCCTGAAACAGCGAGGGGAGCTATCATCGCGGCTTCTCCGTAACCCAGGTTATAAGGTTCCGACATGAGCTGTAATTTTATCAGGGTATCCATCCCCGCCTGCAGGTCCAGCATGGAAAATTCCTCGAAGTTGTTATATCCGGGGAGTGAGGTCACACTACTCGTATGAATGGTCAGTTTCTCCGGGGTGTAGGTCATGGTGCGATAGGGTACAGGCCAGGTAACCAGCGATCCGGTTTCAATGTCAAACATAAAACTTCCGTTCCCTTCAACTTTTTTTACGACATCCTGGGCATGAAAATGTCCCGTAAATACAACCTTCAGTCCCAGCATGGCCATCTCAGTTGATTTTTCAGGCCATCCTTCAATCAGGTATTCGGGAAACATGAGGGATTGGCCCTGGTAATGCTCGATCATCCCGTGGTGCGACATCCCGATGACTTTGATGTTGTTATTTTTTGCATCAGTAAGCCTGTCTTTGATCCACTGGTAAGTTGCGTCGGAAAATTTACCGTCTGTAATGGGGGCTGTTGTATTTTCATTGTACCGGCAGCCATCCATCGCCAGGAGCCATGTTGTGCTGTTCAGTTCGGCAATATAGCTCAGGGAATTTGCATCACGGTACTTCGCCTCACCGTAACCAAACTGTGTATATATGGTGGCAAATTCGTCCGGAGTCACAGAAGGCACCGGTGTGGTAACCGATCCCGAATAACTGAAGGAATAGGGGTTTTTAATGTCGTGGTTCCCGGGAACAACAAACACCTTTTTTCCTGCGCTTTCAAGCTGGCCAAGCAATGCGGCCATCTGTTCGTGGTTCGTTTTCTCGCCGTCTTTGGTCAGGTCGCCCGGAACAAGAATGATAGATGCATTTGAATTTTTCAGGGTCTGTATGACGGTTTCATTGATCAATTTGCTTTGTGCAATGAGGTTCCTGTCCTGCACCAGGTATGCTTCAAAAGCAGCACCGGAGGTGCCAAGGGCAGGATCATAATAATGCGGGTCGGACATGACGGCAATCTGAAGATCAGCAGGGGGTAATGGCGGGATAACCTCGGGGTCTTTTTCACATCCTACAAAAGCCTGCATCAGGGCGGCCAGCAGCACAATAATTGAAATTTGCTTTTTCATAACGTTTTGTTTTTTGGTTTGATGGCAAAAGTAGGCTGGGATGCAGGCGGATTTAAATTGATTCCCCGATGTTTGAGTTTTGTTATGGCAAAAAATAATATTACGCTAAAGGTCAGAACCGGAATTTGCAAAAAATGCAAATTCACCGGCACTTCCCGGTCTAATTTGCATTAGATCCCAAAAATTATTTCGGGGATATTGAATTTTACAAATTCTGATATTTTTGGGCACTAAGGCGGAAATGTTAAAAATTGTCAGGCAGTAAGGAAGCATGTATCCCCATTTTTCCTGGTTAGCCCCAGGAGGCACAAAAGTGCATAAGGGTGAGCGTGATTTGTCTGGTGATGGGTTTAAAATTTATACCTGATACCCAATCCGTATGTTGTTGATCCGACCGATATTTGCCGGCGATATGCGTTCAGTCCCTGGCGGGTTTTACTGATCAGGATCATTTCGGGAATCGTCAGTGCCATCCCGATTGCACAAATGCTGATGGTCGGAATCCAGAAGGCCGATGAGGTGTAAAGTTCATCCGGATGATTGGTTTTAGTATTTTTATAGTTGATAACACCTACTGTAAATCCCAGGATGGGCATGAGGTTCTGAATGATTGCCAGCGTTTTGGCCGCCTTGATGTTTTTTAACATGCGGATCCGCAGAGACGAGTCTTCTGCATTAAATTTGATTTGTTTGATCTGCTGGCATGCTTTGTCGGTTAATATGGCATTGTTGGAAGCCATCCCGACACCACCGATGCCAAAGGACAGGCCAAATCCCATTTCATAGCTCATGTCATCATACCCTGAAATGATCAGTGCCGAGCCTCCCGCCTGGAAAAGAAACGAGATGGTACACATGGTGTTGGCCGCCCGAAGGGTCCTGTCCGTGTTTTCTAAAAGATCCCTTTCCTCCGGGAGTTCTGTGTTCTGTGTCATTGCCGTTATACCGGCAGCCGTCATTAAGATAAGCAGGCAAATCGTTTTCATGGGTCGGTTTTTTATGTTCCGACAACAAAGCTAAGCCATGCACCAGGGGAATCATAATTGATTTTCACAACTTTAATTCCCGGATGTTGCAAAAAATACTACCCGGGACAATGTATGAGCCCAACCGAGGCAAAATTCTTTATTTTTGTGTCCTATGTGCCAATGTGGTGAAAAAATTAAACTGTTGAACAGGCCCCCGATTTTACTTATTGCACTCCTGATAACCACCCTGGTGACGACATGTGCAGCGATTCCATGCCGGGCGCAGCACAAGAACCCATATCATCTTGATATTATTCAGACGGATAAGGAATACCGGGAGCAGGCCAGGTTGAATCCCGACATGCGGATGGCCGACCTTGAAAAGATGATCGGGGGGATCAGGCTTGATATCAGGTACGCAACAACAAACAACTTCACCGGGGAAGTGATCTATACGGCCCCAAAAGCCTATGCGAGGATGCCGGTGGCGAAGGCACTGCAAAAAGTGCAGGACTCACTTGCATTTTACCACCTTGGACTGAAGATTTTTGATGCCTACAGGCCTTATGCTTCAACCCTGCGGTTTTACGAAGTTTATCATGATACCACGTTTGTAGCCAGTCCGCGTTCAGGGTCGCGCCACAACCGCGGATGTGCCGTTGACCTTACGCTGGTGGAACTCTCTGCAGGCAGGGAATTGCCCATGCCCACCGGGTATGATGATTTTTCACCGAAAGCCAGTCCCGACTTTACCGACCTCCCCGATACGGTAATAGCCAACCGGACATTACTCTTTGGCATCATGGCGCATTTCGGATTTTCCCACTACAGGAGCGAATGGTGGCACTTTGACTTCAAAGGATGGCAGGAAAACAAACTGATGGACCTGACATTTGAGGAGCTTGAAAAAGCAAATGAGGATAAATAGCCGATCCGGGAATGTAACCGGGTTGTTGCTTCACGACACGAGATGATATTCCCTGACCATCCATGATTTTTCGGGCCGGTGCAGGTGCGATGCCTCCGCAGCCACGGCCACCATGCGGTCGCGGAATGTCGCATAGGTTTCTGCCTCCCTGCCGCCAATGATGAAGATCTCTTTGTTCATGGCTCCAAAAATATTGATTTTTGACCTGTTATCAATGGGGTTTGAATTTCACAGTTCAAATGTTCGCAAATTAATGGCATGCCTTCTTTGACTTTTGCAGATAAAATACAATCATCATATTTCCGTTATTGAGAAAAGAACATATTGCTCACCTCTACGCATAATTTTTAATTTATTTTACACTCCACTGAATGAGGTGCTTATTTTCAATCACTTTTCTGTTCATTTCCGTCCTGCTGCCATCCCATGGCAAAGCCCAGGAATATGAATCCATTTCATATAAGGTCAATTACCCGCAATGGAATGTTCCGGACTACAAGGCTGCCAATTCGGCTGGAAACGAGGATTACCTCACCCCCGAAGAAAAGCTGGTTTATTACTACCTGAACCTGGTGCGGATGAACCCGAAATTGTTTGCTGAAACATACCTGGCTTACCTCGAAAATTCAACGGACTATTACGAAAAAAGCCTTTACGATGAACTCCGTAAAATGACGCCCCGCGCCGTTATAAAACCAAACCGGAAACTCTTTGAATCTGCCCGCTGCCATGCCATTGAATCGGGGGAAAAGGGATTTGTCGGCCATGAAAGGTTCCGTTGCCAGGAGTACTTTATGGGAGAATGCATCCATTACGGGGGTGATGATGCACTTGGCATCGTTACAAGTCTTTTAATTGACCAGTCTGTAAAATCGCTGGGCCATCGGAAAATCTGCCTGGGGTACTTTACCGAAGCAGGGATCTCCATTCAGCCGCACAGCAGTTATGGCAAAAATGCGGTGCTGGATTTCATGTAAAGGGCTTGTATTATTGCCACCCGGTTTTAATCGCTCCCGAAATGATTCCCTGTTTGATGGTGATCACAGCCTGCTTGATGCTGTCGGGCAGGAGGGTGTCAAATTCGTGGTAGGGGGCGAGGTCCACGCCGTTATTCAACAGGTTGCTTGTGGTGGTCTGCCCTCCGTGGAATTTCCCCTGGCTGATGGCGGTCATTTCGCTGATGATTGATTCATCAAGGTGTTTCATACAGGAGGTGATCAGGCTGCTCCCGACCTGCGGAATGGTTTCATGCTGATCGGTATCAACACCGATACCGGCTTTACCTGCATCACGGGTCTTATACAAAGCGCCGTTCCCGGTTTTTCCGGCACAGGCAAAGATGACTTCGGCCCCTTTTGAGATCAGGCTGTCGGCAATCCGCCCGCCCTGGATGGTGTCAATGAAACTGGTTGCAAATGCCCCGGATACAGTGGCGTTTTTCCCATATTTGCTGTTGTAGTATGCAACACCTGCGGTGAAACTGGTCGTAAACTGGCGGATGGTGGGAATATCCGGCCCGGCAACATACCCTACTGCAGGGTTGTCCGGCTTTTTCACGCCGGCCCAATAAGCAGCAAGGAAACCGCACGGGAAAGAGGCCTCATCTACCTGGTAGATGCCGCAGGTCATGTTGGCTGGAAGTGAGGCAAAATTGTAGTCAAGGAGTATAAACTTTATGGATGGGTTGGCTGTTGCCGCATCCAGGGTTGATTGGGCAGCATCATATCCAAGGGTGATTATTACGTCCACTCCTTTAGCTTTAAAATAGGCGATGTTTTGTGTTATGGCCTCGGCGGAGGAAGACTCCTTCGCTTCTATTTCCATGGGAATTGACATGGCGGCAGTGAGCAGTCCTTCATAGGCAAGCTGGTTGAATCCTTTGTCGGTGAGGTTTCCGATACCAGTCACGAGTCCGACTTTAAGGGTTGCCGGAGTGGTGCTCTTTTTGGTGCAGGCAGAGAAAAAAAACAGAGGAATGCAAATGGCCAGGAGCCATGAAATTCTGGGTGTTTTCATAACGAGTATAGGTTTATCAGGATATGCGTTAGCGATTGCAGATCACACGTGTTTATAGCCTGAATCTCGGTGGGGATGCATTTCAGTTGGCAAAACACGCAGCAAATATACCTTTTAGTCAGCAATCATAAATATAACTGCACGGAAAATTTTAATTCCTGTAAAAAACAGCCATTTGAGCTATTGGTTACTTTCCGATTCCCTGACCTTTATACAAACCAAAATCCATAATGGCAGGATCAGATCTTGACCCGTCGATCACGAGCCTGACCTTTTGGGCTGTCATCACCGGGAACCGGAGGAGCCTTTTACTGCCCACTGTAGTGCCTTCGGCAAATGTTCTCCAGGCTTTTCCGTCCCATGCCTCCAGGTGGAACTTCTCAATACGCTGGCCTGCTTTGATATCCTCCCGGATCATGGCAATATTGAAACTTGCAGGTTTTTCCAGGGCATATTCAAATGATCCTGAAGATCCTGAAACTGCTGCCCCGGCAAGAATATTGGTTTTAAAAGCCTGGTCCAGTATTTTTTTCATTCCGTTCAGGCTCCTGATGTCATTGCTGTGAATGAGCCCCCGTTTGTCGGGCGGAATGTTCAGCAACAGCACCGAATTCATCCCCACAGAGGTAAAGTAGATGTTGATCAGTGTTTCGGCCGTTTTCACCTTTTTATCGTCTGTTTTGTGGTAGAACCAGCCGGGCCTGATGGAAACATCGGTTTCTGCCGGGTACCATGCCAGCATCCTGGCATCTTTCAGTTTTTCACGGCTGCCGAGATCCGGTGATGTCAGGTCATGTCCTTTGAAGATGCCGTCAAGCGGGAATTGCAGGGAGGATGCCTCCGCGGAATCCAGGTTCTGAACCAGGTCGGGTATAACACTCCATTCGGTGGCACGGCCTACGCCTGATTCGGTTCCCACCCAGCGCACATCCGGACCCATCACCGCAATTACTGCCCCGGGCTGCAGTTCACGAACAAGGGCATAATAGGATTTCCAGTCGTATACCTGCTTTTTGCCGTTGGGGCCTTCCCCGCAGGCACCGTCAAACCACACCTCCGATACCTCTCCGTAGCGGGTAAGCAATTCCCGCAGCTGGTTCCTGAAGAATTCATTATACTTTTCCGAATCGCCGTAGGTTGGCTCATGCTTGTCCCATGGGGAAAGATAGAAGCCGAATTTCAGTCCGTATTCCCGGCATGCTGCCGCCAGTTCACCCACCACATCGCCCTTTCCGTTCTTCCACTTAGCGGACGCGACGGAATGACGGGTGAATTGTGAAGGCCACAGGCAAAATCCATCGTGGTGTTTGGCGGTGATGATCACCATTTTCATCCCGGCATCCCGGATCACGCGAACCCACTGCCGGGCGTCGAGTTGCACCGGGTTAAAGAGGGCCGGGTCTTCATTCCCTTCGCCCCACTCATTTCCCGTGAAGGTATTGATGCCAAAATGGATAAAGGCGTTGAACTCCAGGCGTTGCCAGTTAAGCTGGTTGGCCGAAGGGGTGACCGTGGAGGCTTTTTCAACGATCTCGTCAGCGGTTTCACCGGCGCGGATGGTTGTATAATTATTGCCAATGTAAACCGGGCGGACACCCTGTGAGTAAAGAGAATGGCTGCTGATCATCATCAGGACACCGGTTAAAAGGAAAAATGTAAGGATGGTCACTCCCCTGGCCGGTTGAATGTCATTTGTAAGCATATTCGTATGTTTAATTCTTTCAGGCCGCTAATTTAGCGTTTCCCGGCTTTTATCCGGCACCGCAACAGCCGGGGCTCAAACCTTTTCGCCGTGGTATCGTTGCAGGGAAAATATTTTATTAACTTTGTTTCCAGCGTTCTTTCTCTGCAAACACACTCGGACATCTTTCCATCGACTTCCGCCACGACTCGCCACAACCTGTTCAAAGAACTGTGGATTAATATCAAAGCCTTGAAAAAAGATACCCGAAATACCCGGCAGCATGCCCCCGGTGCCAGTATGCCGACTTCTAAGCCTCCTGCAAAAACCACTGCGGGCAGGAAGCATTTTTATGAAATGCCAGCATTCCTTGCCTTAATGCTCATAACCGTTACCTTCATCAGTTTCTCCCCGTCGCTTAAAAACGGGTTTATTCCTACATGGGATGATAACGTTTATGTAACGGGCAATACCATGATCAGGCACCTGGATGCCGGGTCATTGAAAGAAATGTTCACCACCACGGTGAATGGTACTTACGTCCCGCTGCCCCTGGTGTTTTTTGCCGTTGAATACGCATTGTTCGGGCTGAATCCCCTTCCATACCATTTGCTGAGCCTGCTGCTGCATCTCCTCTGCACGCTGGCGGTGTTTTATTTTCTGAGGCAGATGAAGGTGAAAAGCATCTATTCGGTTTTTGGGGCCCTGTTGTTTGCAATCCACCCGATGCACGTTGAATCTGTTGCATGGATCACGGAACTCAAGGACCTGCTTTTCGGACTGTTTTACCTTTGTTCCCTGATTTTTTATACCCGGTATATTCAGGCCGGGGAGGGAAAGGGGAAATTCATGGCCCTTAGCCTGGCGTGTTTTGTCTTATCCCTGTTTTCCAAGATCCAGGCAGTTTCTTTGCCATTGAGTCTAATGCTGATTGATTATTTTTTTGAACGTCCGTTTAAATTGCGGCTCTTGCTTGAAAAGGTGCCGTTTTTTGTACTGTCTCTTTGCTTTGGTATCGGAGGGGTGCTTGCCATTCAAAGCCAGGGTGGCCTTGATTTCAGCGGCACCTTCAGCCTTTTTCAACGGGTTTTGCTGGGATTGTATGCGCTTAGCGCTTACATCGTCAAATTCCTGGCTCCTGTCCATCTGAGTGCACTCTATCCGTTCCCCGCTGCCGGAAGTTCATTGCCCTGGATTTACTACCTGACCCCGCTGTTCCTGCTGCTTTTGGGATTCATGGTTTACAGGTCGGCGAGGTATACAAGGGCGGTTGTGTTCGGCAGCCTGTTTTTTGTCGTGAACATCATGTTCGTGCTGCAGATTGTGAGTGTGGGAACCGCGTTTATGGCCGACCGTTTTACCTATATTCCGTACCTCGGATTTGCGTTTATTGCGGCATGGGCGCTTGAGAAGGCCGTAAACAGCAAAAAAGGGCTTACCTTCAGGCTTGCTTCTGCTGTTTCAATCATCGCACTTTTCTTTATCTTTCTCACTTATGACCGTTGCCGGATCTGGCTGAACGGGGAGACGCTCTGGACGGATGTGATAGAAAAATACCCTGGTGAAAGTTCGCGCCCATACAGCAACAGGAGTGTTTTATACAATGAAGCGGGGCAATGGGAAAAAACGATCTCCGACTGCACCAGGGCAATCTCAATCGACCCGAATGACGCAATCGCCTTTTCCAACCGTGGCGTTGCTTTCGCCAACATCGGCGAGTGGGACAGGGCAATGTCAGACTGCTCCAGGGCCATTGAGATCAACCCTGAATTTGGCAATGCGTGGTCGAACCGGGGAAATGTCTTTTTCGGGCTGAAGAACTGGCCAAAAGCCGTTGAAGATTACACCAGGGCCATCGCCATCAATCCAAACGACGGCAATGCATGGGCCAACAGGGGAATTGCACTGGGGAACCTTGGTGATTATAACAAAGCGATAGAAGGATTGACAAAAGCCATTGAGATTGATCCCGGCAATGCTAAAGCCTATTCCAACCGCGGTTCGGTTTTCGTCAGTCATAAGGAACTCACCAAGGCCCTGGCCGATTATACCTCTGCCATTGCCCTTGACCCGAATTATGCCAATGCCTATTTCAACCGCGGCACCGTGTATGGCGACCTCGCACAATGGGATAAAGCGCTTGCCGATTTCTCCGCTGCGATCAAAATCAACCCCGACATGCAGGCAGCGTATCAGAACAGGGATATTGCATACCGGAACGTGATCGGGGGCAAATAACCAGCAACATTCAAAACACTTGACAATGGGTAAAAGATTTGTTTATCTTTGACATTTTTATTATGTATGCATATCATTAATATAACATAAACAAGATCGTTCAGGAAACCAGGGAATCAGCTGAGGACATCAAAAAGCATGGTTCACCCATAGTAAATCTGAATTTTAACCATGGAGCCAGACACAAATATGGATGACATCAATAAACTCAATTTTGAGTTATTGATCCGTCAGGAATTGGAAAATTTATTGAGCTTACTTGAAGTCCAGGTAAAGCAGGATGAGAAAATATACATCAAAAGCAGTGAACTTGCCCAGATTGTCCATATCCTGGGATACTATCATTTTTACCAGTTCTCCTCATCCCGGCCGGATCCGTATATCAGATTTTATTTTGAAAAAATCGGGGAACTATTAAGAAAGACAACGAGGAGAAATATAGTTGATTTTATCGGCACATTCCTCATATCCGGGGAAGGGCCTCACCCGCTGAACCGGACAAACTATGAGATAGAAAAAATGTTGTCTGGTGCTGCTGCAGAACAGGCCGGTATAATTGAAATTAAAAAAATCTTCCCCGATAGTACTGAAATAACAGACCAGGGGAAGATGATCCTGGTGTATTTTCTGGACTGTTATCAGGATTTAAGCTTTAAGAAGACGTTCAATAATTTAAAGATCCTTTTATTGAATGGTATTCATCGTAAGTCGGAATGTCTTTATTCAAAATACGGAAACCTGACAGACCTGGAGCAATTTTCTCCATCCCTGAAACAGGGGAAAATGCCATTAAGCAGCATTTCTCCTTTTCGGAGGACCTTGATCCAGCGAAGTTTTAAACAAATTCGTGATACGGCAAAAGATGTCCTGAAAAATATGGTATTACTGGAGAAAGCCCCGCTGATCCTTGGCGTAGTTTTCCTGGCCATAGGGTATTCCCTCTCTTTTGTTTTTTCGGAGTATAAAGACAGGCATATACTCCAGTATAATTATACGATCAGGGGAATTACAAAAGATTCACTTTTATTAGACGGGTACAAACAATTAATTACAGGATACTGGACACAATATCATACTCTAATTGATAAACAGAGACCAGATACTTGCAGTATTGACAGTATCCTGAAGTTTCGTTCGATTCCTATTAAGACCAAGAAGTTCTATGTTCATACATTACAGTTTAAAAACATCTCTGTTCATCAAAATTTGTCAAATTTCGATCTGATTTTCCAGCCTTATAAAACAGGTGCCGCAGTCCTATATTGTTCCCCTACTTTTTCAGGAATCATCTATGCAAAAAGTAATTCAGAGAAAGAACATGTAGCAAATCCGGTAATTTGTAAGGTCCCGGTGGTGGTGCTTCTGCCAGATAATATTTTGAATATTACGATTATCACAAACGATGATAGCAACCTGTCTTTAGTTATCAGCGGAGCATATAATATCACTTTAATGCAGGATTCGGTTTTTTCCACCATGATTGACTACTGGGTTAATACAATTTTTTGGTTTTTACTTTTTGCGTGTATGGTTGTTGTCTTTTATTTTGTTGCATATTCAAAACTGAAAAAATGAAAAAAATTGATATACTATTGCTTGTTTTATTCCTATCTGTTCAGGTTTCATATAGTCAGCCGAATGTTCATTTTTCAGTTTATCCGGGAGAAATGGCCTATGATTTAAAGGAGGCCTGTATTTATAAAATTATTTACAGTAATAACGTTACTGAAACACTCAGTTTCGCTCAATTAGTATCATCTTTCACGAGTTCGCAAGCATTTTGTGCATCGGTCAAGGAAATGAAAATATACCCGGCCGGAGACTATAAGGATTTTTTCAAACCCACACCCATGCGCTGTTTTAACCTAACGGAGGGTGGTTCAATAACTCTTCCCCACAGGTATTTAGTTAGTAATGATAATTATCTTAATTCAAAAAAAATTAGTGGTTTTGATGGCTACAACCCTGGATTATTGCCCCAGATACCACTCTATATCGTTGACAATGAATATTCCAGAATGCTGGAAGAGTTAAAAGACTTCCTCTGTAAGAATATTGGAGATGAGGATCTGGCAACAAAATTAACGATAAGCGGCGCTGCGGTTCCTTCGATTGCAGAATACCGTGAAGTACAATCCCAAAAAGTTTTCTGTAAATTGCTTTATAACCCGGCCATACTGGAAGATTTGTGCAAAAGCCGGCCGGTGATGATCGGGGTGCTGTTGCATGAGATTGGTCATCTGTTTCTCCAACACGATTTAGATTCAAATACCACAAATTTGGAAAATGAGCTGGCTGCGGACGAATATGCAGGAAAACATATATATGATTTTGTGTCAGATACAAGCCAGGCATGCATGATGCTCACCATGGTCAGTGATACCATCCATAATGAATATTACCCTGAAAAATCTGAGAGAAGGAAAGCAATCCTGAAAGGTTGGCGGGAGAAAGATTTATTTGTTAAAGACAAGCAGAGAAAAGACAATGAGCAAAAGCTTTCATTAATAAATGGCATGATTCAGTCCCTGATTGTGCTTGGAGATCAAGTTAATTCAGGATCCATTACTGAGGATGAACTGAAGGAGCAAATGACTGTAATTAATGAAAGTATAAAAAACATTACATGTTCTGACTGCAAAGTTGAATTGAATAACCTGTTTGCATACTACTCCTTTAAATCCGGCAAATTCTGGAATAAAAGGAAGGATTTCAAAGAGTCGGCACATTATTATGACCAGGTTGCTTTAGTGAAACCCTGGTTTTATTACGAATGTGGTGAGGCTTATTTCCTGGCAAAAGATTATGAATTGGCGTTGGAATCATTTATAAAAGCTGATACCGGGGGATTTACCCTCGCTAAACGCAGGAACCTTCATTTGATGGCAGGCATGTGTTACATGGGAATAAGCGAAAAAGACAAGGCAAATGCGTTAAATCAACTAACAATATCCATTAACTTAGGAATCAAATCACCTGAGGCATACGAAAAAAGGGGGGAACTGAAACAGGAGGTCGCCGATTCCATTCAGCCGGCATTAATGGATTACTATTCGGCCCTTTCTCTTGTGAGAGATACAAATGAAATAATCAGGATAAATAAGAAAATAACCCAGTTGAGCCAGGTTGCATATGATGCGGCTGTTAGCAATAAGAAGCAAAATCCGCAATTTTCAATAAGACTTTTAAATTACCTTCTGCAAAAACCGGCACATATTAAACATACAGACTTGAATTATCAGATATCGGATTGCTTTTTCATTCTCTATAATATTAACAAAGCTATCAATTACCTGGATTCTGTGATCTTGAGTTCCTCCCTTCAGATTGGTTTGCTTCCGGATCATTACTTGTCAAGACTGTTAAGAGGGAAAGCGTTGTATGCTAAAGCACAAAGTAACCCGTCGGGGAGCGAAGAGCGCCTCGCACTGGATGATTTTAGCCTGATTCCTGACTCCGGCAAAGAGGTTTTTGATGAAGCAGTCTATTACCAGGTTCTGATCCTGGTGAAAATGGATGAAGTCAGGGACCAGTATTGCAGGATTTACAATTTGTACACCAGAGCCGGCAAGGGGCCCTGGAAGGACCTGGTTAAACCCATTCTTTGTGACAACCTGGACAAACTTGATAAATTGAAGTGTGTGGTCAAAAAGGAATACAAAGAGATTAGAAAATTTTGTCCCTAGTTCCTCCAGCAATCTTTGTACAACGGATAGCTGTGGTGGCAGGGGTCAACAGACACTCCTTTTTCGTAATTTTGCTATCTCCCCTGGGCTATTCATATTGATGTTTCTGCTGCCGGGATTATCAATTCACACAGATATGAGCCAGTAGGGTTGTTATGAGAAGATTTGCGATATTCCTGACCGTTTTTATAGTTATCGTGGCTGTCACCGGTTGCCACAAAAAAAGCAATGAAGATGTCCCCCCTCCCGACAATTTTATCCGGGGTGCCGACCTGTCATTCCTCCCTGAAATTGAGCAATGGGGCACACAGTTCTACACTGCAGACGGAACCCCTGAAGATGTGCTGACACAGTTGTACAAAAACGGTTGTAACACCGTCCGTGTCAGGCTGTGGCACACCCCGGCCGGTTTGCACAGTTCATTGGCTGAAGTGTCGGCTTTTTGCCAGCGGGTTCATGATAAGGGCATGAAAGTAATCCTTGACATTCATTATTCCGACACCTGGGCCGATCCCGGCAACCAGGCCACCCCGGCAGCCTGGAAAAAATTGCCGCTGAATACCCTGTCAGATTCGGTTTACAAGTACACCCTGAAAGCCGTTTCACTCATCCGTCCCGAATTTGTACAGATCGGCAATGAGATCAACGGTGGATTCATGTGGGAGCAGGGCAGAATCAGCAAACAGGCTGACTTTATTCAACTTCTGAAGTCCGGGGTTAAAGGCGCCAGGGATGCCGGTGTGCAAACAAAGATCATCATTCATTTTGCAGGGCTGACAGGCAGCTGGTGGTTTTTTGATCTCCTGAAAACAAATACTGTGGATTACGACATCATGGCCTTGTCATATTACCCTGTATGGCACGGGAAAGACCTCAACAGGGTACAAACCACCCTTGACAGCCTTGTTTCACTTACTTCCAAAGAGGTAATGATCGCCGAAACAGCCTACCCGTTTACACTTCAATGGAATGACTATACGAACAATATCCTTGGACTGGAAAGTCAGCTTGTGCAGGGTTATCCCGCCAGTGCGTCAGGTCAGCTTGATTTCATGAATAAGCTGAAAAACATCCTGGTGAAAACGGGTAAGGGGGTCGGCTTCTGCTACTGGGGCGGCGAGTGGGTCGCCTTTAAAGGGACCACTGCCGCCGATGGGTCAAGCTGGGAAAACCAGGCACTCTTTGATTTCAGCAACAAAGCATTGCCGGTGATGCGTGTGTTTAACAAGTAGGTTAAACACTCATTTTCCAAATATTCCGCAGTGAATCAGCTGGCCGCTACATTCCAGTTCAAATCCCACCACAGATATTGAATCTCTGAGGAACAGCGATCCTGCGCCTGTATAGCCTGTATCAGCGGTTTTCTCTGAAAGTTCAAAATGATCAAGAAATTCAAGCGTCCGGTAAGACGCTTCATGGATGTCCGTCTCTTTTTCCCTTTTGCCGGGAACCGACTGCAGAAAAGCTGCATCTCTGAGCCCCGGGAAATAGTGCAGGTAGCTTTCAGCAGTTCCGAAAATATCCACACAGGTTATTTTTCCGGCAGTCAGAACGGCAAGGCCATTGCAACCGGACTCGGGTTCAAATAGCGGGAATGCGGATTTTTGTTTTGCAGCCTTGTGGGAAACCAGGTCTGAATAATTCTCGGTATCCGAGGAAAAGCTATCTTCATGCATCTTACTTGCGATTTTTGACCACACAATGTGTTGCGTCTGAGATTCTTCGGCGATATGAAACAGGTAATCCGACACCGAGGCTGCCTTGCTTTTCCTGAGGTCGGGATCGGCCGCCGCTGAAGGTGAGCTGAAGTTCTGCGTGGTATAATGCCAGCGCCCCCGTTCAATGCAGGAAACATCAAGCATCGTTTTGGAAAACGGGGCGAGAAGCACCGGCCTGTTCAGCACCCTGTTCTGCTTGGCCCCTGTAAGTACATCAGCGTCGGTAAGCAGCAGGAATGATGCGGTGTTGTTCACGGCAACAAGTTTCCCGACAACACCACCGGCTGATTCGGATATGATAAGTCCCCCGTTTCTTATTTCAGGCCCGCCCGGCTTGAAAGAAAATTCAGATTCTGGACGTACTTCAAGTTGCACAAGGGTGCAGTTCCCATACGATGTCAAAGATTTTGCTGTTGTTTTCATAGCAGTGATAATTTAAAAGGGTTTGTTTAACAGAAGGGTGTTTTTGCTATTTTTGAATTAAAGAATTCAAACCTTCCGGTACAAAGAAATAAACTGCGGTTGCAGCCTATCTGCAATGGAAAATATTTTTCGATATGCCAGCGAATTTAAATGCCCTCATCCGCTATAAAACGATTAACAGCTGCATGTTTGGCGGAAAACGGATGTGGTCGGTTACAGAACTCATTGAAAAATGTTCTGAAGCCCTGGCCGATTCGCGGGGAGTCTATACCCCGATATCTGAAAGAACCCTGAGGGATGACCTCCGCGTCATGAGGAGTGATATCCTCGGTTTCAATGCCCCGATTGAGCAGGTGAGGGGGTTGTATTTTTATGCTGATCCGCACTATTCAATACTCTCGCTGAAGATCACCGATGCAAACCTTGCCGACAGGATCTATACGTTTCTGCTCACCCTGAAACCAGAGATCCAGCACCCGGAACTCGAGTCCATCCTGAAGCAGTTGTGCGAACTTACCGGGAAACCCTATGAACAGACTGTTCCTGAGGTAGATACAGCTATGTCAGATATTGCGGAAACAGCACCTGGGGCTTTTGTGGTTTCTGATGATTCCTGGGAACCAATCACTCCTGACATTAAAAAGACGGCAGGTAAAGTAAGGTTTTCTGCCAAAAGCAGGCTGTTGAATGAGAACTGCAGCATGAAAATAGATGAGAGCCTGATAAACTTTGACCAGGGCATATTCATGAAGGTAAAGCCCTGGCTTATATGGGGAGAATTATTTGGAAAGATCATTACAGGTAAAATATAAAACCCGCCCGTGAATGGGCAAACAAACTAAATCACCATGACAAAAAGAAAACCGTTTTCATTTTTCCTTGTAATAGGATTTGTAGTCCTTTTTTCAATTCCCGGTCAATCTCAGTTTGTAACGATTGCACGGAAGATCAAATCAATGCGTACAAGCAAGGCGGATATTGCCACGGTGATGATTGAGGCAAAAACTTACCGGGTTTACCAGACCATCATCGACACACTGAAAAACAATAAAAAGTTTGAGATTACCGGCAGGGACAACGCCAAACGGTTTGTTGAATTCACGAACCAGTCATACAAGATTTCCATGCAGGTTGACTCGCTGGAAAAAGCTTTAACCCAGATAACCGTGGCCTCCCAGCATGCCGACAATGCCACGAAACAGGCCACCGATGTGGCCGTCAGTGCGATCATAAGGGTTTGCCAGGCTGTTGGGATCAAATGCACGACTGAACAATAGTTGTGCTGCGATGAGCGCCGTAAATTCTACAAAGGTATTTTTTCAATTATAAACTTACCGGTATAGTTATACATCACATCATTTGTGGTTTTACTGATACATACCAGTACATTTTCCTTTCTGTAAATTTTGAAAGGATAGCCCAGCGTTTTGTACTCCCTGGTTTTAACAAACCCGGGATCATCCTTAACCGGGTATCTTCATAATCCCCGCTTTTTGAAATCTGTTGCTTTGTTGTCCGGCTAAAAACCCTTAACGGGTAATTGGTCCATTGATCCGTGGAGATGAATAAATTGCCATTGTTATTGATCACACACGACGACGGAGAGCCGATCCCAATCTGATCGATCTTTTCAAATGTTTCAGCATTGTAAACAAACACCCAGCCATCACTTCTCGGAACATAGATCTCTTTAACATTATTGAAGGTTCCCATTGAACAATATCCGATGGTTGCGTCGGATGTCAATGATTTTACCGTTGTTAATGTTTCATATTAAAGATTGAAATTTTGCCATTATCTTTTTTGATTGATCGGAATCGTACCAGCAACCGTTACTGAACACCATTTATCTGGCAGTAAAGAATTGTATGTCAATTTTATAACCACAAAGTCGCACAAAGTCCACACAAAGTCGCACAAAGAGTTTAATTATAATGTGAGAC
>CAJBYO010000094.1 GCA_903959905.1 uncultured Bacteroidales bacterium
AAATTCAACCAATTAAGAAATTCAAACAGGCTCTTAGAGTCTGATTAAAAGTGTTTTTAAATCCCTTTAGGGATTTTATATGGGTAGAAAAACGTGCATAGATGCATTATTTCGTCCCGTACGGGACGATATAGCCGTGCAAACATTCGACTTCTACCCGCATATTGTGCCTACGGCACAGGTTTAAAATTTGAAATTCAACCAATTAAGAAATTCAACAGGCTCTTAGAGATTGTTTAAAAATGTCGTTAAATCCCTTTAGGGATTTTATATGGGTAGAAAAGCATGCATAGATGCATCATTTCGTCCCGTATGGGACGATATATCAACAATGCATATGGCTGCTACCCATATTTTGTGCCTCCGGCACAGAGGAAGAAGGAGAATTACCGCCGATTGAACATGAAACGTGAGTTTTAAACACACGCTGAAACAAAGTATCATGTTTCAGGCAGGAGTGGGTATAAAGGAAGATGGTGAAAATCACCTCCAGACCACAGGAATATTGAACTTCTCAATTTTTCTGTCGAGCGACTGCCTGGAAATATTCAACAGCCTTGCAGCATGGGATTTAACGTACTTCGCCTTCTTCAGGGAAAGCATGATGGTTTGCTTTTCAAGTTCATGCAGGCTGGTCACATCCTCAGCTGACTTGGTAAGGTGAAAGTTGCTTAATTTCTTGCCGGGATTTACAAAATGGCTGAGATCAAGGGTCGCTCCATTACACAGGATTACAGCACGTTCAACCATATGCTTCAATTCGCGGACATTTCCCGGGAAGGAATATTCGCTTAGCCATTCGAACACACGCGGGTCAACATCTTCAATGTGCTTATCAATGGCAGTGGTATACGTTTTGAGAAAATGGTTGAAGAGAGGCATGATATCGTCTTTCCTGTCGCGCAGTGGCGGAAGATGTATGATAAAAGAGTTCAGGCGGTAGAAAAGGTCGGGGCGGAAAAGGTTCTGCTCCACCAGTTTCTCCAGGCTGCGGTTCGTTGCTGCGACCACCCTTACATCTATTTTAACCCCCTTGGTAGATCCAAGCCTTGTGATTACCATGTCATCAAGGACGCGCAGGAATTTGGGCTGGTTGTTTGATTTCAGGTCGCCGATTTCATCCATGAAGAGCGTTCCGTGGTTGGAGGCTTCAAACCACCCGGTTTTATCGCCTACCGCCCCGGTGAACGCACCTTTCGAATGTCCGAAAAACTCGCTTTCAAAGAGATCTTCAGGTATTGAAGCGCAGTTGATAGAGTTGAAAGGCTGTTTTTTTCTGTTGCTCAGGTAATGAATTCCCCGTGCGATCAACTCTTTTCCTGTTCCGCTCTCTCCATAGATAAGGACGGTGGTATTCCCTGAGGAGGCTACGTTGCACATAAACCGCACCACTTCCTGCATCTGTGGACTTTCGCCAATGATCCTGTGGCCGATAAAGGGGGCGAGATCCTCAGAAATCCTGGAAATGGAAGTGGTACATGTTTTCAGTTTTTGCTGGAACTGCAGGTATGCTTTGGTTTTCTGGATGGCCCTGTCAAGTTCCCTGATACGGAAAGGTTTGTTGAAAAAATCAATGGCGCCAAGCCTCATGCAACGGATCACACTGTCCATTTCGCCATGAGCAGTGATCATGATAACTTCCGTTTTCGGGTAATGCAACTTTATGTGCTGCAGCACCTCAATGCCATCCATTTCCGGCAACCGGATGTCAACGATGGCCACATCAATCTGGTGCTTATCAAATAAAGTAAAGGCTTCCGAGGGTGTACCGGCCTGGAAGACCATAAAATTCAAATCTGTAAGAAATTCTTCTATTTCATTCCTGATACCGTGTTCATCATCAAGAATGAGTATGTGAAGTTTATCCATCTATTTAATTGACAATAATTTGATGCAGAATACCCGCAAAGTAAATGACATTTTTTTCATTTACCAAAAAATACATTGTTTTTTTTTCACAACAACATTACACAGCCGGCAATGTAATTCGCACGGTCGTATATTCGTCAATCTTACTTGTTACACGGATATCGCCGTTCATCTCCTTCACAATTCCGTAAACAATTGGAAGGCCGAGCCCGGTTCCGGTACCTTCCATTTTCGTGGTAAAAAAAGGCGTAAACAGCTTCTCAATGTGCTCCTCCATGATCCCAATGCCATTGTCTGTCACTTCAAGATGCAGGTGGTTGCCTTTACGGGCGGCCCTGATCTCAATCTGTTTCTGAAATGCACCGTTTGCCGATTTGCTGAATTTTTCATTGACAGCATACCTTGAGTTTGACAGCAGGTTAAGCAGAACCTGCTCAAGTTTAAAGATATTTCCGATAACGTGTGCCTTGCCGTCAACACTGTCTACAATAATCTTTATGCCCTCTGCCCTGAATTGCACAGCCACCATCTCCATGGTTTTTGAGAGCAGTTCACTGATGCTCACCTTTTCAAAAATGATGCTTGACTGGTCGTGGGCAAAAATCCGCATGTTATCAATTATCTGCTGAATGCGACTGACATTCAACAGCATGGATTCAAATTTCCGCTGGAGGTAGGCGGTGGGAAGTACCTTCGGCCCTACCGACATCTTCTGCATGATATTCTCAATGGAGAGAGAAATGATAACCAGCGGCTGGTTGATTTCATGGGCCATTCCTGCAGATAACTCCCCGAGGGACTCCATTTTGGATTTCTGAATGAGGATCTGCTGCTTTATCTTCAGGTCGCTGATGGTTTCATTCAATTCGGCAACGGTTTTACTCAGCTTTGACTGCGAATCATGCAGGCTGATGATCCGGGCGATCCGCCAGGCAACGGTTTCAAGAAACAGCCGGTCCTCCCCGGTAACATGCTCGGGATCATTGAGTATAAAATTCAAACACCCTACAATTTTCTCCTCATGGTTCAGCGGGATGACGGCGACGGTTTTACGACCTGTAATTGTAATCTCGGCTTGCATGACATCCGGCAGGTCGGTAAAAATGTCGTATTGCGGAACGCCGCGTGCAACGATCTGAAACTGGTGGGAATCTCTGTGGTATGCCCTGACTTTTGTAACGAATGAATCTGCAAGATTGTAATGACAGATCAGTTCAAGCAGATTTTTCTCCTCCTTGAAAAGGTAGAGGCCTCCGCCAAAAATACAATCGGCCTGGCACAGTTTTAAAAAGATATCCTGAATTGTATGTTCCAGCCCTCCCGAGAATGAGGTGATCAGGTTGATGCTTTGCTCAATGGCATGGTATTCTGATTTTTTCCTGTCCTTGGTCAGATCATGCATGATATTGAGCACGCCAATCACCTCTCCGAGTTCATCATGGATCGGATGGCTCTTACTTTGAATGTGAACTGTCATGCCACCCCTGGAAAAAATGGAAAATGTGGTGGCATCCCTGTTTTCAACTGTGACCGGCCTGAAGATATCCTCCTTGTATTTCTCCCCTGCCTCCTGCCCCATGATGTCAAAAATGGATTTTCCGATCATTTCCCTGATCTTCAGTCCATAAAAATCGGCCGCTCTCTGGTTTACATATATATATGTTCCCCGGAGGTCATTGATGGTCACAATCTCGTCGATATTCTCTGCAATAACCCTGTAACGTTCCTGGAGCATCTTGCCGGCAATCAGCAACATACTGTTGGAATAGGTTGCCTCCCTGATGTTCTTCTCCTTTTCACGGAGTGCATGAATATAGTTCACATTGTCTGCAAGCTGCTTGCTCAGTTCACGTGTGAGCTTGCCA
This sequence comes from uncultured Bacteroidales bacterium, assembly GCA_903959905.1. Taxonomy (GTDB): domain Bacteria; phylum Bacteroidota; class Bacteroidia; order Bacteroidales; family FEN-979; genus CAIVAT01. Next base: position 3,735 of record CAJBYO010000094.1, read on the forward strand.
ACCTTCATCTTGAGGATGGCGTTTTCCTGTTTCAGTGAATCATGGGTTCCTGTTGCGTCTGTCATAGGTATTTTGAAATCAGGAAATTATTGCTGGCCGGCAAATTTATACACATCTGCGGCTGTGATCGGGCCATCGCACAGGATGGCCAACCGTTCAACCACATTTTTCAGTTCCCGGATGTTGCCGCTCCAGGTATGATCTTTGAGTGCCTCAACCGCCTCAGCTGTGACCTCCATGGGCAGTTTCCCCATCCCGGCACAATACCCGGTAAGGAAATGGTTGACCAGACCAGGGATATCTTCTGCCCTGTTGCGGAGTGGCGGCACATCAATGACAATCACACTGAGCCTGTGATACAGGTCCTCCCGGAAATTCCTGTTCTTAATCTCCTCGCGGATATTTTTATTGGTTGCGGCGATGACGCGAACATTTACCGGGATTTCCTTTTCGCCACCCACCCGGGTGATCTTGTTTTCCTGGAGGGCCCGCAGCACCTTCGACTGTGCCGAAAGGCTCATGTCGCCGATTTCATCGAGGAACAGGGTACCTCCGCTTGCCTGCTCAAAATCACCCTTGTGCTGCCGGATAGCAGATGTAAAGGAGCCTTTCTCATGTCCGAACAGGTTGCTCTCAATCAGCTCGGAGGGGATGGCTGCACAGTTCACCTCAATAAACGGTCCGGCCGAACGGTTGCTGAGTGCATGCAGGTGCCGTGCAACGAGTTCCTTGCCGGTGCCATTCTCACCGGTGATGAGCACCCGTGCTTCGGTGGGGGCAACCCTGGCGATCATGGTCCTTACCTCCATCATAGGCTCACTGTTACCCACCATTTCGTAGGTATCGCCAATCCTGCGCTTCAGCAGTTTGGTCTCATCAACAAGCCTGCTCCGGTCGATGGCATTGCGAAGGGTAACAAGCAAACGGTTCAGGTCAACGGGCTTTGAAATATAGTCATAAGCCCCCTTTTTCAGGGCTTCAACGGCTGTTTCAATGGTACCGTGGCCGGAGATCATGATAACCGGGGCATCCGTGATCTCGGAAATTTTACCAAGCACCTCAATGCCATCCATCCTTGGCATCTTGATGTCACACAGTATCACCTCGTACTTGTTCTCCCTGACCAGGACCAAACCGGCCTCACCGTCAGCCGCATCATCAATTAAATATTTTTCATATTCCAGAACCTCACGCAATGTGTTCCGGATACTTCTTTCATCATCAATTATGAGGATTCGGGGCATTTATTATTCAGTTAATACTGTTTTACCATCTGTAATCCCTGCACTCGTGCAAACATTGATTCAAAGGTATGTAAAGTTTAGATAACTTTGTAAAATCATGTGCATTTTACGGGATATAAAAACAGCATTTTTCCACCTGGCATTTCTTTGTTTGCCTTTGTTTTCATGCCATACCGGCAATGCACAGGGCCATGGATATTTACCTAACATCAATCATACAACTCAAACCGGCACAGGGCTTCAGCTTCCCGGAACCGGATTTCCCTTAAAGTTTCCGTGGGCCGGAGGGCTTAACTCGTGCCAGTTTTGTGCCATCGATCTCAACCTCGACGGCAGACAGGATTTACTTTGCTTTGACCGGCACGGTAACCGGAAACTGACGTTTATCAACCAAGGAACCCCAAACGTCATTGATTATACCAATGAGCCCGCCTTTGCTCTCAAACTCCCCGACCTGCACGACTGGGTGCTCACGGCCGACTACAACTGCGACGGAAAAATGGACATTTTCACCTATGGCATGGGTGGGGTGAGGGTTTTTCAAAACATCTCTGACACATCCCTGAAGTTCAGACTGGTGACCGGCCTCCTCGAGTCATACTATTACACAGGAAAGGTCGGAATCCTGGTCACCAGTGTGGATTACCCTGCCCTGGCAGACATCGACAACGACGGCGACCTTGACCTGCTCACTTTTTTCGGACTGGGCTCATTTGTGGAGTATCACAAAAACCTTTCGAAAGAAAAATACGGCCATTGCGACAGTCTTGACTTCCGGCTTGCAGATCCCTGCTGGGGGAAGTTTAAGGAAAGTGAGGGGGGAAACAGGATTGTGTTGAACGTGGGGTGCGGGGATGGATTGGGGGAAGTGCAAAGTGCAAAGTGCAAAGTGCAAAATGGGGGGAGCAGGCATACCGGGTCGACTTTGATGGCGACGGATCTGAACGGAGACGGGCTTAAGGACCTTGTGCTTGGTGATGTTGACTACCCCGGGCTTGTTGCCCTTTTTAACGGCGGCACCCTGGATTCGGCCCTGATGGTGGCCCAGGATACTGCTTTCCCTGCCTCTTCGCTGCCTGTAAACCTTTTCTCCTTTCCGGCTGTCTCAGATATTGACATTGACAACGACGGCCTGTCCGATCTGATGATTTCACCCTTTGATCCTACACTGCACACGTCGGAAAATTACAACTGCATCCGGTTTTATAAAAACACCGGATCGGCAGTCCTGCCACACTATGAAATCCAGGCAGCTGAACCATTCCGCGACGATATGCTTGATTTTGGCTCGGCCTCCCACCCCGTACTGTTTGACTTTGACGGCGACGGGCTTCAGGACCTTTTCGTGGGCAATGACGGGATCTACGACTCATCATGGTACAAAAACGGCTTGCTCTATTCTGCTTATACCTCAAAGATCGCCTATTACCGGAACGAAGGAACACCCGCCTCCCCTGTTTTTAAACTGATGAATGATGACCTTGCGGGGATTTCAACAATGCAGCTACGTGGTGCGTTTCCAACTTTTGCCGATCTGAACGGCGACAGCCGGCCTGACATGGTCGTCGGAAACAGTGACGGGTCGCTGATCGCCTTTATGAACAACGGAACAGGCGAGGTTATCCCGGATTTCAACCCGCCAATCCTTCACTGGCAGGGCATCGATGTGGGAGATTTCAGCACGCCACAGCTTTTTGACCTCGACAAAGACAACAAAACGGACCTTGTCATCGGGGAGCAAAACGGCAACCTCAACTGGTATAAAAACACGGGAACAGCCGGATTTCCTGCGTTTTCAGCAATCACAGACAGTCTTGGCAAAGTCAATGTCACCAATTACGGGGTCTCGTATGATGGGTTCAGCACCCCCTGTTTTTCCAGGTTTACCGATGGAACAACCTTCCTTCTGTGCGGCTCCGATGAAGGCCGGATACATCTTTTCACGAACATTGACCAGAACCTGCAGGGTAAATTCACAGGATCGTCAACCCTGTATCAATGGCTGGCATCAGATCCTGCCGACACCCTGTTTGGCTGGCAAACCTCACCTGCCATCGCCCGTCTCACCGACCTGTCTGAATTTGACATGATCACGGGCAACTTCGCCGGAGGCTTGAATTACATCACAAAACGTTCCACACCGGTCATCATCCAGGGAATTCAAAACCCCGTTTCCGCAGGTTCCGGAATATTGAAGGTTTATCCAAACCCCGCCGATAATTCTGTGACCGTCGATTCACCTCCACTCGCAACTCACGCCCCACACCTCACAATTACAGATATATACGGCCGCCCAGTACTCCACATCCCCTTTTCCGGCAAATCAACCTTCTCTGTATCCGCGCTCGCCTCCGGGATTTACCTCATCCACCTCGGCCAGGCAATCTCCAAACTGGTCATTACCCATCCCTGACCCAGGTTTTCAGCGACGAAAAACCAGTGACTTATTAACAAAAGGACCTTACGGAAAGCCATAACCGGCTCATTTTCTGATTTCCCGACGACCTGGCCAGTCAGTCCGCTTGTCCGCTTGTCCGCCCGTCCACCTGTCCGCCTGTTCGCCTGTCCACCACTCCGCCTGCCCCCATCCCACTCGCCCTCCCGTTCACCCGCTCACCCGTTCACCCGCTCACCAGTCCCCATATTCCCCCCCCCTGCGCCCCCTATTCATCAAAAAAAGTTATTAACAGTGGAGCAAAGTGGAGCAAAGTGGAGATTTTCTTCCTATATTTACAGTCGCAAAAATGACAAAGGTGGCCACGACGACTTTAATCGGTGAATATGAGTGCAGGCTTGATGACAAGAGCCGTATCATCCTTCCGTCTGCGCTGAAAAAACAGATCAGCCCGGAAGCACATGACAAGTTTGTCATCAATCGCGGTTTTGAAGGCTGCCTGGTTTTGTATCCCCAGGATGTATGGGATGAGACCACGGCACGGATGAATAAGCTGAACCTTTTCGTGAAAGATCACCGCCAGTTTGTGCGGGCATTCAACAACGGCGCAACTCCATTATCGCTTGACAGCCAGAACAGGCTTCTCCTGCCGAAGATGCTGCTTGATTACGCCTCCATTGACCGGGAGATCATATTATTCGCCTATTCTGACCGGATTGAGGTCTGGGATAAGAAGACCTACCGCGAACTGTTGTCAAACGAACCGGCAGATTTTGCACAACTGGCTGAAAAAGTAATGGGTAACCCGAATATAACCAGCGCCGGCAATGATCTATCATAAAAGTGTCCTACTTCCTGAAAGCATCGAGGCACTGGCTATCAGGCCCGGTGGCATTTATGTTGATGCCACTTACGGCGGCGGCGGACATGCCAAAGCCATCCTCAATGAACTTGGTGACGGTAAACTGGTGGCATTTGACCAGGACGACGAAGCGATACTCAACCGCATTGATGACCCGCGGCTGGTCATGGTAAACAGCAATTTCCGCTTTCTCAGGAACTTCCTGAAACTGCACCACGCTTCCACGGTACACGGAATCCTTGCCGACCTCGGGATCTCTTCCCACCAGATTGACGAGCCCGACCGCGGGTTTTCAACCAGGTTCGACGGGGTGCTTGACATGAGGATGAACCGGAACAAAAAGCAAACAGCCAGGGACATTGTCAACCAATTCAGCGAGGAACGGCTCAGCGCGATCTTTTATACGTACGGGGAGATCCGGAATGCACGAAAACTGGCGTCCCGCATCGTGGAAGCAAGGAAGGGAAAGCCGGTTGAAACCACCGGGGCCCTCAAAGAAATCGCAAACACCTGCGCCGAACGCGGCAAAGAATTCAAATACCAGGCCCAGTTGTTCCAGGCCCTTCGGATTGAAGTAAACGAAGAGATGGAATCGCTTCGCGAGTTCCTGAAACAAGCTTCTGCGGCACTCAGGCCCGGTGGCAGGCTGGTGGTCATCTCCTACCATTCGCTGGAAGATAAACTGGTCAAGAATTTTTTCAGGTCGGGAAATTTTGAAGGAACAGTTGAAAAAGACTTTTTCGGGAATGTACTGTCGCCACTGAAGGTGATCACCCGTAAAGCCATCGTTCCATCTGAGGGAGAAATTGCCGAAAACAACCGCTCCCGCAGTGCCCATTTACGAGTTGCAGAAAAAATTTAAAGGTGAAAGAGAATCTAAAATATAATGATCAGGTTCATACAATGGGTGGTCCTCCAACGCCGGAAATCGGTCCGGCGGAAGAGGACCAGGGGTTTGATGTGCCCTTTGCACCCAAGGAGTCGGTCAAAGCTTTAAAGAAAACCAATAAAACCCGCAGGGCGGTGCAGGACTTTCTTGGCGGCGACTACCTGTCGAAAGAGTGGGTGACCGGAAACCTCAGTTACATCCTCTATGTCGCCCTGCTCGCCATGATCTACATCGCCAATACCTATTATACAGAGAAAAAATTCAATTCAATTGATATTACCAAACGGGAGCTTAAAGAGCTGCGATACGAATACATCACAACAAAATCAATCCTGATGTTCCAGGGACGCCAGTCGGAAATTTCCAAGCGTGCCATTCCATTAGGGCTTCACGAAGCGAAAATGCCCCCGTATAAAATCCTCTATTCGGGTAAATCGTCTCAACAAGGCAAGAAATAGGCAATGAAAGAGATCAAAAAAGGCATATTGACACGTGTTTACCTGGTTTACCTGGCGGTATTGCTGTTCGGGCTTTTCATCATTGCACGGGTGGTGATGATCCAGCAGTTTGAGAAGAAGGAATTCATGGATATGGCTAAAAAACAGGAGATCCATCTTTTTGAAACTGAAGCCATCAGGGGCAACATCCTGGCCGATGACGGCAGTCTGCTGGCAGTATCTATCCCCATATTTGAGATCAGGATGGATGTGATGACCGATTCCATCACTGATGCGGTTTTCAGCAACAACGTTGACAGCCTGTCCATTTGCCTTTCCCTGTTGTTCAAAGACCGCACTCCATCCTCCTATAAAGACCTGTTGTGGGAAGCAAGAAGGAACCATGTCAGGTACCAGCTCATCCACCGTGATGTTACCTATCCCGAACTGAATAAAATGCGTCAATTTCCGATTTTCCGCAGGGGGAAATACCAGGGGGGCATGATCATTATCGCGCAGTTTGAGCGGGAACTTCCTTATAAGTCTCTTGCACGAAGGATCATCGGGTACGAGAGCGGAGAGGCAGACCATAAGGTATTCGTCGGGCTGGAAGGCTCCTTCACAAAAAACCTGCAGGGTGTGAACGGCCAGCGGCTGATGCGCCGAATCGGCGGACAGGCCTGGATGCCGGTAGACCCGGAGAGCCAGATAGAACCGCAAAACGGCAATGATATCATCACCACGCTGGATGTCAACCTGCAGGACCTGGCTGAATCCTCCCTGCGCAAGGAACTTATTGCCGACAGCGCCGACCATGGATGCGTCATCCTGATGGAAGTGAAAACAGGCTACCTCAAAGCCATGGCAAACCTCGGCCTCACGAAAAAAGGCACCTATGAGGAAATTTTCAACTATGCCATCGGCGAAAGCCAGGAAACAGGTTCTACCTTCAAACTGGCATCATTCCTGGTGGCATTGGACGACAGGAAAATTGACCTCACCACACCTGTCAACTGCTCCGGCGGTATAACCTATTATTCGGGCCGGAAAATGGAAGACTCGCATCACGGCCTGGGTATGATCACTGCCCTGCAGGTATTTGAAAAATCTTCCAATGTTGGCACATCCCGGATGGTATATAACGCCTATTCAGACTCGGCCCAGCGATACATTGACGGGCTCTACAGGATCGGCATCAACCGGCCGCTGGGCCTTCAGATCGCCGGTGAGGGAAAACCCTATATTAAAAGCACCAAAAGCAAATACTGGTCGGCTCTTTCACTCCCATGGATGTCAATCGGTTACGAAATTCAGCTGGCACCCATCCACCTGCTCACACTGTACAATGCAGTAGCCAATAATGGCGTCATGGTGAAACCGTTGTTTGTTCGTGAAATACGAAAGAACGGACAACTTGTTCAGCGTTTCAACCCGGTTGTCATCAATCCGCAGATCGTATCACCATGGGCCATTCAACAGGCCAGGCTTATGCTTGAAGGTGTAGTGGAAGAGGGAACTGGTGCCAATATCAAGTCACCCAATTACAAGATCGCCGGGAAAACGGGAACCTGCCAGATCGCAGCCGGCAACAAAGGTTACCGCCAGGGCACCAAGCAGGTTCAGTACAAAGGTTCCTTTGTAGGGTATTTCCCTGCCGACAATCCCAAATACTCACTGATCGTGGTTATTGTCAATCCCCGGAAGGGTAAATACTACGGTGGGGCCGTCGCTGCACCTGTTTTCCGCGAATTATCAGATAAGCTCTATGCAATCCGCCCCGATATTATGATCCCGCTGCCTGTTGACAGTGTCAATTCACACACGCCATTCGCACAATCTGGACAGGTGAAAGATCTTGCCGACGCCTTTAACCAGCTCAACCTCAAAGCTCGTACAGAGAACAGCAAGGCAACCTGGGCAACACCCGAATTATCATCTGATAACATCGTTCTTGCCCCGGCCGCTGTGACAAAAGGCATCATGCCCAATGTGTGCGGTATGGGTCTCAAGGACGCCTTGTACCTGCTGGAACTACAGGGGCTGAATGTCCTGGTGAACGGTAAAGGCAGTATTGTCAAGCAATCCATTGAACCGGGACGCAATATATATAAAGGAATGCCCGTGGTCATTGAACTGAAAATAAAACAGGATAAACCCAAAACCCAGGCATGATGCTGCTCAAGGATATCATCGGCCCGTTTGCAATCACCGGGATCACCGGGGATGCTGCTGTATCCGTCAGCGGTCTCCGGTTTGATTCACGCAGGGTCGAACCCGGAAATTTGTTTTTTGCCATCCGCGGAACAAACTCCGACGGCCATTCCTTCATCAACACTGCCATTGAAAAAGGAGCTTCAGCGGTGGTTTGCGAAGATATTCCTGCCGGAATCCTTGAAGGGGTCACCTATATTAAGGTTCCCGACAGCAGCCTCGCGCTGGGAGTCCTGGCCTCCCGTTTCTACGGCAATCCTTCGGCGAAGCTCAAACTGGTGGGGGTTACCGGCACCAATGGCAAAACCACCATCGTTACCTTGCTCCACCAGCTATTTTCGGGCCTCGGCTTCGGCGTCGGTCTGATCTCCACCATTCAAAACAAGGTTAACCTGGTTGAGATCCCGGCCACCCATACCACGCCCGACCAGATCCAGCTCAACGACCTGCTGGCCCGGATGGTTCAGCAAGGGTGCGAATACTGTTTCATGGAGGTCTCCTCTCATGCGGTTGACCAGAAACGAATCGCAGGACTCACATTTACCGGTGGCATTTTCACCAATCTGACACATGACCACCTTGATTATCATAAAACCTTTGATGCCTATCTCCGGGCAAAAAAAACATTTTTTGACCAGTTGCCGTCAACGGCATTTGCCCTGGTAAACAAGGATGATAAAAACGGCCGTGTAATGATTCAGAATACCCCGGCAGAAAAGTTTACTTACAGCCTGCAGTCAATGGCTGAATTCCGTTGCAGGATCATTGAAAACCAATTTCATGGCATCCATCTCAACGTGGATGGTCAGGAAGCCTGGTTTAAACTGATCGGCACCTTCAATGCCTACAACCTCCTCGCTGCTTATGCAGCTGCTGTGCTGCTCAGGCAGGATAAAACAGACACCCTGACACTGCTAAGCAGAATGGAGCCGGTTTCCGGCAGGTTCAATTATGTCATTTCAAACGAGAACGTTACCGGGATCGTAGATTATGCACACACCCCTGATGCCCTGAAAAACGTGCTTGAAACCATCAACGAAATCCGCGACCACAGCAAACAGCTTATCACCGTGGTAGGTGCCGGCGGAAACCGCGACGCCACCAAACGTCCGGTGATGGCAGAAATCGCAACCAACTTAAGCGACCGTGTAATCCTGACCTCCGACAACCCCCGCAATGAGGACCCGGATGACATCCTGGCACAAATGCGGTCGGGAGTACCCGTTCATAAGGCAAAGAACGTCCTGGTCATTGTCAACCGCATGGAGGCCATCAAAACTGCCTGTGCTCTTGCCACCCCCGGCGATATCATCCTGGTGGCCGGAAAAGGTCATGAGAACTACCAGGAGATCAAAGGGGTAAAGCATCATTTTGATGACAAAGAGGCGCTGCAGGAAATTTTCGGGATTGTTAACACCGTAAAACATTAGGCTATGCTGTACTATCTTTTTACATGGTTGCACAAAGCATTCAACATTCCGGGAGCCGGTGTATTCCAGTACATTTCGTTCAGGGCAGCCGCCGCATTGATCACCTCGCTCTTCATCTCCATGATCATCGGCAAAAGTCTTATTGCCTTCCTGCGCAAGAAACAAGTTGGAGAAACCGTGCGTGACCTTGGCCTGGAGGGTCAGGTCTCCAAACAGGGCACCCCCACCATGGGAGGCCTCATCATCCTGGCGGCAATCCTTATCCCTTCCCTGCTTTTTGCAAAACTGAACAATCTCTATATCATCGTTGTACTGGTTGCCACAGTATGGCTGGGCCTCATCGGGTTCCTGGATGACTACATCAAGGTGTTTAAAAAGGATAAAAAAGGGCTGCCAGGAAAACTCAAAGTGCTCGGACAGGTCGGGCTCGGGCTCATCGTAGGGTTAACCATGTATTTCAGCGACAGCATCGTCATCCGTGAACGTGTACGCCAGGCTGCCTATGTCCCTACGACGGATGTTTTTGCCATGGAATCAACCTCCGACAAGAGTAAAATATTCTCCAAAACACCAGTTAAATCAACCAAAACAACAATCCCGTTCATCAAAAACAATGAATTTGATTACAGCTGGCTGATTTCCTGGATGGGTGAAGGGGCTAAAAAATGGACCTGGCTGGTCTTCATCCCCATTGTCATCTTCATCATTATTGCTGTTTCAAACGGGGCTAACCTCACCGACGGGCTTGACGGGCTGGCGACAGGAGTGTCGGCCATCATTGGGTTAACGTTGGGCGTGCTCGCTTATGTTTCCGGTAACATTGTATTCGCCAACTACCTGAATATCATGTATATTCCGAACACAGGAGAGTTGGCCATTTACATTTCCGCCTTCGTGGGAGCATGCATCGGCTTCCTCTGGTACAACTCATTTCCTGCGCAGGTGTTCATGGGCGACACCGGCAGTCTCGCCCTGGGAGGCATAATTGCCGTTTTTGCCATCATGATACGCAAGGAGATCATGATCCCCATTTTCTGCGGGATATTCCTGGTGGAAAACCTCTCCGTGGTGATGCAGGTGACCTGGTTTAAATACACAAAACACAAATACGGCGAGGGAAGACGGATTTTCAAAATGTCTCCCCTGCATCATCATTTTCAGAAACTGGGCTACCATGAATCCAAGATCGTCATGCGATTTCTGATCGTAGGGATCATGCTGGCCGTACTAACTATTGTTACACTCAAACTAAGATAACAACCATGACATTTGAAGCATTGGCAAAACAGGGACAAGCTACAGTTTACGATACGCTGGCAGCATCCATTGGACCGAAGATCAGTGAAATCCGCAAGGAGTTTATCAAAGAGAGTTTCAAGGGATTTCAGCATATGGAACACAGGCTGGAACTTGTAGCTGTAATCAGGGACATGGAGTTTGTCAATGATTCCAAATCTTCCACACTGAACTCAACCTGGTACGCCCTTGAAAGCACCTCCAGGCCGATCATCTGGATCGTGGGCGGTGTTGAACCCGGGAATGACTATTCAACACTCCGTCACCTGGTCAGGACAAAAGTCAAAGCCATCATTTGCCTTGGCGTTGACAATACCCGCCTTCACAACGCATTTGACGACCTGGATGTTCCTGTCACGGATGCCCTTTCAATGGATGAAGCAGTGATTGCAGCCTATTACCTGGGAAACCACGGTGATGCGGTGCTTCTTTCGCCGGCTTGCCCTTCATTTGATCTCTTTGACAATTACGAAGAACGCGGCATGGCATTCCGCAAAGCCGTTAAAAACTTATAAGACGTCACAACCATGCTTAAAGTTGCAAAAGATATCAAAGGTGACAGGGTGATCTGGATCGTGGTGGTCATCCTTTGCATTTTTTCCCTGCTTGCTGTATACAGCTCAACAGGGACCCTGGCATATAAAAAGCAGCATGGCAACACCGAATACTATCTCTTCAAGCATCTCGTAATCCTGGGTTTGGGACTTGGTATGATGTACGCTACGCACCTTGTAAAATACACCTATTTTTCGCGCATCTCCCAGATCGGACTTTTCCTTACCGTACCCCTGCTCCTGGTGACGCTTGTTTCTGGTACAAATCTCAACGATGCCAACAGATGGCTCACCGTTCCGATCGTCAACCTGACATTTCAGAGTTCAGATGTTGCCAAACTGTTCCTGATCATGTACCTGGCGCGTGTCCTCAGCAAAAAACAGGAACTGGTGCTGGATTTCCGCCAGGGTTTTCTACCGGTCATTATACCGGTTATCGTGGTAACAATTCTGATCCTCCCAGCCAACTTCTCAACAGCAGCCATTCTCTTTGTCACCTGTATCGTGTTGATGTTTATCGGCAGGATCAGCCTTAAATATATGATCTCACTCGGCCTGTTAGGCATTGTGGGTATCGTGATGATTTTCATGCTTTCGAAAACTTTCCCTTCGCTCTTTCCCCGCGGAACGACCTGGGTTGCCCGAATTGACCATTTCATCAACAAGCAGGAAGGTGATCCTGATGCCACCTACCAGGTTGACCAGGCAAAAATCGCCATCGTACAGGGAGGTATCTTAGGAAAATCACCGGGAAAAAGCACCCAGCGAAACTTCCTGCCCCACCCTTATTCCGATTTCATATTCGCCATCATCATTGAAGAATACGGGCTTGTAGGAGGAAGCTTTGTCCTCCTGCTATACCTCATCCTGTTTTTCAGGGTCATCCGGATTGCCAGCCGGTGCCAGGGGAATTTCGGGTCGCTGCTCAGCATCGGGATCGGGTTCAGCCTGGTATTCCAGGCACTCATCAACATGGCAGTGGCTGTCAACCTTTTCCCGGTCACCGGCCAAACGCTCCCGCTTGTCAGCATGGGCGGTACATCCATCTGGTTCACAAGTATTTCCATCGGAATCATCCTGAGTGTAAGCCGGAAAACGGAAATTGAAACAGAAAACGGCACCGAAGTGGAAATCCTCCAGGAGCCATCACGGAATAAGAACCTTAAAACTGTCCCTGCCTTATGAAACGTGTCATCATCAGCGGCGGCGGTACCGGCGGGCATATCTTCCCGGCAATTGCCATTGCCAATGCCCTGAGGGGTAAAGAGAAGGATATTGACATCCTTTTTATTGGCGCCACCGGCAGGATGGAAATGGAAAAAGTACCGGCAGCCGGGTTCAAGATTGAAGGACTGACGATCAGCGGTTTTCAGCGCAGGCTGACATGGAAAAATCTCACTTTCCCCTTTAAACTTGTTGCCAGTCTGCTGAAGGCACGCTCAATCATCGCAAAATTCAAACCAGATGTGGTGATTGGCGTAGGCGGTTATGCCAGCGGCCCAACACTACGTATGGCAACAAGCCTCAACATACCCTGCCTGATCCAGGAACAGAATTCATTCCCCGGTGTGACAAACCGGCTACTTGGAAGCAGGGTAAGGAAAATTTGTGTGGCATACGACGGGATGGAAAAGTTCTTCCCGGCCAACAAAATTGTATTCACCGGCAACCCCATCAGGCAGGATGTAGTTAAACTGAGCCATAGCCGCGATGAGGCACTGGCCTATTTCGGACTGCAACCGGGTAAGAAAACCCTTCTTGTCATCGGAGGCAGCCTCGGGGCACGCACCATCAACCAGGCCATCCTGAAATTTGTGGCAGGCGGGGAAAAAGCAGCGGAATTACAGGTGCTGTGGCAAACGGGAAAGTATTATTATGAAGATATCAGGTCGAAATTCGGGGATGATGAGGAAATGCAAAATGTAAAATGTAAACTGCAATGCCTGGTCATATTGCCATTTGTTGACCGTATGGATCTCGCATATACAGCTGCTGATATCATTGTGTCGCGTGCAGGAGCCATTGCGATTTCCGAACTGTGTGTGGTTGGCAAGCCGGTTGTCCTGGTTCCTTCACCCAATGTTTCAGAAGATCACCAGACCAAAAACGCCCGTGCCCTTGTTGACAAAAATGCCGCAATCATGATTGCCGATGCTGTTGCTGTTGAATCCCTCGGGAGAACAGTTACCGAGCTTTTCAACAACCAGCCGCTGCAATCAGAACTCAGCAGGAACATTAAATCCCTGGGAATCTCAGATGCAGCGGATGTGATTGCTGAAACGGCCCTGTCACTTGTTCATATTGAGCCAGGAACAGTTCTGTCAAATGCCAACACCGTTAATAGGAGATCTGAAACGATAAAACCGTCCTCTGTATACCTGCTCGGAATTGGCGGCATCGGGATGAGTGCACTGGCAAGGTTTTTTTCATCACAGGGAGCCACCATCTCAGGGTATGATAAAACCCCTTCTCCCCTCACCGACCAGTTGACCGATGAAGGAATGAAGATCCATTTCAACGAGGATATCAGTATGATTCCGCCCGATACCGAAATGGTCATCTACACCCCGGCCATCCCGTCAGATCATAACGAGTACAGGTACTTCATCGAGCATGGGATCAGGATAAAAAAACGGGCTGAGGTGCTGGGAATGATCTCCTCCGGGTACAAAACCATCGCCATTGCAGGAACACACGGAAAAACCACCACGTCAACAATGGTTGCGCATATGCTCTGCAAAGCGGGCGTCGGAACACTGGCTTTCCTGGGGGGGATCTCGAGGAATTATGGAACGAATTTTATTCATGAACCCGGGGCGGACAGGCGGACAGGCGGACAGGCGGACGGTTCTGAAATGTATTGCGTTGTAGAGGCTGATGAGTATGATAAGTCTTTTCTTCAACTTTCTCCGTTTATTGCAGTTATTACCTCTGCAGATGCCGATCACCTTGATATTTATGGCAGTCACGACGATATGAAAAACACATTTGCCGAGTTTACCGGCAAAATTGTGAAAGGCGGATCGCTGGTCATGAAATCAGGCACCAAAATTACGCCGGTAAACCCCGCCATTTACAACAGTTACGATTACGCGGTTGCTGCCGAATCGTCCTTTTATGCAAAAAACATAACCGTGGTCGACGGGCTGTTTCATTTTGACTTCGTTTTCCCGACAGGTGAAATAACAGGCCTTGTGCTCGGAATTCCGGGCAGGTTCAACCTTGAAAATGCAGTTGCGGCATTATCGGTCGGGATTCTGCTGCACATTCATGAGTCTGCCCTCAGGGAAGCCATGTTCACCTATGCCGGCGTTCAACGGCGCTTTGAGTTCAGGTTACGTACGCCGGATTTCACATATATTGACGATTACGCTCATCATCCTGAAGAACTCAGGGCCTGTATCAGCGCAGCCCGTGACCTCTACCCGCAGAAAAAAATCACAGGGGTTTTCCAGCCGCATCTTTTCTCACGCACCCGCGACCTGGCAGACGATTTTGCGCGCAGCCTTGAACTGCTCGACAGGCTCATTTTACTCGACATCTACCCGGCCCGCGAAAAACCCATCCCGGGTGTTTCTTCTGCCATGCTGCTTGAACGGGTAAGGCTAACCGATAAAAAACTTGTCACCAAAGAGCACCTGATTCAGGAATTACAGGAAAACAAACCGGAGGTCCTGCTGACACTGGGTGCCGGCGACATTGACCAGTTTGTTGAACCAATTACCGCAACATTTAAAGAACCGAACCTCAGATGAAGAAATTCTGGAAAATAATGCTGATCATCCTCTGGGTTCTCCTCGTTGCAGGTGCAGGAACACTTGTCGGGTTTGTAGAGGTGGAACATTACCGGCAGCCTTGTAAGAAGGTAGATATAAAGATCAGCTACGGTGCTGCAGATGTGCTGATCACGCGCCGGGATGTTGACTCCATCCTGCTGAGAACAGCCGGGATGGTGAAAGGAAAACCGCTGGGGTACATCAATACCGGGTCAATAGAAAACGCCATCCGCAAACAGGCCTATGTGGCTAAAGTATCCGTTTATGAAAACAATGAAGGCACGCTGTTCGTCGACATCCGTCAGCGCGAACCGCTGTTGCGCCTGATCAACCAGAAATATGAAAGTTTCTACCTGGATGAATCAGGGGCATTGCTTCCGGTCAACCCGAACTTTTCAGCAAGGGTGCTGGTTGCCAACGGATTTATCAACGATTCATACATGAAAAATTCCAATTACCGGGTGAACATCCTGGCTTTGTCCGACTCGGTATTTTACGACTCCCTCCTGACCAATCTCTATAAGTTAACCATGTACATCACCCATGATAAGTTCCTGAAAGCCCAGATCGCACAGATCTATGTGAATGAGCAGAATGAATTTGAACTCGTTCCACGGATCGGGAATCATATCATCCTGCTGGGAACTGCAGAGGACCTGGACGACAAATTCAGAAGACTGGTTGCCTTTTACAGGTACGGACTCAATAAAATTGGCTGGAATAAATACAACGTAATTAATATAAAATACAAGAATCAAGTGGTTTGTTCTAAAATTTAAAGAAGCATGGAAAAATCAGGCATCATTGTCGGGCTCGACATCGGTACAACTAAAATAGCAGTCATCGTTGGCCGCAAAAACGAATACGGAAAAATAGACATTCTCGGTTATGGCAAGGTACCGTCCATCGGTGTAAAGCGGGGAGTTGTTGCGAATATTGACAATACAGTGCAGTCCATTAAGGATGCAGTGGCAGAAGCATCAGCCAAGTCGGGGGTGGATATCAAGTACGTGAATGTGGGCATCGCAGGGCAGCACATCAAGAGTCTTCAGCACCGCGGCAGCATGATCCGTGAGGAGAGTGAAACAGAGATCAGCCAGCAGGACATTGACAAACTGTGCAACAGCATGTACAACCTCAACATGAATCCTGGTGAGGAGATCCTCGACGTCATACCCCAGGAGTTCAGCATTGACGGCGAACATGGAATCCTGACACCGAAAGGCATGATCGGCAGTTCACTGGAGGCCAATTTCCATATCATCATAGGGCAAACAGCCGCTGCCAAGAACATATACAAATGTGTGCGCAAAGCCGGGCTGGAAGTTGTTGAACTGATCATTGAACCAATGGCCTCAGCCGAAGCGGTGCTCAGCGACGAAGAAAAAGAGGCAGGGGTTGTACTGGTTGACATTGGCGGCGGAACTTCCGACATTGCCATTTTCCACGCCGGGATCATCCGTCACACCGCTGTTATTCCACTGGGCGGTGAAATCATCAGTGAAGACATCAAGGAAGGATGTTCCATCATCAAGAAACATGCAGAAGAACTTAAGGTGAAGTTCGGATCAGCGCTTGCACGCGAAAACCGCGAAGAGGAAATTGTGGCCATTCCCGGGCTGCGTGGAAGGACTCCAAAGGAAATAAGCCTGAAGAACCTTGCCTCCATCATCCAGGCGCGCATGGAAGAGATCATTGAGCATATTTATTACGAGATTAAAAACTCCGGCTACGAGAAAAAACTGATCGGTGGCATCGTACTCACGGGTGGTGGCGCACAGCTCAAACATATTGCGCAGCTGACGGAATTCATGACCGGCCTCGACACCCGTATCGGGTATCCCAACGAACACCTCTCCTCCGATGCAGAACCGGAGATGGCCAGCCCGATGTTTGCAACCGGCGTTGGACTAGTCATTGAAGGGATCGGACGGTATCAGAAAGAGGTTGAAAAGATGAAACCTGAAGCCCCGCCGGTAATGGATGAAATCATTGAACCGGTCGACAAGAAAAAGAAGGTGAAAGAGAAGAAAGTGAAAGACACCTCTAGAACCGGCAAACGTCTACCCGAAATATTTCTTGACAAAATCAGGAACATGTTTGAAGAAGACGTTGAGTAGCCCGCTATTAACAATCATTCGTTGATAACTAAATGAAATGATTCTAAATTCAATTTTCTTTCTTAATACTTTTAACCCAAATAAAAAACATCACCATGGCCGAAATGCTCAAATTTGATCTACCTAAGAACCAGTCCTCTATCATTAAAGTTATCGGCGTTGGCGGTGGCGGCAGCAATGCGGTCAACCATATGTTCCAGCAAGGTATCAAGGGCGTGGATTTTATTATCTGCAATACAGACGCGCAGGCCATGGAATGCAGCCCGGTTCCAACCAAAATACAGCTCGGAGCCAATCTTACCGGCGGACTGGGTGCAGGAGCCGCACCGTCTGTTGGCCGGAATGCCGCCCTGGAAAATTCCGACGACATCAGGGCTGTTCTGGATAAAGGCACCAAAATGCTGTTTATCACCGCAGGCCTCGGTGGCGGAACCGGAACCGGCGCAGCACCAGTCATCGCACAAATTTCAAAGGAACTTGACATCCTGACTGTCGGGATCGTTACCATTCCCTTCTCCTTTGAAGGTCGGAAACGCCGCCAGTCTGCTGATGACGGCATTCGCCAGCTGAAACAGAATGTAGATGCGCTGCTGATCATCAGCAACGACAAGCTTCGCCTGATGTGCGGCAACCTTCCGTTGTCGGAAGCCTTCACAAGGGCTGACAATGTGCTCACCACAGCGGCAAAGGGAATTGCAGAGATCATTACCGTGGCCGGCTATATCAACGTTGACTTTGAAGATGTTAAAACGGTGATGAAAAACAGTGGCGTTGCCATCATGGGAACCGGTATTGCCGGTGGCACAAACCGTGCACAACTGGCTGTTGAAGAAGCGCTTAACTCACCACTTCTTGACAACAACGATATCAACGGTGCCGGTAACCTGCTGCTCTATATCTCATCAGGGAAAAATGAGATCACCATGGACGAGGTTACCGAAATTACCGATTACATCCAGGAAAAAACACAGTCAACCGGCGATATCATCTGGGGCAACGGTTTTGATGAAACCCTTGATGACAAAATCAGCGTAACCATCGTTGCCACCGGTTTTGATGAGGATCACAAACAAAAAGGCCCCAACACCCCGGAGGTATTTACCGTTATTGACCTGTATGGTAAAAACGAACCTAAAACTGAAAAACGTCTCTTTATCCCTGAAGCCGAAATAACAGAAACCCCCGCAGCAAAATTTATGCCCCTGGCTGCCCCTGTTATTCCGGATCCGATTCCCTTTTATGCGGAGCCGGAGACCGCTGACCCGATGCGAAACATTGAGTTCACATTTGATAAACCGGAACCGGATCTGACCCCGGAACCTGCTGAGACAATCATCGACGAGGAAATGCCTATGGTCAACTCCGAAATGGTTGACCCGCATGCCAGCTATAAGCCACAGCCCGCCATACTCACTCATCGGCCTGTTGAACCTTTGCTGAATGAACTCCAGGCAAAATCATCTGAGCGCGTCTCAAAACTGCGACAGCTGAGCGAAAAACTGAAAACACACCAGCCGATTGAGCAGAACCTCTATGAAATTGAGAATATTCCTGCTTACAAGCGCCGCAATGTTGAATTGAGTGATGTCGCACCATCATCTGAATCACAGGTGGCCAGTTATACGTTGGGTGAAAATTCTGATAAAACAGTAGAAATCAGGAGCGAAAACAAATTCCTTAATAAAACAGTTGATTAATGAGCCTTGAACTGAAGATCAATGATGACATCAGGAAAGCCATGCTTGCCCATGATGCCAAAAGACTGGAAGCAATCCGGGCCATCAAGGCTGCCCTGCTTCTTGAAAAAGCCAAAGAAGGCACTGCCGGAACCAGTGAAGAAGTTGAACTGAAAATCCTTCAGAAACTCGTCAAGCAGCGCCGTGAATCGGCCGAAATATATTCCCAGGCTAACCGCGCTGATCTGGCTGAAAAGGAAATTTTTGATGCCGCCATTATTGAAACCTATCTGCCACAGCAGATGTCAGAAGCCGAAGTGACAGCTGTGATTAAAAAGATCGTGGATGAAACCGGGGCATCCTCGGTGAAGGACATGGGCAAAGTGATGGGAGCCGCATCAAAGGAGCTTGCCGGCAAAGCCGACAATAAAATGATCTCTGTCATTGTGAAAAGCCTGCTGAACTGCTGATCTGGATTTTACCCGGGTCAGGACAGCTTCCTGTAAACAATCTTCTCAAACCATCTGAACGGTACCAATGCTGCAATTCGTAATTGCAGCATGTTGTTAATCCTGTATACCGCCCGTGGCTTAGGTTTAACTGAAACACCAAGGATGAACCCGGCGGCCTGCTCCGGGGAAATTGTCTTCCCGATCTCATTTGAAGCCGTTGCTGCAAATTTCAGAAATGGTTTTTCAAGTTTCCAGGTACCTTCGGCAGGATGAAGGTTTGAAACCGTCGACAAAAGTCGTGTTCTGATCGCCCCGGGACGCACAATAACCACATCAATTCCCATAAAAGCAAGTTCTGTCCGGAGCACTTTGGCATACCCTTCCACCAATTTCTTGGTCAGCGGATAGGGCATGAATGGCACCGTGAGATGAAGGCTCTCACTGCTGATATGAACAATCCGGCCACCCGGTTTGCGAATGAGCGGCAAGAATGTCTGGTTGACACGGTATCCCCCAAACACATTTACTTCAAATACTTGCTTAAACTCGTCAACCGGTGCCTCTGACAGCGGGAAATACCTGTCTGTACCCGCATTGTTAATAATGAGGTCAATGGCAATATCCTGGGCCTTTATCCTCGTGAAGGCGTCCCGCACGGAGCTGTCTGACGTAATATCCATGCCAATGACCATGATCTGTTCATGCGCAAGCATCCAGGCCATGGAAAGATCGTCCATATCGGTGGCAATGATATACCATCCTGCGTGAAGAAATTCCTTCACCAGCGCAGAACCCAATCCATGGGCGGCACCTGTGATCAGGACAACTTTTCGCGGCTTATCCATCGAATCCTTCCCTTTTAAATTTTCGTTCCCTGAAATCAGAGATACACTTTGAAACGAGACAGGCGGCTCCCCAGAGAAGCTTCCAGTAGCCAAAACCCGCTGGAACATCCTTATACCACCGTTCACCCCTTAATATCTTGCCAAAGGCCCTCCATGCACGCTCGCTGTCACGAACGAACAGGTGAATTCTAAGCGGCACTGTATTGAAGAGAAATTTAATTCTGTTCGCCTCCAGGAGCTCAGGCATCAGTTCACGGTTTACCATGTCGGAATAGGGTGCCAGTGACGGAGATTTTGAAACAAGATAATTGTGACAGCATTCTGCCGCAATTTTACCGCTGCGAACGGCGTAATAGATGCCCTCACCTGTCAGGGGATCCGTGAGCCCTCCGGCATCACCGGCAACAAGTACCCGCCCGTTGTGAAACCGGCTTCTTTTAACCCTCACAGGAATGGGCCAGGATTTGAGGGAACTTGTCTCTGTCACCCTGATCCCGCAATCCTTTTCAAGGTAGTTAACCAGTTTATCGTAATAGGGCATCATCCATTTTGATAAGGTGGCAGGGCCCCCTACACCGATCGACAGATGATCTTTCTTGGGAAAGACCCAGCCATATCCACCGGGAAACGAACCCCAGTCAAGAAATACTGTCCCTGAATACCTGGCCAGGCTGGCCTCATCCACCTTTATTTCTGCCTCCCATGCCAGCCCGGGCATGATGTGCTCGCGCAATCCTGCAGAACGGGCAACAGAACTTGAAGCTCCATCAGCCCCGATCAGCAGGGATGAGCGGTAAGTCCCGGAACGGGTTATCACCTTAACGAAGCCCTTCTCCTGGGACACCTCCGTCACTTTCTCCCCATGAATGACCCTCGCACCCGCTTCAACAGCCTTCGCGAGAAGGTAATCATCCAGGATATCCCTGTTGGTACAATACAATAAGGCCCCGGAAGATGTCCGTGCAAATTGATCTTTAAAGCCTTTGGTAAATATTACCTGGTTAATTTCTGTTTCAAGGATCGGAGAGATGTCAAAAGGAATCTCGCGGATGATCTTATGGGTAAGCCCGGCCCCGCATACCTTATAACGCGGGAAGGCTGCCTTCTCAAGAATAAGTACAGAATGGCCATGGGTTGCCAGTTCATATGCAGCGAGGGTGCCGGCCGGACCAGCCCCGGCGATAATAACATCAGCATCCGTTTCCATTGGCTACAACAGATCGGTTACTTCCATCAGCAGCTTTTCCTTGTTGATGGGCACGACGCCTACTTCCTCGCAAACGAGTCCTCCGGCGAGGTTGGAAATGCCGGCAATTTCTTTCGGAGAGCATTTCAGCGCAAGGCAGAGAGATGCCACACTGATCACCGTATCGCCTGCTCCGGACACATCGGAAATCATCCGCATATGGGCGGGAATAAATATATTTTCCTGCTTCGTATCCCCTGCCAGACTCATTAACACGCCTTTATCAGACATCGTTGTAAGCACGTAGGTGCAATCAAGCTTCTCACGAACCTGCTGGGCAGCAGAAATCACCGACTGCTCATCATAGAGGTCATAATCAAGGTTCAGCCCTTCCCTCATCTCTTTAAGATTCGGCTTGAAAAGGGTAACCTGCCGGTATGCCATGAAATTCTTCTTTTTCGGATCAACCGCCACCGGAATTTTTGCAGCCAGTGCACGCTTTACAACTTCACTGATAAGCTTTTGGGTGATCACACCCTTGTCGTAATCCTGGAATACAATGCAGTCAACCTTTACCTGGGCCAGGATCTGGTCTATCACACGGATAAGGGTAAGAAAATCTCCCTGAACAAGGTCGTTTTCGATCTCCTCATCCACCCGGAGCATCTGGAATGAATTTCCGAAAATTCTGAATTTTGTTGTCGTGATGCGTTTGTTGCTGCGAACGATCCCGTCACCGGTGATCTTTTCTTTCCTCAGGAGTTCAAGAAACTGGTCGCCCTTTTCATCTGTCCCGATAACGGAGCACAAAATCGGGTTCGCTCCCAGCGACCTGATGTTCATGGCAACATTTGCCGCACCACCCATCCTGTTTTCGCGTTTGCGAAGTGCAACGATAGGTATGGGAGCTTCCGGGGAGATGCGCTCCACCTTGCCCCACAGGTATGAGTCAACCATCACATCTCCGATGATGAGGACATTTAATTTACTGAAGTCGTTGAAGAGTTTTTTGTACTTGCCCTCTTGATGCATCGGTTACGAAATTATCACAAAGAAAATCGGGGTGGGTTTACTGTTTCACCTCGTTGAAATGGTAATCGGAAATGGTTTTAATATTCTTGTTTTCTTCATCCACATTGATCTTGCCGTCCATCAGCCTGATGATCCGGTGCGCATGCTGGGCGATATCCTCTTCGTGGGTCACGATGATCACAGTGTTGCCCATCTTGTGTATCTCTTCCAGCA
This sequence comes from uncultured Bacteroidales bacterium, assembly GCA_903959905.1. Taxonomy (GTDB): domain Bacteria; phylum Bacteroidota; class Bacteroidia; order Bacteroidales; family FEN-979; genus CAIVAT01. The sequence goes on from CAJBYO010000094.1 coordinate 26,353, forward strand.
AGCCAAGAATTTCAACAGATGTCTTTGAATCCAGGTTTCCTGTCGGCTCGTCAGCCAGGATGATTGCCGGGTTGTTTACCAGTGCCCGCGCAATGGCCACCCGCTGGCGCTGGCCGCCCGAAAGCTCGTTTGGCCTGTGTTCCATCCTGTCGCCGAGTTTAACTTCCAGCAGCGTCTGCTTGGCAAGTTCAATGCGTTTTGCTTTCCCGATCCCGGCATAAATGAGCGGAAGCATGACATTTTCCAGCGCCGTTGACCGTGGCAGCAGGTTGAAAGTCTGAAACACAAACCCTATTTGCCTGTTCCTGATCTCCGCAAGCGCATTATCGTCCATTTTGCTCACATCCTCATTGTTCAGCATGTAGCTGCCACTGGTAGGCGTATCAAGGCACCCCAGGATGTTCATCAGGGTTGACTTCCCCGATCCGGAAGGGCCCATCAGCGCGACAAACTCGTTTTTCCTGATCACCAGTGAAACAGAACGTAACGCTTCAACAAGGATGGTACCTATCTTATAATTTTTAACAATATTCTCAAGGCGAATAACTTCAGAGTTCATGGTTCAAATGATTAAAAACGTATGGTAAAATCTTCCTTGCTCAGCTCTTCCTTAAAGAACACGATCCCCATGAAATAGAGATCAATGCTTACTTTTACCTGGGGATGGAGACGGATAAGGTTCCAGGCTTCTTCCATCCCTGCCGACCAGTGAATATCATCAAAAATAAATATGGTATCCGGATGGACATGCTGTAAACACTGATGAAAATAGGCCAGTGTCGGTTCCTTTTTATGATTGCCGTCGAAGAAAACCAGGTCGGGTCCCGACATTTCTTCCAGTGCAACAGTAAGCATTTCCTCAAAATTACCGGTAAGGAGGTGTATGTTCTTCAAACCTGTCTTTTCAAAGTTCTCCTTTGCAAGGTTTGCCGAATCAATGCAGCCTTCAATGGTGATGATCCGGCTTTCGGGAGCCGCCAGTCCAAAGTAAATGGCACTGATACCAAGCGATGTTCCGAGCTCCAGGATCGAGTTTGGTTTGTACTGACGGATCAGCCGGAAGAGGAATTCGCCTTTTTTCCGGTTGACAGATGAATTGTGCACGATGTCCCTTACTCGAACAAACCGCTGGTCGCAGGGATAATCCTTGCACCTCGCGCCCAAATCCTTGCGTTTGATGAACCGGCCTTCAGTTTCAAGTTCTCTGCGCAATCTGTTCACAACACGGTACTGTGAATAGGTGTGTTCATCCTTCAACACGTGGTGGTAAAATCCATAAACAAAAGGTGAGTGTATGTGGTACTTTGATTGTGCCCTGAAAGCATGTTTCAAATAACCCACCACTGCTTCAATTTGCCTGCTCATTGTGTACGAATAATGCTACAAATTTAGCGTAAATTACGCAGAATGACAAGTTGGACGATCGTGCGGCAAAATAGTTACAACAGGAGCCAAAACGTGTAATCCGGTTTTTGCTAACTTTGTGCCTAAATTCAACCCCGATGCATGTTGTAAGAACGCCAGGAATTTCTGACTATTTTTCGCTTGTTAAAATAAACCATACCATATTCTCGCTTCCGTTTGCCCTCATTGGATTTTTTCTTGCCGTAAAAACCCATGAGCAGAATCTCAACCTGCGGATGTTGCTGCTGGTAGTGCTATGTATCCTTTTTGCGCGCAATGCAGCGATGGGATTCAATCGTTATGCTGACCGTGATATTGATATAAAAAATCCCAGGACCGCTTCACGGGAGATCCCCAGCAAAGTCATCAGCCCGGGGGCAGCCCTGGCGTTTGTCATCATCAATGCCTGCCTGTTCATCGGCACAAGTTACCTGTTGAATTTCCTCTGTTTCCTGCTCTCCCCGGTGGCACTCATAGTAGTTCTGGGCTACAGCCTCACCAAACGGTTTACCTACCTTTCGCATGTTTTCCTTGGACTGGGTCTCTCACTTGCCCCCATCGGTGCTTACCTCGCTGTAACTGCACGGTTTGACCTGCTTCCCCTGGTATATTCTTTCGTGGTGATTTTCTGGGTGGCAGGATTTGACATCCTTTACGCCATGCAGGACATCGATTTTGACCGTTCTGAAAGCCTGAAATCGCTGCCGGCCAGACTGGGCAGGGTCAATGCGCTTATACTTTCTGCTGTATTTCACGTTTGTGCTATAATACTGGTCATAGCCGGGGGATTTATTGGGGGTTTTCATCTCCTGTACTGGATTGGGGCAGCCATTTTCGCCATCCTGCTTTGCTATGAACATGTCATTATAAAACCGACTGATATCTCCAGGGTTAATCTTGCTTTTGCCACCATGAACGGGATGGCTTCGGTGATTTTTGCCGGCTTTGTCATCGCGGACCTTTTTTTCAGTTAGGACCAGGCAATTTTAAAAAGCACATCCCCTTTTGTTTTTCAACCTTTAGCCCTCTTCTGGTTCGCTCATAGAACAGGCGTTGTTCATACACGTTTTCAAGCAATCCCGGTCCAAGTTCCGAATAAGCAAAAAAAGCAGCATCCGGTATTTTTTAAAAATAACCTCCCTTTGTGCGCCTTCGTGCATCCTTCCTCGCCTTTGTGGTTAAAATCACACCCTCAACTGTCACAATCAATCGACATGCAATTGGTCGCTTCCATC
>CAJBYO010000095.1 GCA_903959905.1 uncultured Bacteroidales bacterium
GGTGACGGGTGACGCGTGACGGGTGACGGGTGACGGGTGACGGGTGACGGGTGACGGGTGACGGGTGACGGGTGACGGGTGACGGGTGACGGGTGACGGGTGACGGGTGACGGGTGACGGGTGACGGGTGACGAGTGACGGGTGACGGGTGACGAGTGACGGGTGACGAATGATGAATGACGAATGAGGAGTTAGGGATAACACAATGGTTTATTGTATCGGGGAAACAGTTCTTGATATCATTTTCAAAGATGATGTGCCTTTGGCCGCCAAGCCGGGCGGTTCGATGTTGAATTCTGCTGTTTCGCTTGGCAGGGCCGGGGTTCCGGTGTCGTTTATCAGCGATTATGGCAACGATCACCCGGGGGATCTTATTCACCGGTTCCTGGATCAAAACAATGTATCCACAGAATTTGTAAGCAGGTACAGAGAGGGGAAAACAGCCCTTGCACTTGCCTTTCTCGACAACCAGCAAAACGCCAGTTACTCATTTTATAAGATATTTCCGGAGGAAAGGCTTACGGCCGCGTTGCCTGCCGTGCAGCAGAGTGACATTGTTCTTTTCGGTTCATTCTATGCGCTTACGGCGTCGATCAGGGGAACAATCAGGGATTTTATTCAGCGTGCAAAGTCAAAAGGTGCATATATTATCTATGACCCCAATTTCAGAAACGCTCACCTTGACGAACTTGAAACGACAAGACCGTTCATCGTTGAGAATATAGGCTTTGCCGATCTCATCAGGGGATCAGACGAAGACTTCCAGTGCATCTTTGGCGATCATGATGCCCGGAGTGCGTGGAAAACTGTGAGTGATTTGGGATGTCCGTTCCTTGTATACACGAAGAACAGCATGGGTGTTGAAGTCATGTCGAAGGGATTTACGCGCTCATTCACAGTTCCAGCATTAGTTCCGACAAGTACCATCGGCGCCGGGGATGCGTTTAATGCCGGGATTATATATTCACTCTGCCGCATGAATAACCCGGAGAAACCCTCCATGCAGGGAATTGAACAGATGATCCAAACTGCCATCCTTTTCTCAGAAGATGTTTGCTTGAGTCTTGACAATTATATCTCGTCCGACTTTGCAAAACGGATCGAGCAGACGCAAAACAAACATTGATCCCTCCAACATCATTAACAATGCCGCGGCATGTAACCTATCCTGGTTTCAGAACCGGGAATTTTCGCACCAACCATTTTATCGGATTTTTCTTCTTAATTTTAGCCGTCTATTTTATCTTCAAAAAATAACCCATGAAGGCAACCAAAGCAGCCATTGATTCCTTTCTCTCCATCCATAAAGTCGCGATCGCCGGGGTTTCCAGGGATCCTAAAAAATTCGGATTTCTTGTATTCAAACAGCTGAAGGAAAAAGGGTACGAGGTTTACCCCATCAACCCGGGCACCGACAACATCAACGGTACCCCATGTTTCCGAAGCGTAAGTTCCCTGCCGCTGAATGTTCACAGCCTCATCATTGTCACCCCGAAAAATCAAACCCGCGATATTGTGGCAGAAGCCATCACTAAAGGCATTGATAACATCTGGATCCAGCAGATGTCTGACACCCCCGAGGCGATTGATCTGACAAAGAACCACCCTGTAAACCTGATCACAAAAGAGTGCATCCTGATGCACCTCGACCCGGTGACCGGCATACACAAACTTCACAGAAGCATACTGAAATTTTTCGGGAAATATCCGAAGTGATTTACGATTGGACGAATTTCAAATTACAAGTGACAAGTGACAAATGACGATTGGGAGCCCTACTCGTCATTTGTCATTTGTAAATAGTAATTATAAGACTGATCCATCATAAATATCACCCATTCATCTTATGTGCCTGGTAATAGCGCAGCGTTGTCAGCATGAACATGGTTAGTCCGGCAAGGGCAATCGCAGAGCATACCATAAATGCTATTGCGATGGAGAAGTACTGGGCGATCACGCCTACCAGCACCATTCCGAGGCCCATCCCCACATCCACGGCAATGAAGAGGGTTGAACTTGCAGCTCCGCGGCGGGAGGCGGCAACCATGTTGTTGGTCATGGTCTGGAAAGTTGGGAATACGACACCATTGCCAAAACCGAGGATGAGGGCGGCAATGAAAAAGCCTGTCTGGGTTTGCCAGAAGGCCAGCAATTGAAACCCGACGATCAGGAGGGAGAGACAAATGATGATGATACGACGGGGGCCGTTGCGGTCGAGTGCTTTACCGGTAGTGAACCTGGAACTGATGATGCCGACGGCATAGATCAGGAAGAACCCGGCCGGGTTGCGAATCCCGATCTCATTTCCGTAAAGTGCCACAAAGGATAGTAGCCCGCCATAGGTAACCATGGTGATCAGCACATTGATGGACGGGATGATTGTTTTCGTTTCAAGCAGGTTCTTCCATTTGAACTCCAGGTTGGTTTTGGGGCTGTAATAGGCAGGGTAGTGGATGGAAGATGCAAGTCCCATACTTACCAGGCCAATCAGGCAACCGCCCAGGAACATGGCCGTATAACCTCCGTGTTCAAAGATAACCGTTCCGATGAGCGGCCCGAGTGCCATACCTGCCGTGGTTGACACACCGAAATAGCCAAACCCCTGCCCTCTCTTGCTTTCCGGGATGATGTCGCCAGCAACCGTAGAATTGGAGGTGGTGGTCAGTCCCCAGGTCAACCCATGCCCAAACCGCACCAGGATCATAACAAAGATGGTATTGGCCACCAGATACCCATTGAAAATCAACGCATACACCAGTAGGGAGGCCAGGAATATTCCTTTGCGTCCATACCTGTCGAGGCTGAACCCGCAAAACGGCCTGATCAGGATCGCGGCAACGACATAGCTTGCCATCACGATCCCCACCAGGCTTTCAGGTGCCTGCAGCTGGCGGGAAATATAAACCGGAAGTGTGGATATCAGCGAATAGTAAGCGCAACACATCAAAAAGTTGGACAGGGTCAGCAGCGTAAAATCCCTGTTCCAGACGTTTTGGTTCATGGTGAAATGAAGATAAAAAGTGGTTGTTGCGGCAATCGGAATGCAAGTGATGCAAAATTAGAAATAATAATATGAGAATCCTGCCACAGATGCTTGCAAGTATGAAAAATGTTTTTACCTTTGCACCCTCAATAAAGGGAGCATAGCTCAGCCGGTTCAGAGCATCTGCCTTACAAGCAGAGGGTCACAGGTTCGAATCCTGTTGCTCCCACCAACAAAAAACCACTTATGAATTTTCGTAAGTGGTTTTTTGTTTTACCGAAATCAACTTCAAGTATTATGGTTCGGTCAACGGTCTACTCCCCCACCCCCCATAATACAAAATAAGCCCAAACAACGGCAACGTCGTCAAAAACCCTGCCCCCATGCCATAATGATCCGCTACATATCCCATCAGAAGGGGAAAGATAGCGCCGCCTACAATGGACATCACCATATAGGAGGATGCGCGCTTCGTAGCGGGCCCCAGGTTTTTGATGCCCAGGGAGAAGATGGTGGGAAACATGGCCGACATAAAAAAGAAGATGCCGTAAAGGGCAACGAGGGAGACATAACCCAGGTTGGCAAAGACCACAATCAACAGCACCATGCACAGGAGGGCATAGAGCGCCAGCAACCGTGCCGGCCGCACACGGGCCATGATGAAGCTGCTGGCCATCCTGCCGGTCATAAAGAGTGCAAAGCCGATGGATAGGAAATATGGGCCGTATTGCACATCAAAATGTGGTGCCTGGCCTGCATCGGTCATGAAATTGATCAGGTAGCTGAATATGCCGGTCTGCGCCGCCACATAGCACAATTGCGCCAGCACGCCAAGAACAAAGTGTCTTTGCCTGAAAAGGGGAATCGTCACAGGAGCCTTCGCCGTGGTTTTATTATTTCCGGAATCAGCTGGCTGCGCCTCCTCGGTTATCTCCGGCAGCGGTGTCTTCAAAATCATCAGGAACACCACACTGACAATAAACCCGATCACGCAGTATGGCATGATGAGTGAATTGAGCTTTTCGCCCGGCAACACACCCTGGTTTCCGTAGATGGCCAACCCGATCAGCGGGCCGATTACCCAGGCAAGTCCGTTGAAGGATTGTGAAAAGTTGATCCTTCGTTCGGCCGATTCTGCAGGGCCAAGCCGGGTGGTGTATGGATTGGCGGCTGTTTCCAGGGTGGCCAGTCCGCATCCGAGGATAAAGAGACACAACAGGAAAATCCAGAATGATTCAAAAACCGTGGTACCTGCAATTAAAAACGCACCGGCAGCAAAAAGGCCCAACCCCAGCAGGATACCTCTTTTGTAACCGTATTTGCGCATAAAATAACCGGCCGGCAAGGCCATCCCGAAATAGGCGCCGTAAAGGGCAAACTGGATAAGCCCCGACTGTGACTTCGAAAGCTGAAGGATCAGCTGGAAATGCTTGTTCAGTGTGTCAACCAATCCGTGGGCAATACCCCAGAGAAAAAAAAGCGAAGAGATCAGGATAAACGGCCTCAGGTACTCGGGTGTGGTCAGTTTAACTTTGGTCATGCGGGTGGTTCAAAGGTTATTTTTACGGCGGATACGTATCTGCATGGCATCAGCGACAGGGTTTTGAGCAACCATGATCAGGTAGCCTCCCCCGCCGGCACCCGAAAGTTTCCAGCCCAGTGCTTTGTCGCGGTATTTCCCGATGGTTCGGTGTATCTCTTCATCCGCCATCCCGGGAAACATAGCCACCTGCGCTTCAAAGGAACGGCGGAAGGCATCGCCAAACGCCTCCAGGTTCCTTGTGTGTATGGCGTTCCAGCAATCATCGGCAGCAGCAGCCAGTGCGCCGGCTTTTTCTTCGGTGATATCGGTATTGGCGAGCACGTCATATTGCTTGACCCTCGGCCCGAGAGTTACCAGGTAAAGGTGTTGCTCAATCCATGTCAGCGTCTCCTCATCATGAATGCTGGTAATCTGGTCGGGCCAGTATGTACCGTTATAATGAAGTTTGTTCAGTCCGGGGAGGACAATTCCAAGTGCATCCTGCGATCCTGCTATGATCGCAGTGCCGGGCGGGTTCTCAAAACTGAACAGGATCTTCGCAAGGTGTTCGGCATCTCCTTGCGGCAGCTCATTCCTCCACAGTTCAATGGCTTTCCTCCTTGTACTGGACGACATTCCGCTGCGATCGTTGAAATTGACAGTAGGCTCTATACTGATCGTCAGCACAGATCCGGGATGAAATTTTGAAACATAGGGCTGGTCAAGCCAGCCACCGGCCAGGTCAATGCGAAACGGAATCGTGCATTCTGTTCGCAGCATGGTGGTCGACCGGGTTGGCAAACCTTCATGGGGGATCCGCTTCAATATCTTGTATTCAATGCCTGCCTCCCGGCACAGTGCCTCTTTGGCAGGTGTATGGCCGTCTTCATTGACGAGGAAAAAGTCGGGCCGGATCATATTCAGCTCCGCCTCAAAATCAATAATTCCCGAACCTGAATTTACCAGGCAACGGTAAACGCTCGACTGCGCTTCAATGATATACTTCCGTTCCTGTTCTGAATTGACCGGGTACCGCCCCTTCAGCTGGGCAACATTTGCATCGGAGCCAATGCATACATACAAATCCCCGTATTGGGCCGCCTCCTGCAGGAAGGCAACGTGGCCGCTGTGCAGCATGTCAAAACACCCTGAAACAACCACTTTTTTCGGTTGCAGCCTATCCTGGTCCAATGTATCCGTATGAAATACTTCCTCCATCGGTTCTGCCCCGATAAAGTTCTTGAGCAAACCGGGCATTTGCTGAAACAATCCATTGGCAAACGCTTTCGGAAATTCGAGGTACAGTAAACGCAAGCCATAGCCGGTGAATATCTTCATAGTAAAAGGAATCGAATACTTTTCACTGCTCAACTCCTTCTGAAAAGCCTCTAATTTACCGGAATGAAGATCAACAGCATCCACCATGAAAGCGAACCTGTGCATGGGTTGCTGATGCTCATGGGTCAGTTCAACTTTCGACACCTCGTCAAGACTAGTCCACCATTCCCCCTCACGGTGTCCCCCAACAGGCACCTGCATGGGGTCGGTAAGCAACCACCAGTCTCTGGTCACCGGATCCCCGGCCATTGATTTCATGTCGGCAACGAAATCGGTTCCTGCATAAACCATGTAGCTGAAAAGCATCCCGTCCTTCAGGAAAATGGAGTAATCACAGATATTGGATTCCCTGATCCGGTTTAAAACTCCCGGGAATGTATTGCGATGAAGCGCTTTATACCTTTCCTGGTATTCCGGTTTTAATTTGATGATGCTGCCGAAAACTTTATGCTGTTCACTCATTCAATATATCAGATTGATTGTCAATGCATCCCCATTATACCACCTCAGAAATTCTGTTAATCATTCACCAGTTTCCCTCTGGCAACAATCCTGCTGCCAGCATTCAGAACTGCATAGATATACATGCCCCTGGCTGAAGTGTGGTTGCCAAAAGGTCTCACAAACCGTTCGTTGACGTTACTTTCAAGAACTAATTGTCCGGTAAGATCAAAAACCACCAGTTTCAGGTTGGCAGATGCCGGGTACCCGCTAAAATCAAGTACCAGGCTGCCATCATCTGCCCGGAGCACTTTCACCAAATTTACAGGCAGAATTGTGTTTTCATCAACATCCAGGCTTATTTTCCACTGGTTATAGAGGATTTGCAACGAATCAATCGGGTCTTTCGGTACCAGGCCTGTAAAGCCCTGGGGATAGGCCATCCACAGGTCGAGGTACAAACTGTCGGGGTCATCTGTTGGTTTGGCTACCCTTAGAAAAGCAGACAGGGAGGAACTGTTATTGGCGGCACACCGTGTATCGGCACCGACGACTTTAGCGCCCTGAAGCGCCGCCATCAACCGGTCGGCAAGCGTTCCCTGGGTGGCTCCAAACCAACTCTGCATGGAGTCAAGTATCTTTTGTCCGAGCAGAATATTTCCCTGGATGGAATAGAAAACCCCGGCGGTGTCATTTTTATAATTCATGCAGTTTACGCCCGTGTAGGAAGCCGCTCTTGGAAGATTGTTCCTGAAATCAACGATCCCGTATTGCCTGGTCGTCGGGTTGCCCTGGGCATCGTGTGCCACAAGCCAGTCAACAATTTGCTGGGGTGATTCTCCGGCAATCATGTGGGCATGGGCGTTGGACTGGTTGGTGGGATGCCATGACGCCTGGGTGTGTATGGCGCCAATACCCGGGATCACATCACTCAGGATGGCTGCACCGTGAGGGTATGCCCCACTCGCTGTGACACAGGATGCACCGGCACTGCCAATCTCTCCTGTCAGGGTATCCACTGCAACAATTGAAAAAGTATCCTGGGCCAATCCATAACCAGGAAGGAGAAATGCCAGTGCTATGACAACCAGCACATTACGAACTGTGCTTTTAATGCAAAACTGAACAGCAATAAATATTTTTCTGTTTGATTTCATGTTGTAAAATTTTGATAAAGTTAGATGTTTTTTGCATTTTGATCGCATGGGCATCAAATTCAGCATCCATTGAACCGGGGAATAACTTAGATGATTCATCCATGTTGTACCAATTAGCTTATTGAAGCAACAGGATGCTTGTTGATGCACCATGACCTTTTCACAGAAATTCAGCCCCTACAGGGCTGCAGTTCACGCGGTCGTCATACCAGGGGCTTCGCCCCTGGTTAATGAATTAGGGCCGTTTCACGGCCTGCAGGTGGATTTGTCACAAATCAAACTCAAGGGTGTGATTATACTCAATCACCATAAGTTTATTGATTTCAACAAAATGTTGTGATTAATCCCTATTTTTGTTCATCAGAATCCATAGGCAGAAGTCTGCTTTCCAGCCAATCATGCTGTTGAACTGCGGATTCTGAAATTCTGTTAAAATCATCTACTTTTGAAAAGAAAGGCTGTATCCGGTATTTGCTTTATTTTCATTGCACTGCTGATCTTCAGCAGTTGTAACGTCACTAAAAACCTGGATGCAAGCGAACATCTGCTCATAAAGAACAAAGTCAAAATCTCCGGCAAGGGCATTGCTTCTGAAGAACTTGAGCCCTACATTCAGCAGAAGCCAAATACAAAGTTGTTTGGTCTTTTCCGCAGCAGTATAGCCTTTTATAACATGGGCAACAAAGGTAAAGAGACCAAGTTCAAACACTGGCTCCGGACAAAACTGGGTTCAGCGCCTGTCATTATTGACACGAGTCTCACCTCGGTGTCAATCAAGCAGATGAAAATGTACCTGGGCAACAAAGGTTACTTCCATTCTGTTATCACCGACTCCATTGTTTATTACAAGAAAAAGGCGACTGTCATATATCGTGTCAATCCTGCCCGGCCCTACCTGGTGAGGAGTCTGTCTTACGCTGTTTCTGACACACAACTGTCGGTTTTCCTTTACAAGGACACTACGAAATGCCTGATTACGAGAGGGAAGAATTTTGACGCATATCTCCTGGATGATGAAAGAACCAGGATTACCAACAATCTGCGTAATCACGGCTTTTTCAAATTTTCAAACACCTTTATCAAATATACTGTTGATACGAATTTCCGCCAGTATCTGTGCGACATTAAACTTGAGATCATCAACAGGGTGGTTCCTTCGTTTGAGAACATCACCACCGTGATGCAGGTGCCTCACAAAAGGTATTTCATCAACAGGATATACGTCTATCCGCAATTTGACCACCTGGTGCCCTTTGCCGGGGCCTATGATACGCTTGTCAAGACTTACCAGAGCCCGGTGAAGGGGCAACCCCCGAATTCATACTATTTTCTCTATTCGCAAAAGTTCAAGGTTAAGCCGAGAACCATTGCCCAGTCAATATTCATCACACCGCGGTCGCCTTACAACCTGTTTGATGTAAACCAGAGCTATTCACAGCTTTCCAGCCTGCAGGTTTTTAAATACATCAACATTCAGTTCAAGGAGGTGGATGAGGGAATGGAATCCATCCTGAAAAAGAAAGATATCGTTGACTGTCATGTTGAATTATCGAGGGCACCGGCACAGTCATTTTCTGTTACGACAGACGGAACCAATTCCGGTGGTGCATTTGGTGTACAGGGGAACGTTGGTTACCAGAACCGCAATATTTTCAAAGGCGCCCAGCTGTTCAGGCTTAATTTCAGCGGTTCACTGCAAATGCAGGCCACAGGCGGCACGGAGGGCAATGCCTTTTTCAACACCATAGAGGTGGGGGTGAATGCCGGTCTTACGTTCCCGCAATTCCTGATACCCATCAAACCGGAACGGCTCCCCAAATATTTCAAACCAAAAACGACGGTGAGTGTGGGTTACAATTTTCAGCACCAGCAGCATTATGACCAGCACATTTCAAACATCAGTTTCGGTTACACATGGTTTCAGAAAGCTAACATCAAACATGTACTGAATCCAATAGAAATATCGCTGGTTAAAGTTTACAAAGATGCTTATTTTGATTCTGTGCTGGAAAGTAAAAATGACAACCGGTTAAAGAACCAATACACCGACCACATGGTTGCCGGATTAAAATACACCTTTACGCTGAGCAACCAGCAGATCGGAAAGATCAAGGATTTTGCATACATAAGAGCCAATTTTGAAACTGGCGGAAACCTGCTGTATGTCATCAACTCAGTATTCAAAACGCCAAAACCGGCCAGTGGAAGCTATATGGTTTTCGGTCTTCCCTATTCACAGTTTGTCAGGCCTGATATTGATTTTCGGTATTACAACATCTACCCCAACAACTTCTCCCTTGTTTACAGGTTCTATGGAGGTATTGGGGTTCCATACGGAAATGCAAAAATACTCCCGTTTGAAAAGGCATTTTTTTCCGGTGGGGCCAACGGCATGCGTGGCTGGAAAATGTATACGCTCGGTCCGGGCAGTTATGTGAGTACCGATCCGAACGCAAGTTTCACCCAGATCGGCGACATGCAGCTGGAAGCCAATGTTGAATACCGGTTCCCCCTTTATCACTGGATCAGGGGCGCTGTGTTTGTGGATGCAGGAAATATATGGCTGTTACAGGATTCGCAGGATCTTCCAGGCGGAAAATTCACATTCCCCGGCTTCCTCTCCCAGATCGGCCTTGATGCCGGTATCGGCATCCGCCTTGATTTTGACTTCTTCATTTTCAGGCTCGACCCTGCCATCAGGTTGTACGATCCTTCATATCCTTCAAATGACCGCTGGTACTTTAACAAGATGCAGCTGAAAGATGTGGTGTGGAACTTCGGAATCGGGTATCCCTTTTAATTGGCACCTCGCATTTGTCACTTGTAACTTGTCATTCGTCACTTGGCAAATTACAAATTACAAATTACAAGTTAGGGCTTAAGGGTATTCAGGAAGGTTACCGCGATCAGCCGATCATAAAGGGAGCCGGTTTCGTGGTAGTAAACATAGATGGTGTAGTCGTTTTCGGTTTCCCAGTGGCTTCCTTCAATCAGGGTTTCATCGCAAACCGTTTTCCCGTTTTCTTTTAACACATAGATATAGTTGTAATAGCCCTGTTTCAGGAAGAGATTGAGTTCATAGGCCTTGTGGTCGGGATTGTAGTACATCCTGCTGGCGTTGTTGGCCTGCCAGGAGGTCAGTTCACCCATGACGTGAAATGTTCCGGTTGTAATCATGGCAGGATATGGGAGAAAAAAGTGTACCCACGCATAATCGGCTTCAATGTTGCTTTTTTCAGCATGATCCTGGTTTTTAATCTGATACCGGCCATTTAGCTCCTTTTCAAAGACATACTGTTTGAATGTTCGCAGCTGGTCGGGTAAAAGGAACACCTGGTTTGTGGTATCATAGGTGATATGGTTGATCCGCTCCGACTGGTACTGGAGGCTCATGAAGTCAAAATACCTGAACTGGTTGCCCCCGTTGAATGAAATGGCCTCGTCGTACCTATAGTCAAGCTCACCGGTACGAGCAAACCGTGGCTTCGACAGGTGAAGCGCATTATCCCACCGCCCGTTCTGAACAATGTTGATCTTAATTTCACGCTCTGCATCAAGGACCTGGAACCCATTCAGCCGAACAACAAAATCAATCTGCTGCCTGGAAAAACGCTCTGCAATCTGCGAACTTTGAACGATATTGCCCAATGCGGCTACGGTTGTGGCTTCCATTACCATGAACCTGGCAGTAAACTGAACCTGTGATGGGTCGTCGTCGTAAACGATCAACAGGTAATTGCCTGATATTTTAGGGCGCATGTTGTTGGTTGGAAATGTCGCTTTAAAATGGGTATACCTTACAGTGGTATTATAGGAGTATTCATACTGATCGATGTTCTCCTCGCTGTACCCGTCAATAAAATCAGAAACCTGCAGGTCGGTTGAGGTATTCCAGGCTGCATCGCAGTGCAGAACAGTAAACTTGTACCGCCGGATGTCGGGGTCGAGGTCGTCAAATTCAATGGTGAGCCGTTCGTCCGAGTTCAGCTGAATGACCGGTGGGGCCAGTTCAGCCCCCGGCTTGAATACCTGGATGGTTTTAATGGAAAGGTTGTAGCAATTGTTATCATTGGGCAGTCGCGCGGCAAAGGTGAGTGAAGAAAGCAAAAAGAAAAATATTCCAATAGTTATGGTTGATATAAATCTGGTTTTGGGTTGCATAGTTGCTAATATTGTGTGATTCGGAACATCAAGTTTTTTTAACCACTAAGTACCCTCCCAAATAAAACTGGGAACATCAGCATAGATAACTTGAGTACAAAATCCTGAAGGATTTTAAAACTATGAGTGCAATTATACTTTTGATTAAGTTTGAAAAAAAAAGCAGTTCATATA
>CAJBYO010000096.1 GCA_903959905.1 uncultured Bacteroidales bacterium
GAGAAGGAACTCCAACCAGAATTGTGATTCATCGCACTCTTCCACGACTATGCAGATTTTTGCATAATACTCTGCATCCGAACGGGCCCGGGTTGCGGCCCGGTAATTCGCGGCCACGGAGGAGGCGCTTTTAATGATCTGGATCATGATCGGGCGTTGAAGAACAGTGATTTTTTTACCGGAAAACAATCCATAGATCCCGGTTGCCATGTTCATTGTCCTTTCTCTCATTTGTGTGTTGAACTGGTTTGTTGCTGTTGATTCCATGTTTTTTATCACTTAATCGGGAAAACATGGAAAGGTGAAAGGAGTGTTGATAAAAATTGGCAAAACAATTAATTGGCAAATTGGTAAAACAGTAAAACGGTAAAAACCAGGAACAATGCCGGGTTTTTCAATATTACCGTTTTACCATTTTACCGTTTTGCCACTTATAAAATGGAAAAAAATCAATTTCCATCAGGCCGGAAATAGCCTTATCTTTGTCATCAACCAAACCAATGCATTATGATCTCAAAGAACGTTGAAAAAGCGATTAACGAGCAGATAAAACGGGAAGAACATTCATCACGGATATACCTGTCAATGGCCTCCTGGGCCGAACGGAACGGTTTTCCGGGGGCAGCCAACTGGTTGTATGTCCAGACGGAAGAGGAGCGTATCCACATGCTCAAACTGGTCCATTATCTCAACGACCGTGGCGGCACAGCAGTTATTCCCGCCCTGGATGCACCCGAATCAAAGTTTAAATCATTGCCTGATGTTTTCCAGGCAGTGCTGAAACACGAAGAGTACATTTCAGCGTCAATCAACGACCTGTATGCCACCTGTACGAAGGAGAAGGATTTTACCACCGCCAACTACCTGCAGTGGTACATTACCGAACAGATCGAAGAGGAGAGCACCGTGCGCAGCATCCTGGATCAGATCAAACTGGCCGGGAGCGACAAGGGTGGTCAATTCATGATGGACAAGGAGTTTTCCTCCATGGCCACTGCAAAGCGTGCAGCCATGGCCCTCAGCGGAGGTGCTAACGCAGTAACTTAGTCAGTTTATTGTACCAGGTACGCCCGTATTTCCTGATTAAAGCCCCTTCCAGGAACTGGTAAAGGGGTATTTTTTCATTGTGTCCTTTCAGCAGTGCCTTCTGGCAGATGGGCCATTTATGGTAATTCAGCAGGTCGTTTACAGGTGTTGTTTTTATCCTGATCGGGTAGAGATGGCATGAAATCGGCTTGGCAAACGGTATTTTCTTTTCTTCAAATGCTTTTTCAATCGCGCACCGGGCTATTTCATTTTCAAAATAAACGAATACACACTCTTTGCCGTGTACCAGCGGTGTCACGAATTTTCCCTCTGCGTCGTAGTCAAACACACCGAGCATTTCCACCTCGTCAATTCCATCCTGCACCATGTAAGGCTTGATCTCATCTATGTGATCTTCAAGCAGCGAGATCTCTTCTTCATCAAGCGGTGCGCCGGCATCGCCCTCCACGCAGCAGGCACCTTTGCATTTTTCCATGTCGCAGCAGAAAAAAACATCTTTGATGTCGTCGGAAATGAGGGTGTTATCGAGGTAGATCATGGGGTTAGTTCTGGAATGAAGAGAATGTAAACAATGCAGGCAATGTAAACAATGCAGGCAATGTAGGCAATGTAGGGAATTCAGGCAATGAGGGTGATTCGGGTGAATTAGTTATTAACAATGGGTTGACTTTTTGGGATTTTGTGGATTAAGCGATAAAATTACCATGAATGATAATGCAGTCAAAGATAGGAGTTTTAAATGCCATGGCTAACACATATACGCAAATTCACATTCAAGCAGTTTTTTCAGTGCAGTCTCGTGAATGTATCATTGGAAAAGCATGGAAAGACGAACTGTATAAATATATAACGGGGATTATAAGAAGCCAAAAGCACAAAGTATTGGCAATTAATGGTATGCCAGACCATTTACATATATTTTTTGGTATGAGGCCGACCCAGTCCTTATCAGGTCTGATGCAGGACATCAAGGGTGATTCTTCGCTTTGGGTCAACAAAAATGGATTTGTTAAAGAAACGTTTTCATGGCAGGAAGGGTATGGGGCTTTTTCATATAGTAAATCCAACGTTGATAATGTAATTGAGTCACTAGTGTCCAATTAATTTTTTTCGACAATCAATACGTAAAGGCAAATTCAAGTTGAGTGTTTTTTTCACCGATATCATCAATAATCTCGGAGGTCAGGAAAAGGTCTCTGATAGGCGTTTTGTCTGTCAGAACTCTGC
>CAJBYO010000097.1 GCA_903959905.1 uncultured Bacteroidales bacterium
AATGCTGATCAAAAGTATCGTGAAAAGAAGATCAAGCACCTTGAAAAATTGCTGGAACAATTAAAAAAGGCTGCGTAATGACTATTTGCAAACTAAACATAATCAGCAAGTTAAAAACAAGTTATATAGTAGGCACGGAGGACACCAAGAACCACTAAGGGCCTTACAATCGATAACTTATTTCCTAAGTGTTACTTAGTGACCTCCGTGCCTTAGTGGTTTATTTTAACATGCTGGAAAAGAGTTGTATGTAAGTTCATCTGAGTCAATTCCGGTACCAAATCTGGTTTTTGGAGCTTGATTACAAATGTTTCTCCGGTAAAATGTGTTTCTACTATTCTCTTTTACAGTTAGTCGGATAATCACCCGGCTAACCGTTAATCGTTACAAATTCACGGGTATACTTGCCGGATTCCAGGGCATCAAGGATGAATTTTGCTACTGCCTTGCGGCTGATGCCGCCTCCGTTGGGTTTTCCGCCGGGAACGCGGTATGTCTCATTGTCTTTGTTGTTCAGCATTACCGGGCGTACAACCGTCCAGTCAAGGGTTGAGCCCGGCAGCAGCTTCTCCTGCCGGTCATGGTCCTCGTATGCCCGCATGATGTTGCTGTTCCTGATCAGCAGCCGGGCGATCAGGGGCATGTCCATCCATGAATCGCCCACACCGGAAGCACTCACGGTGATGATCCTCCGAACACCGTTCTGCTCCATGGCTGTGATCAGCGCCCTGACGCTATCAGAAATGAGGGTAAGGGGTGAAACTACCTTTGCAAAAGGATTGTCAGAAGTGCGGTTTACATTGAGAGATACGACAACGGCATCCATTCCTTTCAGCACTTTTCCCAGCAGGTTTGCATCGGTTGGGGAACCTTCAATGCAGGTCACATTCTTCATTGTGAACCTGGATTTATTCCGCACGATGGCGGTTACGTGGTGGTTGCTGCCGGCAGCCATTTGGGCAACAAGTTTTCCGGTTCTGCCTGTTGCTCCGAGGATAAGGATGTTCATGGAAATGTGAATGTTGAAATGTGCAAAATATCTAAAAAAGCTGTTAGCTTTCAGCATTTAGCTTTCAGCATTTAGCTTTCAGCCAATCGCTAAAAGCTCTTTACATTATCTCTTCAAAATCTGCCGTCAGCGGGGCGACAGGTGCAATTGCGTCATCAGTTCCGGTATTATCTGCTTCATCGCTGAAAGTAGCTTCAGCAGGTGTTGCCGGGGCAAGGGTTGAAAAATCAGCAACCGTGGCATCATCTTCGAATGTTGCTTCCAGCGGGGTTACAGGAGCCAGGGTAATGTTTGCAGTGGTTGACATTGAACTTCCCGAGTTCAGGGAAACGCCTTCATTGCCGGCAAAAATGAGATTAGCTGAAAGTGTGAATACCAGGGTTAAAATTGTAATTGTTGTTTTCATTTTACTTTTTTGTTTTGTTTGATGACGCAAAATTATACCGGATTACCGGGGTGGGGTAGCCGTTATCTGTTTAGAAGGGATTAACACCGACGAACGCAGGATAGAAATCGGTGAAAGGATGAATGGTTAAATGCAAATTGCTTCTTACCTTTGTTGTGCCTGCCGGCATGTTTACCCCGGATACCCGGGAATAACTCCACGAATGCGGCATTCATTGAAACACAGTAACAAACACTGCCATGACAAACCCATTAACACCATCACCAGCCTGGAAATTACTGGAAGAACACTTCCGGGAAATGAAAAACACATCGCTCAGGTCTTTATTCAGTGAAGATAACAACAGGGGAGAGCGCTTTCTGATTGAAAACCTCGGGATCCTGTTTGATTTCTCCAAACACAGGATCAGTACCAAAACCCTTGAGTTGCTTGTTCAGCTTGCAGAGGAACGCGGACTGGCTGAAAAAACCCGCGCCATGTTTTCAGGCGAAAAGATCAATATAACCGAGAACCGGGCGGTTTTGCACACTGCGCTGAGGGCTCCCAAAGGTTTGGTCATCATGGTTGACGGGATCAACGTGGTGCCTGAGATCCATGAAGTGCTGGAGCGGATGGCCGGATTTGCGAACAGCATCCGCAGCGGTGCATGGAAAGGATTTACCGGTAAACCCATCCGGAGTGTGGTCAACATCGGCATCGGCGGTTCCGACCTGGGACCGGTGATGGCGTATGAAGCGCTGAAGTTTTATAGCGACCGGAACATCACCTTCCGTTTTGTGTCGAACATTGACGGGAACGATTTTGCCGAAGCGGTCAAGAATCTTGATCCGGAGGAGACCCTGTTCATTGTTGCCTCCAAAACCTTCACCACCCTTGAAACCATGACCAATGCCCGCACCGCGCGGCAATGGCTGCTTGACAAGCTTGCCGACGACCGCGCCATAGCCCGGCATTTTGTTGCGTTATCCACCAATGAAGAACTTGTTACCAGGTTTGGGATAGATGCCGGCAACATGTTTGGTTTCTGGGACTGGGTAGGCGGAAGATATTCGATGACATCGGCCATCGGCTTATCCACGATGATTGCCATCGGGCCGGATAATTACAGTGACATGCTGGCCGGATTTCACGAAATGGACGAGCATTTCAGGACTGCTCCATTTGACAGGAACATCCCGGTGATCATGGCCCTGCTGGGAATATGGTACATTGATTTCTTCGGTGCGCAAACCCAGGCGGTGCTGCCCTATGAAAACTATCTGAAGCGGTTTCCCGCTTACCTGCAGCAGCTCACCATGGAGAGTGCCGGCAAGCATGTTACCCTGGATGGCGAAAATACCGGTTATGACACCGGCGCCGTTTATTGGGGCGAACCGGGAACCAACGGGCAGCATTCCTTTTACCAGCTGATCCACCAGGGAACGATGCTCATCCCCTGCGATTTCATCGGATTCAGAAGGGCACTGCACCCGTTGCCGCTGCACCAGGATTATCTCATCGCCAACATGATCGCACAGGGAGAAGCGCTGGCATTCGGGAAAACAGCTGAGGAGGTGAGGGGCGAAGGAGTTGCTGAAAACCTGGTGGCGCACAAGGTATTTGAAGGAAACAGGCCATCTTCGACCTTCTTCATGGAAAAGCTCACCCCGGCGAACCTGGGTAAGCTTGTGGCCATGTATGAACATGCCGTTTTCACACAGTCGGTGGTATGGGGCATCAACGCCTTTGACCAGATGGGCGTGGAGCTTGGAAAAGTGCTGGCCATGAAAATAATCCCCGAATTACAGGAAAAAGGCAAATTGCTGGAACACGACAGTTCAACGAACAATTTGATTGGGTATTACCGCGGATAAAAAGGTGACGGGTGACGGGTGACGCGTGACAGGTGACGCGTGACGGGTGACGGGTGACGGGTGACAGGTGACAGGTGACGGGTGACGGGTGACGGGTGACGGGTGACGGATGACGCGTGACGCGTGACAGGTGATGCGGCGTCCTCCCACCAGCGAATTCCGGCAAGCCGGCACAACTCCATCCTCGACAGCAGCAGGTTACACTCAAACTGCAACCGGCTGAGCTGGGCATCCTTGAAGTTGGTGAGGGAGGTGAGGAGATCAAGGTTGGTGATCACGCCATATTTGTAACGGTCGGTGGCGATATCCAGTGCCAGCCGGGCCTGCCGAAACGATTTTATCACCGGCAACCCTGAGTTCGGGGTTGTTCCGGAACGCCACGCTGGTGCTAATTAAACTATATGGAATGTTCTTCCCAGCATATGCAGTAACTCTTTTTTGAAAGCCTGCAGGTAGCCCGTTACTTTTTCTGTCATCACATCCGTTTCCTGTTTTACCTGTGATGGGTCTGACTCTGTTGCGGGATCAGGACGTTTGTGAAAGATGACGCCCGTGATCACCCCGATGATCGTTAATATAAAAATCAGCAGATAGCCCCTCCACATGTCGCTGACCCAGAACTGCGGGTCAATGATCCCGGCTACCAGGATCATCAGGTTGCAGGTGAACCAGACATACCATGAGCACGATGGGTTATGCCTGACAATGAAATAACAGGCCACCCCGTTCAGGATGCCCCACTGGCCCATGGCCAGTTCCCAGCTGATGCTGCCATAGATCCCGAAAGCGATGGTCATCCCGGCGCTGCCTGCCAGCAGGGAGAAATAGAACGCCGGTAATTTCCCATTGATTATTGATTTTCCTGACTTGTTTACCGGTTCCATATAAGTGGTTTTATATGTGTATAAATGCGAACAACTCATTCCGTTAAAGAAGCAGGATTGTTCGTCAGTGTATTTCCTGATGTTAACTTAAGCAAATGTAAGTTATGGAACGGGAGATGTAAAGCGGAAATATACAGTTGGTGGGTTTTGGGTTATAACCGGTAGGAAAAAGGTCACAAATGGAAAAAAATGCAAAGTGCAAGAGGCAAATTGCAAAGTGCCCGGAACACCTCACATTTTACATTTTACACTTTGCACGCTGCATTTTGCATTCTTTCTATTTTACAGGTTCGATCCCCATGTTATAGAACATAAACGCCCATTTATCGGTTTCCCCTTCAATGATCTTGTTGAGAGAAGCACCGGATGCGCCATGCCCCTGGTTGGTTTCGATACGGATCAACACGGGATTCGGCCCTTTCTGCATGGCCTGCAGAGTGGCGATAAACTTGAACGAATGGGCAGGTACCACACGATCGTCGTGATCGGCAGTAACAACCATGGTTGCAGGATATTCAACACCTTCTTTGATGTTGTGGAGGGGGGAGTATTTATAGAGGTACGGGAAATATTTGGCGCTGTCGCTTGAACCATATTCAACAGCCCAGCCCCAGCCTACTGTAAACTTCTGAAAGCGAAGCATGTCCATTACACCCACTTCTGGGATGGCCACTTTGAACAGGTCGGGGCGCTGGGTCATTACAGCGCCGACGAGTAAACCGCCGTTGGAACCGCCGTTGATGGCCAGCCTGTCTTTGGTGGTATATTTGTTGTCAATCAGGTACTCAGCAGCGGCGATGAAATCATCAAAGCAGTTTTGCTTGTTCAGCAGGTTGCCCCCTTTATGCCATTTTTCGCCGTACTCGCCGCCTCCGCGGATGTTGGCGACCGCATAAACACCATCGTTTTCATACAGGATGACCTTGGAATTTGAAAAATAGGGAGTGGAACTGGCATTGAAACCACCGTAAGCACACAGGAATGTAGGGTGTGACCCGTCAAGTTTGATCCCTTTTTTATGCACCAGGAACATGGGAACCTTTGTGCCGTCTTTGCCGGTGTAAAACACCTGTTCTGTTTCAAAATCGTCAACGTTGGCTTTGGGTGTTGACTTTTTGAAAACCTCTGATTTCCCTGAGGCAAGATCATACCGGTAAATGCATGGCGGGTAAGTGAACGAGGAGAAATCGTAAAACGCATAGGTGTCGGTGCTGAATCCGCCGATGCCGGAGGCTGACCCGATGGCCGGCAGCGGTACTTCATGTTCCAGGGTGCCGTCGGTCTTATACTGGTAAATTCGGGTGCTGGCATCTTTCAGGTAGCTGACGAACAGTTTTCCTCCCAGCATGGAGGAGGATTCCAGTTTCTCAGTTTTTTCAGGCACAACATCTTTCCACTCCGCTTTTTCCGGGTGGCTGGGATCAACCAGTACCACTTTGTAGTTTCCTGCGCCATCATTGGTGTTTACAAGAAACTGGTCACCAAGGTTGTTAAGTACATAGTAATTGAAATCGTATCCTTTGAACAGCAGTTTGAAATCCTTGTCCTTTTTGGCCAGGTTACGGTAAATGACTTCGGTACCATCGGTGCCCGGCGATTTGTAGATAAAAAGATACCGCTCGTCTTCGGTAACCTGTGTGGAATAATACCGCTGCGAATTCGATTTGTCTTCAAAGACCAGAATGTCCTGTTCCTGTTTTTCTCCCAGCTTGTGATAATACACCTTCTGGAACTCACTTTTTGCAGAAAGTTCGGTACCTGCTGCCGGTTTATCATAGCAGCTGTAGTAGAAGCCGGCACCCTGCCACGACACGCCGCCGAATTTCAGCCAGTCAATCTGGTCGTCCAGTTTTTTTTGTGTGGCGATCTCCATCACAAACATGGTTTGCCAGTCGCTGCCACCCTTGTTGATGTGATAGGCAATGTATTTTTTGTCGTTGGAGACACCGTCAAGCCCCACGGAGATGGAGCCGTCTTCGGACAGTTTATTGGGATCGATCAACACTTTGGCTTCTCCGTCAAGTCCTTTCTGGATATAGTAAACAGATTGGTTTTGCAGCCCTTCCTGCTTGGTGAAGATCATGTAATCGCCCACCTTAAAGGCTCCGAAGAACTTGTCGTAGTTCAGCAGTTCTTTGTACCGGTTCCGGATCTGGTCCCTGAACGGGATTTTTGACAGGTAGTCTTCGGTAAATGCCTGTTCTGTTTTCACCCAGGCTTTTGTTTCCGTGGAGGTGTCGTTTTCCAGCCAGCGGTAAGGATCGGCCACGGCGGTGCCGAAGTAGGTGTCGGATTGGGTTCCTTTTTTTGTTTCCGGGTATGATAGTTTTGCAACGGGTGATTTGCATTGTGAAAGGAGAAATATTGCTGCAGCAAGCAGCGGAATGAATCTGTTCAGTTTCATGTGGATGGATTATAGGATGAATATATGGGTGAATTTCTTTCAAAAGTAAGGAAAATCAAAATAGCATTTTTCACCACATAGGCACATAGGGCACATATGAGAAATCCTATTGTGTCCTATGTGCCTACTATATAACTTATTCTTAACTGTTTGATTATATTGCGCATACAATTATTTATTATGCCGCTTTTTTTAATTGCTCCAGCAATTTTTCAAGGTGCTTTATTCTCTTTTCACGATATTTTTGGTTGGCATC
>CAJBYO010000098.1 GCA_903959905.1 uncultured Bacteroidales bacterium
CCCGAGATTTATCTCTTGTCTTGCCATAATTAAAATTCTATCTGATCAAATGTTATTTCCATGTCGTCAAAACTGACCTCCATGTTATCCCAGGTCAAAGGCTCAGGAAGCAATATCGTATTGGCTGAACTTTCAGGGATGTGAACTGAGTAGAATGAGTTCTGATACGAGCGTTCATATTCAATTTCAAGGTTATAGAGATATTCTCCACCTTTGAGGAATGGGGTCACTTTTGTCGATTTGACTATAATCTGGAACAGTTCTTTGCCAATCTGTTCGTAAGCTTCGGTGGATAAAAGAAGTTCCCTGAGGCAATTCTTTTCTGCAAGTGAAATCCACCCTGAATTTGCTTTGCAGTTTTCAGTTTCTTTGGCGCTGAACTGTTTGGATGGGGCATTAAAAAAGGTATCCTTTTCTTCCCTCGCGTTTGATCCGATTAAGCGCTCGTATTCCAGGTTGATATCCGACTTTCCGGTAAACCTGAAAGTATCATAGGCTGAAAAAGAGTTCCGGTAAAAGAACACCTTCTCATTCTCAAAAAACCGCTCATCATTAATGAATATCCGGCGTTCTGAAAGGAAATCATCGTTGCTGTCCATTAAAAACGCCTCCCACGACTGAACAGTTTTGCCGTACTGGGCATTCACCAGGTCAAGGTGATCATATCCAACCTTGAATTCCATTACCGAAAAGGCAGCAAATGCCACCTGTTCGGTAGCGTTGACTACCTTGTGTGTACCATCGGTAAAATTGATGATCACGACAAGACGATAGTGAACTGCCGAAGGATTGTCCTGGAACAGAAAGAAGAGTTTTTCCATTACTCCGGAGCGGGAGTATTTTGTCAAAGGAAGCCACGAAAGGAACTTGAATTTATTTGACGGAAGGGAAAAATACTCAAGGTACTTTTCATTGAGCGAAGTGAGCAGTTCGTGGTTAAGCCCTCCTGCAATTGCATAATTCCACCCGGTCGATTGCAGACCTTTGACATTACCGGCAATAATTTCCGCAAACGACACCCGATATTTGAGCAGGTAATCCCAGCCATGAGCTTTGGCGTTCCCAGGTAGTTCCGGAAATTCAAAGCGTTGCATTTCCCATCCTGCAAACTTTGCCCGGATGTAATCCGATATGTCAAACCTTGCACTGCCAACAAAATCGGTGGGTTTGATATCCTCCCCGATCGGGTTGCCCAGCGTATCGCGGATCAGACAAAGGATGCCAAAGTAATCCCTGTATTGATCATCCGTTCCGGGAGTGTTCACCCCCTGAGTAACTCCTGTAACCCCGTTATTTGAAAGCACAACAGTGCCATCAGCACCGGACTGCTTTGCTGAAAGCTTTATTTTCCGCTGGCTTGCCCCTGGCGGGTCCAGCGTTACGTTGAAATATTTCTGGATGTCGTAATTTTCCTGAAAACACTGATAGATATTACCAGCGAAGTCATTGAAGGTCTGACCGAGATATGCAATTTCAAAAAGTAATCCATCAAAACCGGTGAACCCGGCTGATTGAAAAATCAGGGTTTTCCCTGCAAACTGAAATTGAAATGAATGACCGGCTGTAGTATCGACTGCGGACACCACCAGTTCAAAGTAAGCCCGATCGCCAAGTGTGATCATGTAATTATCCGAGCAGGCCTCAAATAATACGGGATTCCCGGCAAAGGATATGAGATCGGGTGTTTGGGTGATGTCAATCATGGTGCAATAGTACCATGAGATCACAAGGGAATAAAGGACAGTATCAGGGTGCCGAGAAGCATTTGAGCTGAGCAGATTTGATTGATGATTTGTTCAGGGTGACAGTAATTTCACTGATCAGGTAATTGATCCCATTTATTCGGTATCGTTTGGTAAAATCAATGTTTTTCAACTCAATGAAATCCATCTGCTTTTCTATTTTGACGCTCTTTCGATCATCCATGATCCAGTTTACCCAGTCTTTCCAGTAGAGATTGAACAAACCATTTCCACCGGTGTACCGGAGAGAAAAATTGCTGTTGTTTGCAAAGCCTCTGAGCCGCACCGGGGTTCCCCAGCCTCCGGCCATCCCGACCCAAAACAAACGGGGGCTGATTTTCTGATTGTCAGCTCCCAGATTCCCGCAATTGACCACAATATACTTATCCGAAAGGGAAGAGAATATCGTTTCGTATTTGTTTTTATCATCCCCCCATTTGTAGAAAAACTTGTCGGTCAGTGACGGCCCGTTTGGCAATTGCTGCCATTCAATGAGAAATGAAATGCCATTGACTCCCAACTGCCACCAGGTGTTTGTATCCACAATATAATAGATGTCTCCAAGCCAGGTGAAGGGATACGGCGGAATTTCTGAAAAACTTCCCACCGCTCCTTTGATCATTTCTGTAATCCCTTTTTCCGAATCCAGCTGCTCCTGATAAACCTTATCCCCACCATCGGGACCAAGCAGGAACCGAAAGCCGGTGATCTGCTCCGGAATCTCTTGTGTAATGGAGAGTATAGTCTTAGAAAACTCTACAACTTCTGAGCGAAGCAACACTTCTTTGTTGCTCACTATCCGTACAACTCGTTGCCGGGAATCCACATGAAAGCTGCAATTGAACCACTTCTCCAGTCCTGAGATGAATTCACTAACCTTCACACTTGGAACCAAGCGGCAATAAAATAGCTGCTGTAGCCCGAATATTACTTCGCTCAGGTTTACCGAATGGTAAATTACCAGGCGGGAAAGCTCTATACTGGAAGTAAAGAATTCATCCTGCAGCCGGTAGCCAAAGTTCTCTGCCAGTTTATTCAGAACGTATTTCAGGTAAAGAAAAGGGATCAGGATGGTTCTGCTTTGACCGTCCGAGGTGGTTTTGTGCAGCCAACCATCCGGGAATATATGGTTGTAAGCCATCAGCTCCGGATTGGTGGCCTGTGGATCAAAAAAGTCAAGGTTGCCGATCTCCGGCACAGAAAAATCAACTTCCGGATAAAAATGGGTCAGCGACCAGTTGAAGTAGTTGACGGCATCCTGATCACTTGGAAAACTTTTCATGCCCAAATCCACACGATTCAACAGAAGGTCTTTTATCTCATAGTTGAAGTTTCCTTTGTTGATGTAAAGGGTGCCTTCAAATGATTTGTCATTTGCGGTTTTGATCTTTATCTGACCGGCGTAAAGGACCATCCCGTTCCAGCGGATACTGCCTTCATAAGTTTCATAAATGCTCCGCTTCGATGCCAACCGGTTTTTCCATCCCAGGATTGACATATTCCTTGCCGTTGAAGGGACTTTAAAAGGAAAGGAATAATCGCCAACATCGTTGAAGATCGGAGATTTGAGGTTCAATGAAACCGAAAAATCATCGGAAAGGTCAAGGGATTGGTCGGCAATCTGGATGGACAGCATAAGGAGTTACATTTATTTGGATACTTCAGCCTCAATTTGGTTGACACGGTTTGTTGTCTCCCTGAGGTGCTCGAATGAAATGAAAGCAGGGATGCCGCCTTCAATCAATGAATTCAGTTTGTTGATGCTGGCCATGAACTCTGAATCAACGACACTGGGGATTCCTGCCGGAGGCACAACCGGTGCATCAACATACCGGCCAACGGCCCTTTGTGGAACCCTTGCAAAATTGATCGCATCAATAACATGGGGATAGTTGACCATCAGGTTCTTTGTGGTTTTGGGATCAATGACAATCTCCTGGCCGGTCTCACTGATCAAGGTGGGAGTTGAATACAACCCGGTCTGGGGAGAACTAACCAAGGGAACATCACGATAGAGTTTATTGTCATCCTGACCGATCACCGAATAGCGGCCTTTGGCTGCTTCCGGTACTTTCTGGCTCAGGATGTAACCGATCTGGACTGCCCCCAGGGCTGCAGTGATCACACTCATGACAATGCCGATCACCGGGCCTCCGGACAGCGCAGATGCCACGGCTTGAGCGACACTGATAATCGCATTGAACAGGGCCATTTCCTTGGCACGGACAGCCTGGTCGTGTTCTATTTTTTTCTTTTTCTTATCCAGGTCGGTATCCATTTTGCTGACCATGGAATCATATTGCGATTTTGAAATGAGTTTGGCATCAAGCTGCGCCTTTAAATTTGCTTTTTTCTTGTTGTTTGCATCTTCATCCTGCTTTAACTGCTGGTTTTCAGAATCATTTTGCATGGAAAAGATTGAACCAAGTGCATCTACGGCCCCTTTTGCCAGGGAAATGGCATTGTCTGCGACCTGTAAAGCTGTCTCCTTTGAAAGTTGAATCTGTTTGGCGGCAACCTCTTCTGCCATTTGTTTTTTGATCTCGGCAGTCCTGGCTTCATCCTTGATGTTATCTTCAAGGATCTTCCGGTACTTTGCATCGACTTCAAGACGGATTTTGACCTGTTTTTCTGCCAGGTCGATATCAGACTTCAGGCGCAGGCTCTTTAGCTGCTCCTGGTAATCGAAAAGATTTTTGTCATCATTATCGACATGCTTTGAAACTACAGTTGCACCTTTCTGTGCGAATGTATCCTTGATGGCTTGTTTCTGCTGCTCAGTTGCCTTTGTAACCGACAGCGTGTATTCCATTTCCAGCTGAAGCGAATCAAGGACTGCCTGCAGATACTCATCTGAATCCTTATCCATGGATTCCATTTTTGCATCCGATCTTTCCTTGTCTATTTTGTACTGGGCTTGGATTTCCTTTTCAGCATATTTGGCTCGTATCTCGTCCTGCTTTTCAATGAGTTGATCAGTGAGAACTCGTCTGAGTTCCACTTCATCGGCAGAATTGCCTTTTATTTTCGCAAAGCGCTCACTGAGTTTCTCTTCTTCAATGGCCAATTCCCTGTCCATTTCTCCTTCAGTGACAGCAGCTCTGGCCTGGGCCAGTTGTTTTTTAATGTCGAGAAGATAATCCGCCTGTTTTTTTGTCTTCGATTCAACTTCCGCCGGGGTTCCGGTGGATGGATCCGATTTGTCGAACGACTGAATCTTTTTATTCAGATCCTTTATCTTGCCCTGAACCCGGATAAAATCCTCTGAACCGGCCACGGAGGCTTTCAGGGCAACCTGGTACTTGGAAAGTTTTGCTTCCAGGTTGTCGAGGGATTCTCCGACGATTTTATCGCCGATGCTTTCCGCATTGAACACATCGATCAGGGATTGTTTTGCATCCTTGAACTGGGAGATTTTATCCTGGAGCTTTTTGATCCCTTCATCATAGGGCTTTGTTGCTTCGGTGCGGTTTTCTTCAGCATCAATGGCATTATCAGCAACAGCCATTGCGGCTCCGCCCGGACTGGCGCCACCTTTTACCGTATTCCAAACCCTTTGCAGGATCGTCGGTTTTGCTGCTGCTTCGCCAATAGATTTCTGTTTTGCCTGCATCAAAAGCAGTTCTGCTTCAGCCTGCTTGATGGTCAGGTCGATCTTTTCCTGAAGATCCTTTTTCTCCTGGACAGAAAGCAGGTTCAAATTTCTGACGGTACCTGCTACCTTTTCATAAGCATCTTCGAGCTTTTTATTGGCCTCGGCCAGCAAAACAGTGGTTGAAGCTTTTAATTTCTCCAGGGCAATTGCCTGGCTATTGTACGTTTCATAGGTCTTGATCCCTGCAACCAAGGCAGTAATGGCGGCAATGACCAGTCCTATCGGGTTCGCTGCCATGGCAGCATTCCATAGCCACTGGGCAGTGGTCGCCAGTTTGGTGGCAATCGTGCCATTTCCTTTCCAGATAGCAAGCAACTGTTCTTTGACAATCAGGTATTCTAGAACCACGACATCTTTCATTTTCAGAAGGATGCCTTCCTTCAAAGTAAGGTTGTTCAAAATTGCAACCTGGATTGATCTTGTCTGGGCTGCAATGTAAACCCCGATGGCACCGGTGAGGGCAATGAGAGCGATCCGGTACTTGTCGATCCATTGGGGCAATGCCTTGAGCCAGGCGACAAGGTTTACCACTGCACCGACCATTGATTTGAGGAACTCTGTTACACCCGGCATGGTAATCAGCCGATAAAACTCTTTCCCAAGTTTATCCAGTGTTGCACCCAGTGTGGTGTTCTTGTCATTGAACTGCCTTAGAATCTCATCCGTGCCCTGTAGAGACTTGCCTGCCAAGCTCACTTTCTGCTGGAGCATTTCGGTATTGTTGCCCAATTTGGCAAAGACTTCCGAGGCACCGGCACCGGAAATTTCCAGTTCCCGGATCAGCTTGCCTAATATTGTTGCCCCCTCGCCACCCCTCTTCGATCCTTCAACAACCTTCACGAAGGCGCCATAGAGATCGGTATTTACCAGCGTAGTAAAATCTTTCAACGGAATTCCGGCCACCTTGGCAAAGTCAGCGGTATTGTATGTCATCTTCATCAGGATCTTCGTCATTGCTGTTCCACCCCGTTCGGTGGAAACTGCAAGTTCCTGGAGTGTAGCAGAAATGCCCATCACTTCAGCAGAAGATAATCCCAGAGACATTCCTACTCCACCGATCCGGTTTGAAAGATCGACCAGTACCGGCGCCGTGGCGAATCCGTCTGCTCCCAGCACATTGATGGCATTGCCCAAACGGAGCATATCGTCGGAAACTGCGGAAGTCTTCATGTCTGTAAGGACATTCCGGAGGGTTCCCATCTGGGTTGCGACTTCGCTGGCTCCGCCTTGTATTTCAGCGCCAAGAGCAACATTGAGTTTGTCGATTGAATCTACAAACGGAAGGATATCTTTCTGAGCAATCCCAAGCTGACCTGCAACCACGGCCATTTCACGAAGGTCGCTCCGGGAAGTCCGGGTGTCGATCTTGCCCAGTTCGGTATTCAGTTTTTTTACTTCATCGACTGTCAATTTGGTTGTTTTGCGGATATCAGCAAGCGAATCCTCCAATTTCGCATTGCCTTTGATAATACCGACAACGGCAGCGCCGAACCCGATAACTCCCACGGTGATCATTTGAAGCACCTGCTGGTACTTGTTCGCCTGGTCAGCCAGTTTTGAAAAAGCACCTCCAGTCTGGTTTATCTCTCCCCGGAGGTCTTTTAACCTGCCATTCACTTTTTGAAACTCACGCTCTTTTTCGCCAAATTCCTTTGAATTGACATTCAATTGGCGCAGTTCTGCGTTTAATTTCCGTGCTTCTGCCTCCAATTGTTTCAGGGTGGCATTGGCTTTTTCACCGTTAAAGATGACGGTAGCCGTAGACGTTTCGTTTTTAGCCATTGCTGATTGATTTATCGGATACATTCTCGGTGATAGCGATCACACCTCTATGGCCATACTCTTTGGCAAATATTTCGCTAAGCTTCATGATTTCGGCATGAAATGTCTTGGAATACCATTTCTTCGGTCTCCTGCGGTTGCCTAGCATTTTGCCGGAAAGTCGGCGTGACGTGGCAGATTCTTTCACGTCACCGATCTTGACACCTTTGCCGACACCCATATCGACAAAGCGACCATAGTACTCAAAAAGCAGGGTGATTTTCAGCACATTCCCCTGTGCTGATGCCAGAACATTATATTTAAAGCTTTGGAGAAGAGCGCCGGAATTGCCCACCTTATTAATGGCGAGCTTCTTTTTCCATTTGATAATGGTGATCTTAGCCCAGGTCTGGGCTATTTCATGTTCGGAAAGTTTGGGTTGGGGGCGTTGCATTGAGCAAAGAACAGCACAATGCTATGTGGGATAAAGGACACAAAAAAAGTCGGTAATCAACTTTCTTATTTTTTCGCTTTCCTTGAGATCGCTACTTAAAGATACTCCGGAAAATGCTTCTGCATGATCTCACCGAGCATTTTCAACGTCAACGGCTTGTAAAGAAAGCAATCACTCCCAAGAGTCTTTTCTGTTCTATTTATATCGGCTTGATTTAATGAAGCAGAAAGCATCATAATGACCACCTTGCCTTTATGAACATCATCCCATTTTTGATACTCTTCAAGAAATTCCCAACCATTCATGACAGGCATGTTGATATCAAGGAAAATTAACGCAGGCCGGGGAAATGAACTCTCTTGTTGCCCCATTTCCCATTTGGTTGTAAGAAAATCTATGGCTTCTTGGCCATTCAATGCAACTCCTATGAAGTCGGTGATACCGGCTTGTTCAATGACCCTTTTATGAAAAAAGTTGTCGGATTCATTATCATCAACAAGCAGAACACAGTTCAATTTTTTCTTCATGAACGGCTATTATTTTGGAATTGTAAACATAAAAACACTTCCGGCCCCGGGCGTTGATTTGACCCAAATCTTACCACCATGCAATTCCACAATTTTTTTACAATGCGCCAGGCCAATTCCTGTCCCCTCATATTCGTTGCGGTTATGCAATCGCTGGAAGATCGTGAAAATCTTTTCAAAGTGTTTCTGATCAATGCCAATACCATTGTCCTTGATTGAAAAGAACCAGTCTTTTTCGCGACTTTCGGCCGAAATATTAATTACCGGAGCCATGCCCTTTATTTGGTACTTGATAGCATTTTCAATAAGGTTTTGGAACAGCAATCTCAGCTCTGTTTCATATCCAATTAAGTTGGGTAGTTCCTGAATTGTTACTTTTGCACTACTTCCTTTGATGGAATCATTCAGATCACTCAGAACTGCTTCGGCAATTTTATTGCAATCAACGATGGATTTTACACTCTCTTTCCCCAACAATGAATAATCAAGTAAATCCTTTACCAGCGCGCTCATCCTGACTGCCGACTTGCTGATAAATTCAATATATTTTTCGCCCTCTTCGTCAAGTTTGTCTGCATATTTTTCAGTAAAAAGCTGTGTGAATTGATTGAGCGTGCGCAACGGCTCCTGGAGATCATGGTTGGAAACATAGGAAAACTGTTCTAATTCACTCAAATGAAATGTGAGTTCTTCGTTTACGATTTCGAGTTGTCTGGTTCGGTCTGCAATACGATTTTCAAGGGTTTCATTAAGGCTGCGAATTTCGTTTTCTGCCTGCTTTTGCTCCGTAATATCTACAAAGACCACAATCGCTGAAACAACCCTCCCGTTTTCATCCTTGATAGGAGCAGCTTTTGCCAATACAACACGATCATCATGAACATCTCTGCGTATGATGAACTCCCTGCTGTTTGTTTCACCGAATAAAATTGCACGCGCCAGAGGTACCTGATCAGTCTTAAGGGGACTACCATCAAGGTCCAACATCTTCCAGCCAGCCACATATTGGTCTAATCCGACACCGTTCACCACATCCTGCCTGTTCCCGCCACGTATGAGCAAACCGGCATCATTAACATACCGCAGTTTCCCGTCAGGAGCATCCGCAATGGCGATACCTGCCTGGCTTTGATCCATAGCGCTGTTAAGAATGGCTTTTGTTTCGTACAATTCCCTTTCCTTTTGTTTGAATTCATGAATGTCAGTGCAAGTCCCAAACCATTTTATAACAGCGCCGTTTGTGTCATGAACAGGTACCCCGCGTATAAGCCACCAGGTATATTCTCCATCATAACGCTGCAAGCGGCATTCAAGTGAATAGGTTGCTCCATACTTCGTCGCATTTTGCCAGGCATTCCATGCCCGCAGCTGGTCATCAGGATGAAACGGTTTGTTCCAGCCATTACCGTAGCTTTCCTCCAGGGTTAATCCCGTGAAATCCACCCATTGCTTATTAAAATATATATTCAGGCCTGCAGGGTCGGTAATCCATACGATCTGGGGCATTGCCTCTGCGAGTAAACGAAATGCCGCCTCGCTTTTTTGCAACGTTTCTTCAGCCTGCTTGTGTTCAGTTATATCGATAAAGGCCTCAAGCATAGCTTTCTGCCCGTTGAAAATCATACCGGTATGGTATATTTCAAAGGTTTTACCCCCCAGCACGCCATTGGTTTCATACGTTTGGGTTTCGCCAATGGTTATCCCCGCATGCAGCGGGCAGTCGGAACATTGTTTTTTATCGTCCCGGTACAAATCCCAGCATTTTTTACCCAGGGCGTCTTTTCCAAAATGCTGTTTAAAGGATTCATTCAAAAAAAGAATATTACCGTCTTCGTTCACGATATCCATACCAAACGGGATGGTTTGCAAAAGCGATTTATTGAATTCGTTGCTTGCCATAAGTGCCTCAACAGCCTGTTTGTGCCCGGTGATATCAATGCACGAACCGATGTAGCCGATGAAAATCCCGTCCGGGGTGTACCGTGGAACGCCATTGTCAAGCAGCCAGCGATATTCTCCATCGTAACGGCGCAGCCGGTATTCCATTCTGAAAGGTTGCTGTGCATTGAATGAGTTCAGGTATATGTCGAGGCAATGTTGAAAATCCTCCGGGTGAACACCTTCAGCCCATCCGTTGCCCAATTCCTGCTCCAGGCTGCGCCCTGTAAAATCGAGCCATGGTTTATTGAAATAGTCACACAGGGCATCCGTTCCCGACATCCATATCAATACCGGTGCGTTATCTGACATATACCGGAACCGTTTTTCACTCTCCTGCAATAAGTTTTCAGAAAGTTTCCTTTCAGTTATATTGACCATGGTTATGCTACATTGTTCACCATTTCCTGATGCAATACCGGTTAGGAGAACCGGCATTTGTACGGCCATATTTCCAGAAAGATCCAACTCAGTTGTTTCTTTCGCTTTGCTGGTAAATATTTTGTTAAAAAACAGGTTGAAGTTTTGCTTTGTATTTTCTGAGACATACGAACCAAACAGGCGGTTGATGAGCTGGGAGCGCTCTTTCCCAATCATTTCCGCTGCAGCCAGGTTTAGTTCAATGATTCTTCCGTCTTTGGATAGTGAAAAGTAACCGGTTGGAGCAAAATCGTATAATTCCATGTATTTCCAGGCGGATGTTTCTGACTTTGCGTTAGAAATGAAAAGTTCATCGTTTTGTAATTTCAACTCGATCTGGTGAACATCCAACTCATGCAAGAGCTTCAGGGTATCTGTTTCGGAAAGCTGGCGATCAGTTTTCGAAAGTTTCTGTTTCAGCAACTCTTCGGCTTTTTTGCGAAGGCCGGTTGATTCATTTGTACGTAATTCTTGTTTTTTCATTTCGGTAAACTAAAATAAAATGTGGCTCCGACCCCAGGTTCACCTTCCGCCCAACATCGGCCTCCGTGACGGGTTATAATCCGGTTGACAATGGCCAGGCCTATACCGGTTCCTTCAAAATCGCTCGATTTGTGCAACCGTTTGAATACACCAAACAGTTTTCCGGCATCCTTATTGCTAAAACCGGCTCCGTTGTCTTTGATAAAAAATGTCGTTTCGGTATTACCTGAAACACTCCCGATATCAATTATTGCTTCCGTCTTTTTACCCGTATATTTAATAGCATTCGATATCACGTTTGTCCATACTTGCTTTATAAGTTCTTCATCACAGTTTACCTCAGGAAGGGTTTCAACACGAATGGTGATTTTTCTTTTTTGCACCTCGGAATCAAAAAATGTTACCACCCCTTGAACCATCTCAAAGGAATTGATCATCGTTTTTCTTATCTCTGATTTTCCCAACCTTGAAAATGAAAGAATTGCATCGATCAGCCGGTCCATTTCTCCAGCCGAAGATGAAATAACTTCCAGGTATCCCTTGGCATCCTCAGTCATTTGTCCGGTTGGTGATTCCTCCAACAAGAGATCGATAAATCCCCGGATATGTCTCAAAGGAGCATGAAGATCGTGGGAAATGGAATAAGAGAATGCTTCAAGTTCCTTATTGGCTTCTTCAAGCTCTGCCGTTCGTTGTTTAACACGAAGCTCAAGATCCCGGTTTAATTCTAGAATTTTTGATTCTGCCTCCTTGCGAGCAGTAATATTAAATGCAACGACTTGTACACCGGATACTGAATTCTCCGAATCAGTTACAGGCATAATAATAGAAGAAAACCATTTAGTAGATCCATCCGGCAAATTGAAAGCATCTTCGAACATTCCTCCGTGTTTAGACTTGATAATTTCATTAAATCGGGCTTCATGGATTTTTCCAACATCAGGAAATAACTCAAACAGAGATTTTCCGATAAGATCCGGAACAGTTACTCCCATCAAATCGGCATTGGTTTTATTGGTCATTACAATCTGGAACTTTCTATTATAAATGCTTATCGCAGCATTGGCATTTTCAAACAGTAACTTGTACAGATCTGCGCTTTCCTTCAGTTTTCTTTCCACCTCCTTGCGTTTAGTAATATCCTGGAAAGACCCTGTAATCCTAATAATTTTCCCGTTTTCCCTAACCGCTTTTGCGATGGAATGTACCCATCGGATATTTCCTTTCGCTGTTATCACTTCCCATTCCTGATCATAGGGTTCACCGTATTCAATGGCCCTTTTAATGGCCTCCTGTGCCGCAGGAAGATATGCAGGACGAATAAAACTAACTCCTTCAGGTACTCTTGGAGCCTCTTTTGAAGTATCAATTTCAAGAATACAAAATGTCTCTTCTGTCCAGGTTTGTTCAAAGGTTTCAATATCAAATGACCACCCGCCAATCTGACCTGTCTTCTCTGTTTCAACGAGCAATGCCTTGCTTGTTTTTAATTCTTCTTCAAGCAATTTGCGTCGGGTAATATCGGTTGCGGTCAGCAGACATAAATCTGTATCTTCAGACCTGATGCCCGAAAGGTGAACATACATTGGGGATGCACCCTTCACATTCAGTTTTATCTCGCAAATTTCCGAGAATTGGTTGTCAAAGACTTTCTCAAGAAAAGCAGTAAAGATGGATCGGGTATCCGCGGAAACATATCCATTGAAGAGACTGTTTTTTAAATGCAAGCGTTCATCACCAAGCATTTTTGCCGCAGTTATATTTAAATCTATGATCTCACCCTTTTTCGAAATTGAAAAATAACCCGAAGGAGCGAAATCGTAAAGTTCCGTGTATTTTTCAGCCGCATCCTGGGCAGCAGTTCTTGTGAGCCTTAGTTCCTCATTCTGGATTTCGAGCTCGACCTGGTGCACTTCGAGCTCATGAATGAGTTTCAATGCATCGATGTCAGATTGAGGCAAACCTGGTCTAGATGATTTTCCTTTAAGCAGTTCTTCTGCTTTTTGTCGAAGGGTTTCAGCTTCTGATTTATTGTTTGAATTTTTCATAATTGAGCCTATTATGAAGGTTTAACTTTGTTTTTCTATGGTTGAAGTTTTTCAATTCATTACCCTTTATTATTGTTTCCGTGGCGTTCTTTTTCATGAAGCTTTGAATTTTCGCGAACAAAGCATTGAATTACTTTTACGTTCGCCACCAGGTAGACATTGCTTACAAACTCAACATTGATCCTGCTCCCTTTTGCCGTTTCAAGCGGTAAATTCTCATACCTGACAAGTTCCTTTTGCTGCAATTCCAGGAATTTTGCTTTATTCGCAATGATATCTTTAAAAAATCCTATTTCCCAGATTGCTTTTTCGAGAAATTGTTCTTTTGAATAGCCCAGCATCTCAACCAAAAATGGATTCACATTTTTGATCTTCCCTGTTCCTGCATCGAGGATCAGGATTCCGTCTTTTGCCGATTCAAATAAGCGGCGAAAGCTGGTTTCTGAAATGGCCAGCTCATCTTCGGCGCGTTTGGCTGTGGTAATGTCCACGAATGTCAAAACGAGTCCGTCAATATGGTCGTCTAATGTGCGATAAGGCAGAATCCTTACGTTGAACCATCTCCCGTCATTTGTTGCGATTGGGGCTTCGACCGACGTAAGGGTTTTGAGAACCTCCCTGCAATGTGTTCCTATTTGAGGGTATATCAATTCGGAAACCTGGTCGGTAAATGGTCTGCCGACATCACCAGGCCGCAGTTTGAATATTTTGGTTACCGAATCAGTGAATCTGCGGATGTTCAGATCCCTGTCAAGGAACAAGGTGGCAATTCCTGTGTTGTTCAGCAGGTTGCTCATGTCGTCGGTTGCTCTCAAAAGGTCGGCAACCTTGCTCTGAAGTTCAATGTTAACCGTTTGCAACTCCTCGTTGAGGCTTTGCATCTCCTCCTTTGATGTGGTAAGCTCTTCGTTGGTTGACTGAAGCTCTTCGTTGGTTGATTGCAACTCCTCATTGGTCGACTTAAGTTCTTCCTGCGAGGTTTGCATCTCTTCACGGGTACCCTGCAAATCCTCATTCTTTCGTTGCAATTCAAGCTCCAGTGCTTCTACAAGACCAGTCGATTTTCGTGTTCTTTTTTTCAGCTCGCCCTTTTCATTTTCAACCGGCCCAGGCACATCTGTAAAAACGATCATGACCAGACCTTTTAACGTTTCCGGTTTAGTGAGACATTGAAAAGTGACATCGACGTATATTGTCCCCCCGTTGGTACCCACTCTTGCATTGCGCATCAGTACCGGGTCAAAACTTTGCAGTGCTTTGCGAAAAGCGCCCGTCAAGTCGTTCCGCAAACCTTCGCGCGCCATCACGAAAATATTATAGTTTGCTTTGCCGGCCACGGGTTCAAGATATTTGCCGATGCGTCCGGTCATGTACATAATATCGCCCTGGTCATTTACCAGTATGCTTGCAGGTGCATAGGTTTGAAGTAAGACCTGGTCGGCCAGGCTCTGAATGTTTTCAGTCGCTTGTGGTGTTTTCAATTTTTCTGGTATCCTTGATTTTCCATGAGAAAATGAACTTGGGAATGCACTGAGTTCAGGTCCCGGGAATATCGTATCACGTTTAAAAAGTTTTAGTTTATTGTCCAGGGCCTTGAACCCTGCGTTCTGAAATCCGAGTGTTTCTGCAGTGCCCAGCAGCATGATCCCGCCAGGTTTCAAACTGTAATAAAAGAGTTCTGTCATTTTTTTCTGCAGTTCGGGCTCCATGTAAATAAGCATGTTGCGACACGATAGAAAATCAAGCTTGGTAAAAGGCGGATCCTTTATTACATTTTGGGGAGCAAATATTACCATTTCGCGGATCAGGGTTTTCACCTTAAAGCCATCCGGTTCAACAGTAAAAAACCTGGCCATCCGATCGGGCGATACATCATTGACGATATTTGACAAGTACACACCCCGACGGGCTTTATCAATGGCATCATGGTCGAGATCTGTGGCAAATATCTGCAGGGTTATATTTTTCCCGGTTTTTAAATTGTCCATTGTTTCCTGGAAAATCATGGCAAGGGTATAGGCTTCTTCGCCGGTGGAGCAGCCAGGTATCCAAGCCCGTAGTAATAGATTGTAAGGAGCTTCATCGACCAGGTCGGGAAGAACCTTGTTTTTGAGTTCCTCCCAAACGAGTGGATCCCGGAAAAAGTTGGTAACACCAATCAGCAACTCTTTAAAAAGTATTTCAACCTCCTTGGGGTTTTCCTGGCAGAAGCGGACATAATTCTGTAATTTGTCGATCTGATGGACTCCCTTGCGCCTTTCGATACGCCGGAACAATGTGTTTTTTTTATACAAGGAAAAATCGTGCCCCGTTTGTTCACGAAGCAGGATGACAATTTTTTCAAGGTTTGTTTTAGTCTTTGGATCAATGATCGTTTCTGTTTTTACCGCAGGGATATACTTCAGAAAATCGATTAGTTTCCCGGGCAATTCATCAGCCGGTGAAACAATATCAGCAATCACAGCTTCAACAGCACTGCGTGGCATGCCATCGAATTTGGCAGAAGCGGGATTCTGAACCAGTACAACACCGTTTTTTTCCTTAATGGCTTTTACACCCAGGCTTCCATCGGAGCCCATTCCCGACAGGATGATTCCGATGCTCTTTTCCTGCCTGTCGTCGGCCAGCGAACGGAAGAAAATATCAACAGGTAAACGTAAACCCCTTGTTTCTGTCGGTTCGAACAGATGCAATGCGCCATTGAGGATCGAGAGACTTTTGTTGGGGGGAATCACATACACGCAGTTGGGCCTCACATTTACTCCATCGGTGGCCTGGTATACCTTCAGGGGGGTAATCCGTTGCAGGAGTTCGGGCATGATGCCAACATGGGTCGGGTCGAGATGCTGGATCACTACGAACCCCATGCCGCATTCCTTAGGCATATGTGCAAAGAACTGTTCCAATGCTTCGAGCCCGCCAGCCGAGGCTCCGATGCCTGCAATGGGGAATTGATCAATTTCGGTATTAGAAGTGGATTTTACTTTGGCGGATTCGGCGGATGCTTTTTTGCGAGTGTTCATGGGGAATGGTATTTGCAACATATACCTGTTCAAGATACAGGTAAGTTTTGTAAAGGTAGGCTATAATTCAAAAAAACGGATGTGAAATCATAGCTGTGCATTGAAATACTTGTAATTAAAGATTAATTTTGGGCTGATTTGAATAGAAAGCACTTCTGTGAATAAAAAAGGGCGTGAACCTCAGCAAAAATCAGATCATAGAGGTACTGCCAAGCACCCAACTCAACTGAAATAGCAAAAGGAACACACCCGTTGGGTGCGCTCACTGAAACTATTTCTCTGAGTTTAAAAAATTGGCAGTTTTCTATGAGAGAAATATTAGCAACGCAATATTTTGAATATGTTTAAGAACGATAAATGAGTTTGCAGGCGGTTTGTAAAATCAAACCAAGGACAAATATACGACATAAAGCCAGGAAGTATTCTCATTAAACTAATTGCGAAGAAGTAATAAATTACCCCTAGAGTGAAAATTGGATTAATGCAGGGAAATTCCTAAGATATTTCCCATTTGGACGGGCAAAAATCCAACTCAAGATCACACTGGAGTTTAAATGAATACATCATTCCAAAGTCATTATCAAACACAGGCCCCAGCATCTCATAACTCACCGAATTGATATTAAACCCAGGGATGGCTTTCATGGCAAGAAGTTCACATTTCAAATAATCATGCAACATCCTGGCAATGATATCAATTCCTATCTGCTTCATCTTTGAGACAAGCTGCATCTCACCGGAAAAATCATCGATCTGATCGAGGTGGCCGATGATCAGGAACCCACCATTGATCAAATCCAGGATATTATCCAGATTTGATGCCTCAAAATTGCCGGAAAGGCTGGTCAGGATCAGTGCTGGGTATTTGATATTTGACCGCAGGGCAGCCAGTGGCTCGTTGATATCCATCATGTAGAAATCATTTATTTCCTTATGTTCCCTGGCAATGGTGCGGAAATATTCAACGTAGCTGTTAATGTCGGTCATAGGAATCGATCTTATGCATATACTCGTGATACTCTTTTGCTTTCTTGTTTAGCCCGATGAACACGTTGTAGAGGTTTGAATTCATTACGGTTTCAAGGCTTTTATCATCAGTCTTGCCATCGGCAAGGGAGATGATGAGCGATGTCCAGCCATTATCTTCGCTGCCGGTGCCTCCTTGTTGCTCATAAACATAAGGGTACAACTTCGGCAATGAATTCAAAACACCGGAAAAGAAAAGGAATATTGTGTACTTGACTTCATAATCCAGTCTGGCTATGCTTTGACAACGGCGCTTCAGTGATCGGTTGACAAACTTTTTCCGGGGATCCTGATTATCGGAAAAGCCCTTCCGGATAAACCAAAAACATTTCCTTGGCCGGTAAAAAACTGCCACCATTTCATCGAGATACTTTTGCTCATTGGTTTTTGAAAAGGAATCGAGCAGGGAATTGGCCATGGTGAATTCCCCAAAGGTGCAGTTCATCATGGAATCCGCCGGACCAAGGTATTTTCTTCTGCCGTTTCGCACAACAGGAAGAAGGTTTTTAGTCAGAGAGACCTCCTTGAATAGGAAATCCAGGCTTTCGCATAGGAAATAAACATCTTCATGGTCAATGCGCTTCATTACTTTCTGCCGGATCGAAAGGAATTTTAAAAGCACCCTGAGCTTAAAATCCATCAAGGTAAGTTGTCCCTGAAACAGACGACTTACAAACAAAATCTGTTTTTTTGTCAGCTCGTTCCAGTCGGAAGGCATGAAATATGTTTTACCATCTATTTCAACATGGTTCATGGCAGCAATTTCCTTTTGAAATAGAAACGGATCAGTTTTATTGCAACCAGAACGACAATGATCGCCCAGGCAATTCCTCCCGACCAAATCAGGAAGTTCTGAATACCGGTGACTTTATACACCGGCTTTTCGATTGTCCTGGACTCAATCCGGGATTCCCGGATATGCGTTTCTTTCCTGGAAATGTAGATCGAGCTGCTGTCGATCTTTGCGCCGGTGGTCAGAACATTATTCTGA
>CAJBYO010000099.1 GCA_903959905.1 uncultured Bacteroidales bacterium
AATACCGGGTCACCCCATGTGTAGGTCGTACCCGATGGTACAATACCATTCGTATTATTAACCGGAGATGCCGTAAAGGACGCACTGCCGCAAATCGTATTGGTCATCGCCGTGATGGCCGGCGTCGGATTCACCGTCACCACAAAATCAAACACAGTCCCATTACAACCATTAATCGAAGGCGTTATCAAATAATGCACAACAACCGGACTGTTGGTTGAATTCACAAGTGTTTCTGTAATCGTTGCACTGGAACCGGATCCTGTCGTCGGGGTGATCCCTGAAACAGCGTCCCTGCTCCATGTAAACGTCGGAGCGGGAATAGTGGCACTGGTGGCAGTATAGATGTATTCCGTACCGCTGCAGCGGGTTTGTGTCGATGCACTGTTGATGACTGCAGTCGGGTAGTTGGTGAGTGTTACTTCATCAAAGGTGTTGCAGGAACCATTCACAATGGTCCAGCGCAATACGGTTATTCCGTAGGAGGTTACCCCTGTAACTGTTGAAGTTGCAGAGTTTAAGCTGGTAATTGCACCAGGTCCGCTGATCTTCGTCCAGGTTCCTGTTCCGGGTGCCGCGGCATTTCCTGCCAGGGTAAAGGTGCTGTTGTCGCAGTTAAACTGATCGGTGCCTGCTGCTGCTGCGGGTGCATTGGTCAGCGTAACTTCATCATAGGTGCTGCATGTATTGTTCACAATCGTCCAGCGAAGTACGGCCGTAACTCCGGCGGTAACACTGACTGTCGTGTTATAAAGATTTGCATTGGTAATGGACGCCGTGCCTGTTTCAACTGTCCAGGTTCCTGTGCCCGGTGCAGGTTCATTCCCTGCGAGGGTAAAGCTGGCATCGTTGCAATGAGCCTGGTCAACTCCTGCTGCTGCCATCGGTGCGTTGTACAGGGTCACATCATCATAACTGCTGCAGGTGCCGTTCACAATGGTCCAGCGGAGAACTGTCGTTCCGCCAACGGTGACGTCTGTAACTGAGGTTGTGGGTGAATTCAGAGAGGTGATGGTTCCCGGCCCGCTGATCTTGGTCCATGTGCCGGTGCCCGGTGTGGCTGTATTGCCGGCAAGGGTAAAAGTAGTTGCATTGTCGCAATGGTACTGATCATCACCTGCGGCTGCTTTTGGTGCATTGTATAAGGTGACTTCATCAAAGGTATTGCAT
The DNA here is from genome assembly GCA_903959905.1 of uncultured Bacteroidales bacterium. Taxonomy (GTDB): domain Bacteria; phylum Bacteroidota; class Bacteroidia; order Bacteroidales; family FEN-979; genus CAIVAT01. Next base: position 1,171 of record CAJBYO010000099.1, read on the forward strand.
GAACTGTTGACAATGGTCCAGCGGAGAACTGTCGTTCCGCCTACCGTAACACCCGTCACGGTGGATGTAGCCGAATTTAATGCAGTAATCGATCCGGGCCCGCTGGTGATTGTCCAGGTTCCCGTTCCCGGTGTGGCTGCATTACCGGCAAGGGTAAATGAGGTAGTATTGTCGCAATGATTCTGGTCGGCTCCCGCCGCTGCAACAGGTGCATTATATAAGGTAACTTCATCGAAGGAACTGCATGTATTGTTCACAATGGTCCAGCGCATTACAACCGTTGATCCCACGGGAACTCCCGTAACCGTTGATGTGGCTGAATTGAGATCTGTAATGGTACCTGTTCCGCTGATCTTTGTCCAGGTGCCGGTGCCTGGTGTAGCTGCATTGCCTGCCAGGGTAAAGGTCGTAAGGCCGTCGCAATGATACTGATCAACTCCCGCTGCTGCTACCGGTGCATTATATAAGGTAACTTCATCGAAGGTGTTGCATGTGCCGTTAACAATAGTCCAGCGCAGTACAGTGGTTGAACCAGCAGGGACATCGGTTATCGTTGTTGATTCTGAATTCGCCGTTGTGATGGTTCCTGGTCCGCTGATCTTGGTCCAAGTACCTGTTCCCGGTGTTGCTGCATTGCCGGCCATCGTAAAGGTGGTAAGGCCATCGCAATGATACTGATCGGCGCCCGCTGCGGCAACCGGTGCATTATATAAGGTAACTTCATCATAGGTTTCACATGTTCCGTTCACAATGGTCCAGCGAAGTACTGCCGTCGATCCGACGGGAACTCCAGTAACACCAGATGTTGCTGAATGTAATGATGTAATGGTTGCTGTACCGCTGATCTTGGTCCAGGTTCCTGTTCCCGGAGCAGCTGTGTTGCCCTCCAGCGTGAAGGAGGTAAGCCCGTCACAATGATTCTGGTCGTCGCCTGCTGCGGCTACCGGAGCATTATATAAGATAACATCATCATAGGTGTTGCATGTGCCGTTCACAATGGTCCAGCGAAGTGTGGTTGTCCCTCCTACTGTTACACCTGTAACTGTTGATGTGGGAGAATTAATATCTGTTATGGATCCGGGGCCGGTGATAATTGTCCATGTTCCCGTACCTGGTGTGGCTGCATTGCAGGCCAGGGTGAATGTGGTGGTGTTGTCGCAGTGATACTGATCGCCACCCGCTGCGGCAACCGGCGCATTATATAAGGTAACATCATCATAGGTGTTGCATGTGCCGTTAACGATTGTCCACCGGAGTACGGTGGTGTATCCTACGGTTAATCCTGTGACCGTTGATGTCGGTGAATTCGGTGAGGTAATTGAACCGGGTCCGCTGATGATCGTCCATGTTCCGGTTCCCGGGGTGGCGGTATTGCCCGCCAGGGTAAATGTCGTAAGACCGTCGCAATGATTCTGGTCTGACCCTGCTGCGGCGATTGGTGCATTGTATAAAGTAACGTCATCGAAACTGCTGCAGGTGCCGTTTACGATGGTCCAGCGCATAACGGTTGTTCCACCGACTGTAACGCCTGTAACCGTTGTGGTGGCTAAGTTGATATCCGTGATGGAGCCCGGACCGCTGATCTTGGTCCATGTGCCGGTTCCAGGGGTGGCTGCGTTGCCGGCCAGGGTAAATGTCGTTGTATTGTCGCAATGGTTCTGGTCTGACCCTGCTGCGGCTGCAGGTGCATTATTTAATGTAATATCATCAAAGCTGCTGCACAGTCCGTTCACAATGGTCCAGCGAAGCACCAGGGTTGATCCCACCGGTACGCCTGTCACTGTGGAGGTTTCAGAATTCGCTGATGTTATGGTTCCTGTACCGGTCACAATGGTCCATGTACCGGTTCCCGGGGCGGCTGCGTTGCCGGCCAGGGTAAATGTTGTTGAATTGTCGCAATGGTTCTGGTCTGTTCCGGCTGCAGCTGCCGGTGCATTATATAAGGTAACTTCATCGTAACTGCTGCAGGTTCCGTTCACGATGGTCCAGCGAAGAACAGTCGTGCCACCAACGGTTACACCTGTTACTGTTGAAGTAGCTGAATTTAATGACGTGATGGTTCCCGGTCCGCTGATCTTGGTCCATGTACCGGTTCCAGGGGTGGCTGCATTGCCTGCAAGGGTAAAGGTGGTGCTGTTGTCACAATGATTCTGATCTGCTCCGGCGTCTGCAACGGGTGCATTGTATAGTGTCACTTCATCGAAGCTGCTGCATGTTCCGTTTACAATGGTCCAGCGCATGACAACTGAGGTGCCGACAGGAACGTCGGTTACAGTGGAGGTTTCTGAATTTTCGGAGGTAATGGTACCTGTTCCGCTGATCTTCGTCCAGGTGCCAGTTCCAGGTGTGGCTGCATTACCGGCCAGGGTAAACGATGTGGAATTGTCGCAATGGTACTGGTTTGTACCGGCATTGGCAGCCGGTGCGTTGGTGAGGGTCACATCGTCATAGGTGTTGCATGTTCCGTTCACAATGGTCCAGCGCAATACGGTGACGGTTCCCACTGTCACGCCTGTCACCGTTGAGGTTGGTGAGTTTTCTGAGGTGACTGTTCCGTCGCCGCTGATGATCGTCCATGTTCCGGTTCCCGGGGTGGCAGTGTTTCCAGCAAGGGTGAATGTTGTTGAATTGGTGCATTGATACTGGTCAGCACCGGCTGCTGCAACAGGTGCATTATATAAGGTGACATCATCAAAGGAACTGCATAATCCGTTCACGATGGTCCAGCGAAGAACCGTAGTGCCTCCAACAGTTACGCCGGTCACAGTAGATGTAGCTAAATTGATATCCGTGATGGAACCCGGTCCGCTGATCTTGGTCCATGTCCCGGTTCCCGGGGTAGCGGCGTTACCGCCTAGGGTAAAAGTTGTCAGTCCGTCGCAATGATCCTGGTCGGCACCTGCATTGGCTGCGGGTGCATTATATAAGGTAACTTCATCGAAAGTGTTGCAGGTTCCGTTTACAATGGTCCACTTTAAAGTAATGGATGTTCCAACCGGAACACCGGTTACTGTTGAAGTTGCAGAATTTGCCGAGGTAATTGTTCCTGATCCCGTTACGATAGTCCATGTTCCTGTTCCCGGAGTGGCTGCATTGCCGGCAAGGGTAAAGGTGGTAGAGTTGTCGCAATGATTCTGATCGGCACCGGCTGCTGCTACAGGGGCATTATATAAGCTAACTTCATCAAATGTGCTGCAGCTGCCATTAACGATGGTCCAGCGCAGTACAGTTGTTCCGCCCACAGTTACACCTGTTACTGTTGATGTTGCTGAATTCAGGGATGTGATTGTTCCAGGTCCGCTGATCTTTGTCCAGGTTCCTGTTCCCGGTGTTGCTGCATTGCCCGCAAGGGTGAAAGTGGTTAAATTGTCACAATGATACTGGTCATTGCCGGCTGCTGCAGTGGGTGCATTATATAAGGTAACATCATCGGTGGTATTGCATGATCCGTTTACCACGGTCCAGCGCATGACGGTGGTTCCGCCTACGGTTACGCCCGTTACTGTTGATGTTGGAGAGTTTGGTGTGGTGATTGAACCCGGACCACTTACGATGATCCATGTTCCGGTTCCCGGAGAGGCTGTGTTGCCGGCCAGGGTGAATGTTGTAGTATTATCGCAATGATACTGATCATCGCCGGCTGCAGATGCAGGGGCGTTTGTCAGGGTTACTTCATCATAGGTTTCGCAGGATCCATTGACAATAGTCCAGCGCAAAACGGTCGTACCTCCGGCTGTCACGCCTGTTACGGTAGAGGTTGCAGAATTCAAAGCTGTGATTGATCCGGGACCGCTGATGATGGTCCATGTTCCTGTTCCCGGGGTGGCTGCATTGCCTGCCAGGGTGAATGTGCTGTTGTTGCACTGTGCCTGGTCAGAGCCTGCTGCTGCGGCTGGTGCATTGGTAAGGGTTACTTCGTCGAATGTGCTGCAACTGTTGTTAACGATGGTCCAGCGCAGAGTGGCAGTATGACCGGCAGTAACGGTGACTGTGGTATTGTATAAACTTGCATCAGTAATCGAGGCTGTTCCTGATTCCAGTGTCCAGGTTCCTGTTCCCGGAGTTGCAGCATTACCGGCAAGGGTAAAGTTTTCATCGTTGCAATGAGCCTGGTCAGCTCCTGCAGCTGCGGTTGGTGCATTGGTAAGGGTTACATCATCGGATGTATTGCAACCGCCATTCACGATGGTCCAGCGCATCACGGTTGTTGTGCCGACCGGAACGCCTGTCACTGTGGAGGTGGGAGAGTTCGGAGAGGTGATGGATCCTGAACCGGTGACAATAGTCCATGTTCCTGTTCCCGGAGTTGCTGTATTACCTGCCAGCGTAAATGTCGTTGTATTATCGCAGTGGAACTGATCTGATCCGGCTGCAGCTGTTGGTGCATTATATAAGGTAACTTCATCAAAAGTACTGCATGTTCCTGTAACCACTGTCCAGCGCATCACGGTGGTTCCGCCTACGGTTACACCGGTAACGGTTGATGTGGGTGAGTTCGGGGAAGTAATTGAACCGGGGCCACTTACAATGGTCCATGTTCCGGTTCCCGGTGTGGCCGTATTTCCGGCAAGGGTAAATGTGGTGGTGTTGTCGCAATGATTTTGATCTGACCCGGCATCGGCAACCGGTGCATTATATAAGGTAACTTCATCAAAGGTGTTGCAGGTTCCGTTTACGATCGTCCAACGCAAAACCGTTGTTCCACCAACGGTTACGCCTGTAACCGTAGATGTTGCTGAATTTAATGAAGTAATGCTTCCTGGTCCACTGATCTTTGTCCAGGTTCCCACCCCCGGAGAGGCGGCATTGCCCGCCAGGGTGAAGATCGTTGTGTTGTCACAATGGTTTTGATCGGCACCGGCTGCGGCTGCAGGGGCGTTGGTGAGGGTCACTTCGTCATAGGTTTCGCAGGTTCCGTTCACAATGGTCCAGCGCAAAACAGTCGTACCTCCGGCTGTTACACCTGTTACACCAGAGATTGCTGAATGATCAGATGATATTGTCCCCGGACCGCTGATGATGGTCCAGGTTCCTGTTCCGGGTGCTGCTGCATTTCCGGCAAGGGTAAAGCTGCTGTTGTTGCACTGTGCCTGGTCGGCTCCTGCCGCAGCGGCGGGAGCATTGCTCAGGGTTACCTCATCAAAGGTTGTACAACTGCTGTTGACAATGGTCCAGCGCAGTGTGGCTGTGTTACCGGTGGCAACTGTTACTGCAGTATTGTAAAGGCTGGCATCGGTGATCGTTGCGGTACCGGATTCCAATGTCCATGTTCCGGTTCCCGGAGTGGCCGGATTTCCGACAAGGGTAAAGTTAGCATCGTTGCAATGAGCCTGGTCGAGTCCTGCTGATGCAATCGGTGCATTGGTGAGGGTGACATCGTCAGAGCTGCTGCACCCGTCGGTCACGATGGTCCAGCGCAATACGACGGTCGTTCCGACCTGTACACCGGTAACGGTTGTTGTTTCAGAATTGGGTGTCGTGATGGATCCGAATCCGGTCACGATGGTCCAGGTGCCTACACCCGGTGTGGCTGCATTGCCCGCCAGGGTGAATGTGGTCAGGTTGTCACAATGGTACTGGTCTGTTCCTGCATTGGCTGCCGGTGCATTGGTGAGGGTAACTTCATCAAAAGTGGTGCAGCCTCCGTTTACAACCGTCCAGCGCATCACCGTGGTGGTTCCGATCGTAACGCCTGTAACTGTAGTTGTTTCTGAATGGAGATCAGTGATGGTGCCGTCTCCGCTTATTTTTGTCCAGGTGCCCACTCCCGGTGTGGCAGCATTGCCAGCCAGGGTAAAGCTGGTTGTATTATTACAATGATACTGGTCGACACCGGCATCTGCGGTGGGTGCATTAAATAAGGTAACTTCATCAAAAGTGCTGCATCCTCCGTTGACAATCGTCCAGCGCAAAACGGTGCTGGTGCCAACAGTAACACCTGTTACTTCTGAAGTTGCCGAATTGGGAGAAGTGATCGTTCCGTCGCCGCTGATCTTGGTCCAGGTACCGGTACCGGGGGTGGCTGTGTTGCCCGCCAGTGTGAAACTGGTTGTGTTGTCGCACAGGTACTGGTCGGCCCCCGCCGCCGCTGCCGGCGCATTGGTGATGGTCACTTCGTCGATGGTATTGCACGAACCGTTGACGATGGTCCAGCGAAGCACCGTGGTGCTGCCAGCCGTCACCCCTGTCACCGTCGTGGTTGGCGAGTTGGCGCTTGTGATGGTTCCGTTGCCGCTGATTTTCGTCCATGTCCCTGTTCCCGGCGTAGCGGTGTTCCCCGCCATGGTAAAGGTACTGTTGTTGCACTGGGTAATATCGGTACCGGCACTTGAAGCCGGCGCGTTGGTGATAACCACATCGTCAGAGGTGGTGCAACCGTTGTTTACAATTGTCCAGCGAAGAGTCGTTGTACCCCCTGCCGTAACACCGGTCACCGTCGAGGTGGCGCTGTTCGGCGAGGTTATCGACCCTGGACCGCTCACGATGGTCCACGTACCGGTACCCGGCGAAGCCGCCGCGTTGCCCGCCAGCGTGAAGGTGCTGTTGTTGCACTGGGCCTGGTCGGCACCGGCAGCAGCAACCTGATAAGTTATGGTTGACAACGTGGTTGATCCCAAACCGCTCTGCACATTTTGCCCGTTGATCTTAGCATAAAAGACCCCCGATCCCGATGCTGAAGGAGCCGTAACCAGGGCAGTATAGGTGCCGTTTCCGTTATCCGTCGTTGTACTGACTGTTCCAGTTCCCGATTGTCTGAAGAAAGCAACAGTCGCACCACCGGTGGTGATGGTGTTATTGTTTGCATCCTTGGCTGTCACGGTCAGCATCTGCGTACAGGTGCCGTTCCCGATGATAGTGACGCTGGTTGGAGTTAGGGTCGATTTTGAACCGCTTGGTGGACCGGCAATATACGTTATAACCGATTGAGTCTGGGATGCCGTGCCACTCTTGACCGGTGAACCGTCCAGGGTCGCTACGAATGTGCCACTGCCAACTGTTGTCGGTGAGGTAACAATGGCTGTGTAGGTGCCGTCACCAACATCCGTAACAGCACCGATGGTTCCCGTACCGGAAAGCCTGGTGATGGTTACCGTCGCACCACCACCCCCGATGTTGTTGCCGTTGACATCCTTGGCTGTCACTGTAAGTTTCTGCGTACTGGTTCCATTGGCAGTAATAGTTGCGGAAGTTGGTGTGAGTGTCGAGATCGATGCGTCTGGTTGCCCTTCTCCAATAATATAATCACTGAACGATGTCATTCCAATTGCCCTCGTTGAAAATGCATTCCGTGCCGACGTCGTTGGTGCTGTCCAGCCAGCTGAATACCGCCTGACTACAAAATTGCTTGTGATGGCCCCCGACGGGATATCACCGGCCACAAATGTGAATTCAGCTGCATAGGTAGAGAATACGATCCCGCTGTTGGTGATCGTGTAATATCGGGTAACTATTTTCCCCGTCTTCAGGCCGGATGTTGAACTGTTCGGGTGCAATCCGGGGGTTGTGAATACCGTCAAATTCCCACCTGACGATACGGAAGTAAAATTCACATTTACAGGTGTGTAATTAGAGGCATCTCCTACCGGGAAGTTGAACGATCCTCCTGCTGTTGTAAAATTGTGGCGTACATTCCCGTAAACATAATTAAGAGATCCGGGGGCTCCGCTTACTAAATCGCAATTAATAACAAAAGACCCGGTTGTTACCATCCCGATCAGGTCGAGCGTGGCGCAGTAGACATCGCTGTTGAGTGTGATGCCAGAAGAACTGATCACCTGCAAAATATTGAGGTTCGACACACTGCTGGGAACAAATAACCCCGCTTCATTACTGATGAATTTCAAGGATGATGACGAAGTTGTAATGAGGTTTGTAGAAGTACCGGCAATCGGTCCTCCCAGTAAAGAAAGAGAATATGTATCAAGGTTGAAATTCCCGCTGGTAAGTGTAAGCGTTTTTGCAATTTTACAATTGGATCCGAGGGTCACTCCATTCCCATTGTCGATTATAACACCGCCTGTTCCCCCGAAGGTTCTTTCGCCACCAGCGTCTTCACCCCATTCTGGGCCTGTAATTTGCGACGAAGAGCCTTTATATTGCAGCGTTGCATTTGAACCCGCTGTTATGGCATCCGATGCCGTAGCAGTCCCCTCCATTGATAAAATGCCACTTACCGAAACAGTTGCAGTAGTCTTTAGCCCGGATCCTGAAAGAATCAGACTATTGTAAACCCCAAGATCAGTATCCGTTGCTACGGTCTGTGCTCCGCTCCCGTTATATTCAATGGTACCTAATCCGGGTTCAAAACCTCCCAGACTTCCTGTTATTGTAAGTGCACCACCAAGTTTTAGATGCCCCCCATTCAGGAAATTCAGGTATCCCTCGCAAAAATCAACTCCAACACCCATATTGATGGAGCCTGAAACGGTGAGCACTGAGCCTGCATCGAATACCAGGTATCCTGCCCAGAAATCCCCGATCTGCATACTGTTGCAAACTGCATTCGTAACATTCACATGAACGGTCCAGCCATTCTCAATCGTTACTGCATCCGAGGCAGTCGGCACTCCTGCACCTGGTGTTCCCTGGGAGGTTGAAGCCCACGTATTCGGGTCGTCCCAGTTACCATCAGCAACTGCATATTTTTGTGCATTTGCAACAACAGAAACCATCACCGCCACCAAAACCGTGACGAAAACCACCAGATTCCTTTTCGTAAAGAGCGTAAAATTTGCTTTCATAATATAGCGTTTTATGATTTGCTTAATAATACTGTGCTGATATATGTTGAATTTCAGAATAAACGACCATACGTGGTAGCGACACCACGCCCTCAACATTCTTTTGGGGGAGGAATGAAAAGGGTAAAACAATGAATCACTTTGTAAAATCAAACTCCGCTCTGGGCTTTCGTTCCGGACCGGTTATGGTTTGATTTTCTATCTTATGATCTGTCGATCGTCTTTTATTTTTGGCATCGTGGTTTGTTTCTCACACCCATCAGGGGAACAACACGATGTGGCTGGTTTATAGTAGGAATGGTGGTCAATGCAAACTCCGTGCCGAATGCATATTGATAATCAAACACTTAAAGTTTTTGCAGACTAATCGTTTCATTTTGTGCACATAACAAGCTCTTTGCTAATATGATCCCGGGTAACCGTAACAGGCACCGATTGGAAAAACACGTAAAACCACTCCTCGTTTTCGCTTAATTACGTGAAAATGCGCTGCGCGTTTTTATGATGAAACAGTGAACGACACAGCTTACTTTCCTTAACAACAACATGGATTTTCTGCGTAATTGGTTGATCTTTATCCTGTTACGAAGTACTGTTATTTTGCTATTGTATCTATCAGTAAATACCGGGGTGACTTTCCCCCATTTGGCACATATGATTCATGGAAACCTAACAACCAGGGAAACCAGGGTAAACAGGCCGTTTACCCAAAATGAATACCTTATGACTATCTTAATCTATAGGTGTATGTGCCTGATTTTGTGCACACTATTGTATCAAATCCAGGGCAGGTTCGTCTGCCGGTTCAAAACATATCGACATAACCTGTTGAATTGCTGCAGGATGCAGCATTTATTAAGATATATTTAATGGAAGGAAGGACCGCTGACGGCAGGAAAAGCATTACAATTTCATCAGGCAGGCCGAAAGATTCTGGTTCTGATCCAGGTTGAGCTTTTTCCGGATGTGAGAGCGGGTAACATCAACGGAGGCAACAGTCAGGCTTAAAAGGCGTGCTATATCCTTTGAAGAGAGATTCAGCCGCAGCAGCGCACATACCTGCAGTTCCGCCTTCGACAGATCAGGGCAGGCCGTGAGCAGCTTTTCATAAAAATCGCCATGCATCTGGCGAAACACGACCTCAAATTCACCAAGCGGGTCGTGGCGCGTATCCCGGTGAATTTCGCCCAATACATTGCTGAATGCCTCCTGGTCTCTCTTTTTCTGAAAACGCAGTTGAAAGTCCATCAGTTTTTCCCTGATCGACCGGTTCAGCACCGAAAGGTCGGCATTCTGCAGCGTATGGTACAAAAGCTCCTGCTCTTTCAGCTGCATGGCCATGTTCAGGTTTCCCATCGCCGATTCCGTAAGCTCCTTCTCTTTTTCAGCCAGGTGCCACTGATGCTCTGCTTCCCGTTGTTTGCGCAGGGCTTTCCGGCTGCGGGCGATCAGCCAGGAAATGACCAGTACCAGGATAAGCCCGGCAATAGCCGCCGCCATGGCAATGACCAGGTTTCTGAATTGCTGTATCTTTTGTTCATCTTCCAGCCTGACCACCTTCGCCTGCAACAGCTGGTTTTTAAACTTCATTTCCGTTTCATCAAAGATCTCTTTGCCAATCTCTGCAAGGATTGAATCATTATACATTTCTGCCTCCCGGGTCAATGCGAGGGCTTTTGCCAGGTTGCCGTCGTGTTCATACCATCCGGCCATCATGCCTGCCGCGGTGGCAGCAAGCGGGTATACCGACCTTTTTCTTGCCCAGTTGAGGCTTCTTTCAGCCATCCGCCATGCACTGTCGCTATAACCCTTTTCCATCAGCAATCCCGCCAGCGAAAGCAGGGCTTCATTAAATTCGGGAAGGATCAGAATGTCAGATTTTGAGGCCGCTATATTCTGAAACATAGCCAGGGCTTCAGGCTTCCTGCCCTTTGCCAGGAACAATTGAGCCTGCGAAATCTTAAAACCAACCCTCACCCTGGAATCCCCGTAGTTAAGGCAGCCGGCATCGGCAACAAGCAATGAATCAGCCTGTTTGAGCATGCCTGAGTTGACATACGAAGAGAGCATCCCCATGGAGGTAAAACAAAGACCCGTTGTATAGGAGGTCTTCATGAAAAACCGGCCGGCATCAAGGTAATACCTTCTGCTCAGGCTGTAATATTCCCGGGCCCTCTCCTTGTTGAACGGTGTAAAGAGATTTCCAAGGCTGGAGTAAATGTTTCCAATCCCCAGATAATGTGTGGCCAGCGCGGTGGTATCTTTCAAAACAGAATCATACTTTGCCGATGCCAGGTAATATTCGAGCGCTTTGTTGAACCGGTTTTTCTCGAGGTAAACACTGCCGATGTTAAACAGTGTTGACATGATCTGATAGTCATTTTTTGTGCTTCTGAAGTACGCCAGCGCCTGGTTCATCATGACAATCGCCGTGTCATAATTTCCATTGATGCGGTATAAACTGCCGATCTGCTCAATGGCCCGAAAGTAAAACTTCTTGTCTTTACATTCCTGCAGAATGTCTTTGGCTTTATTCAGGTACCACAGCGTACTGTCTGAATTCCCCTTGTTCTCCCAGGCCATGCCCAACACAAAATGCAGAAGGCCGGCATTTTTAGCCGATACCTTTTCCTTTAACAGGGGCAATCCCTGCCATCCGAAAAGAAGTGCGGTATCGGGATCAACAGTCCAGTAATTTGCGCACAGTTTGTTCAGAAACCTGAGTTTTTCGTCTGCGGGGATGTTGGTCGTAACCAGCTTCCTGATGATCGGAATAGAGTCGGTTTCCGGCTTTGCGGCGGAAGCAAACAACCAGCATATCAGAGCCAGCAGCGTGAAAAGGGAGTTCTTTTTTAAATTCAAGACGTTGTAAGAGCCGGTATAATTTTATAATTGGTTGTATTTCTAATTTTAAACCTGTGCCGTAGGCACTATATGTGGGTAGCGTTCGTTATTCCGTTGTCAAACTTAATTTTTTAAACATTTTTAAGCAAAAAAAGAGGCTCCCTTCCTGAGGCAGCCTCTTTTTTTGTCACGCGTCACGCGTCACCCGTCACCTGTCACGCGTCACCTGTCACCTGTCACGCGTCACCTGTCACGCGTCACGCGTCACCCGTCACGTCCCTACTGCAACGTAAACTTAATCGGTAAGTTAAACTGTACCCTCACAGGCACACCACGCTGCTTGCCGGGAACCCATTTGGGCATCGACTTCACCACGCGTATGGCCTCTTCGTCGCATCCGCCGCCGATACCGCGGAGTACGCGAACATCGGAGATGGCACCGTCAACTTCCACAACAAAGGTTACAAACACCTTACCCTGGATGCCAAGTTCTTTGGCTTCTTCGGGATATTTGATATTCTGCTGGAGGAAACCGATACGGGCTTCTTCACCTCCCGGATAACCGGGCTGTTCTTCAACAACGGTGAAAATTTCCTGCTGCACAGGCGTCTCAATGACTTTCGGGCCGTCGTCCTTTACGTCAACCACTATGTCTTCTGTAGGGGCCTCAACGTTGCCTTTTTTGTTCAGATCGTCCATGTTGGCCATACTTACCTCAATGGTTGTATCTTCTACAACGACAGGTGCGGTAAATTTGACTTTCTCAACCATGGCTTCAGGTGGAGGGGGTGGAGGGGGAGGGGGAGGCGCTTCTTCCTGCTTGATATTGTCGATGGTTACGCCAACCTCTTTTTCTTTTTCCCTGATCAGCCTCTCCTTGTTGATATAGGCATTAATCAGCGGATAGGCCACAATAACTCCTACCAGTACAAAACCAATGATCAGGGAGATGGTCAGAAATTTCCTGTACTTTTTGCGCAGGTAATATGAACCATATTCCTTGTTCCTGTTCTTGAAAACAATATCCTCCAGCGGTTCTACATGCTGTGTTTCAATTGCCATACACTATTTTTTTAACGTGTTCAACACAATATCTCTGGTTATTTCGGAGCATTTTTCAACATGTCCACTTCCACCGGGGTCAAATCAACCACGGCATAACTGGCAACGTTGCAGATGGCCATTTCATCAATGATGTCAACAATGTCCTTATACTTGGCTTTTTCATCAGCCTTGATGAGAACGATCGGACCTTTCTGATCCTCCTTTTTAAATTTCTTAATTGCACTATCAGCCGTGGTATCCGCAACAACCACTTTACCGGTTACGCGTTTATCTCGGTATTCAGCAATCTTTGTGAAGAGATCCTTATTCTTTAACAACAGGAATTTCCTGATTCCGTCTTTGCTGAAATCTGTTTTCACAAGTTGTGGCATCTCTGCAGGTTTTTTAGGATCTGCGATACCAATATAATAATACACCTTGTGATCTTCAGTAAGTAAAATATTCAGCGTTCTGTTTTTCGGAATTTCCGGACGGTTTTTATCCTCGGGAGTGTCCTTCTCGGGCATGGTAATCACCATGACCTTGGGCTTGCTGAAAGCCGTAGTGAGCATGAAGAAGGTAATGAGCAGACACATCAGGTCGACCATGGGGGTCATGTCGATGCGGGTGCTGTGCTTCTTCGCCTGGCGCTTACCACCCTTTTTCCCTTTTTCTTCAACTATTATTTCACCCATACTGGTTTTATCATTTAGGGATTAAAATCTCATTTCCTTATTTGGGAACATCTTTCATCAAGATTTCGTCTTTCTGAAGATTGGTAACGAGATTAAATTTATTTACCTTGTTTTCCTGCAGCAGGTCCATGATCTTCTTCACCGAGGTGTAATCCGTTTCAGCGTCGCCCTTGATGGCAACTTCGGCATTCAGGTTGGTCAAACGGGCCATACGAACCCACCAGGCAAGCTGGTTGTCAATAGAGTCCATCGGAATCCCTACCTGGAATTTGTCCCTTTCTTTCGGATCCTCAGCTTCAATCCATGCTTTCAGGTCCTTGATCGGCATACCGAAGGAGGCCATCTTGCTGAATTTATCCTGTTCTTTCGGGGTGAATTTCAATTTATACTGATCGGCCATTTTCTGCAGCAACTTTTCGCGGAAATGCGTGGAAGTATCCTTTCCGTTGTCGATGTTGAAAAACACCTTGCCTTCCTTGGAGATGTAGATCGTCATGATGTCATTGTCGGGAGCCTGCTTTTCCGACACCGAAGACGGTGTTTCAATGGGGGCAGCCTCCTGCGGACGGAACGACGTGGTTAACATGAAGAACGTAAGCAGCAGGGAAAACAAATCCACCATAGGCGTCATGTCTATGTGCGGAGATCGTGCCGGTTGTTTAATTTTAGGCATATTGTTCTCTTTTTAGCTATTTGGTAGCAGCTGCAAATGACTGTACAAGGCTGAATCCGGCCTCATCAATTTTATACGTGAAGGCGTCAATCTGTGTGGAGTAGAAGTTGTACAGCACAATCGCCAGCAATGAACCAAAAATACCGAAAGCGGTGTTGATAAGCGCCTCGGAGATACCGTTGGCAAGTGCAAGTGCGTCGGGTGCACCGGCTTGTGCCAAAGCGCCGAAGGCCTTGATCATACCGATAACGGTTCCCATCAGACCGGTTAATACGGAGATGGAGGCAATGGTTGAAAGGATGACGAGGTTGCGTGAAAGCATCGGGAGCTCGAGTGCTGATGCTTCTTCAAATTCTTTCTGGAGCGCGAGGATCTTCTGATCTTTTTCCAGCGTGGTGTCGTTCTGCAGGGAGCGGTAACGAAGTAAACCTGCTTTCATAACGTTGGCAAGTGAACCTCTCTGCTTGTCGCAGGCAACGATTGCGTCTTCAATCTTGTTGTTGTCAAGGGCTGTCTGCATGTTCTTTACAAAAACATTGAGACGGCCTTTTCCTTTAGCACGGAACAGAACGATACCACGTTCTACGGCAAAGATGATCAGCACAAGGTTGAGGGTGATCAGAAACGGAACAATGACACCGCCCTTGTAAATAATAGCCAGGTAGTTTCCGGGAAGAGGATGACCATCAGGGTTGCCTCCTTCAAAAAACAGCGGATTACCGAACACATATTTGAAGATGATGTAGGAAATAATAAAGGCGATAATCATAACGCCAACTGTAAAAACTGACCTTAAGGCTTCACCCAATGATCCGCCTTTGCTATTTGTCTTGCTCATCGTAAAAAAGTTTTAAATTATAGATTGAATGAATTACAGGATGTTCTTTCTAATAAGGCCCACAAAGGTAATTAAATTATATAGGAAATCAAATAGTTGCTATTTGATCTTGAGCTTCAGTGCATCAATAACAGGCTTCACCACGGCCACCTTTTCATCATTCGGATTCACTGCGCTCATTTTCAGGTAGAAGCTAAGGGCCTTTTCTGCCTCTTCCTTGAGTTTCTGGTCGCGCATGAACTGGCTGTAATGATAAAAAGCCAGGTAATCGTACGATTCAAAGCGTTCTTTCATGTATTTTACCGTGTCGGCCTGGGTTTTGATCAGTAGTCCTTCGTACACGGGAACGGCAAATCCCGTTGTATTGAACCCTTTCGGGTCTTTCTCGTCAAGGTTTGATTTGGTGCGTGCACGCCATGCGAACCCGGGGATGTAATCGGGCTGCAGGGCATTAAACGTTGCCAGGTTGGTGTCGGCCTTCACATAATCCTGAAGGCTGTAGTAGATCTTTCCCAGGTTGTAATAGTCCATGGGAACGCCTCTGTTCAGGGCGATTCTCTTCTCATACAGCTCTTTGCCTTTGTCATACTTTTTAATCTTCGTAAAGCAAAGCGCTGCCTCGGAAATAAGTTCGGCTTTGGTCGTATCCAGCGAATAGGCCTTCATGAGTTGTTCCGGGGCCAGGGAATCCAGTTTGTTTTTGGCCAGGAGCCGTCCGTAATAGGCATAGTCAAGGGACCTGACTTTATCGGGCTTTGCGTTGGCAATGAACTTTTTAATATAAACAAGCCCCTTGTCGTATTGCTGTGTTTCAAAATAGGAATAGGCCAGGGCCCGGTTTACATCATTGTCGGCATTATCCACCAGGATAATGGCATTCAGCTGAACGATGGCTTCGGGATAATCTTTCAGTTCAATAAGGGTGTTCACATACTGCTTCCTGGCAGCTGTGTTGCGGGAGAGTTCAAGGAATTTCCTGAAATTCTTCTTGGCATTTTCCTGCTGGCCGGCCCTTGCCTGGAGAGATCCAAGCTCCCGGTAGGCAGGAGCAAAAGTGGAGTCCATCTTTACTACTTCCTGGTAATAATTCAGTGCCGTGGTATACTGCCTGGCGCGGAGCCATAACTGACCTACACGGAGTTTCGCTTCCGGCGACTTCGGATCAAGCCCCTGGGCAATGTTGTAACACGAAATGGCTCTTGACCCGTCGTTCAGCAGGTAGAAATAAATGTCACCCTTTACGATATAGAGGTTCGGATTTTTGCTGTTAAGCTTCTCAGCGCTGCGAACCAGGGAAAATGCGGTAGCAGTATCGCGTACATTGGCGGTCACAAATGATTCGGCCATCTCAATAAGCACAGCAGCCTGCCTGGCAGGGTCCATTTTGATGGTCTTGTTTGCCTTTGAGGGCATCAGGTTTTTTGCATTCACAAATTCTGTTTGTGCCGGCAGCAACTCATTATTGATCAGGGCAAGGCCTGCAAGGCCTACGTGGTTTAACGGATTGGCCGGGTCCTGCTTAATCCCGAAGTTATACACAGCGCTGGCAGAATCTGCCATTTCACGAAAAGAGACATTGAGGGTATCAGAAAAATACCTGTCGAGGAAGTTCCTGCCATAAAAATAGTAGAGGTCACCGTTTGAAGGTGTTTGCTGAATAAGGTTTTTAAACATGGATGAAGCTGCATTGAACTGTTCGCTTTTTGTGAGCTTTATGGCAGCACTCATATCCTGTGAATAGGTTTTGGCAGAAAAGGCAACAGCAAGCACAAGTGCAGCAACGACACCAACCGGTTTTATTAATCTGAACATAGTCTTTATCTCCTGTGAATTAATGTTTAATTTCTACGATGCGAACCGGCATGGCAGCTGGCACCAAACCCGAATGAAGGACGATGAACTGCCCTTTCTCCCCGGCAATAAATGATGAAAAACCACCGGCCAGCCCCGAATAGGACTGCCGGTTAATGCAATATACATCCCTGGTAAAGGGATAAGATCCTTCGGCAATGTATCCCTGGAATGGCCTGTAAAATTTCGTGGCCGGGTCATTGTCTCCTTCAAGCGCGATACCAACCACCTTGAAGCGTTTCAGGAAATTGTGCGAAACAGTATCTGCCCGGTCACTGATCCAGTTTACACTGATAACGCCAATGGCATTCTTGTTTTTTTCGACGTAACTGATGACCTCGGAATTGCTTTGCGCGGCCATGCAGGTTGGCGGGAATGAGGTAAGCCCGAACTTCTCCTGGAAATAACGGGGGTTGCCCGACTTGAAATTGTCAAAAACGACTTTCAGCTCCTTAAGCTTAGATTTCTTATTCACCTGGTCCCAGGAGGTGATTTTTCCCTCAAAGATATCTTTCACCGTCTTGTAAAAAAATGACGTGTCGGGGTTGTCGTTGTTCACGATGAGGGCAACGGCATCAATGGCGATCTTCGTGGTTTTCGGGATGTATTGCCTTTCGCGGAGGTATTCAACCTGTTTGTCGGTAAGTTTCCTGTTGACGATGATCAGGGGAACTGAATCATTCATGAAATCATTGATCACATCTGCTTCTGTTCTGAAAACAGTGTCAATACTGGCGTACTTGTACATTGCTTCAAAAGCATAGGTTTCTGCCTCAAGTAGAAGCTGATACGAATCGTCCACCCCGACTTTGATTTTTCCCCCGGTGGGTGTGTCTGTGTTCTTCTGATTGGCTGCGCCACCACACGATGACATCAACAGCAGTAGCAGGAACCCTGTTATGCTGAATGAAATTCCGGTAATCCTGTTGAATATTTTCATCGTTTCCAGCTTAAAATCAGCCGATTCATTAGATAGAACACAAATTTATGAATTTTATTATAGCGGTGATGCCAAAATCACGACAATTTTGGATTAAAATCCGCCCACTGCTTTTTCCATGACAACAGTAACGGAATGTAAGGTTAAGAAAACGCTATTCTTCGTTGCGTTCGCGGGTTTTTGTCCAAAGGCGCGCCATGCGGAAACCCCCGTAAAGAAAGAGGAAAATGGCGAAAATGATTTTTACTTCCCGGGAAAGGTATTGAAACCTCGGACTTACAAGCACATATATGCCCAGAACAAAGTAAAGCAGGATGACAAACCAGGAGAAATACTTTGCAAATTTCTGCATGGCGGTTACCGTTGAACCTGCCAGTAAGGGAGGGTTTCCTGGCCGGCGGTCTGATTCCAGTAGTTGGGGGTTACTGTAAACCCGTCCTTCCTGATGAGTTTCTTTTCATACAGGGCGATCATGGGATTAAACAACAGATCTGTTAATCCAATAACAAAGGTGTCGAGTTCGGTTCCGTCCTTGGCCTTTTCCTTTTCCATTTTCACCTCGTACCCGTTGTATGCCAGGAGGTTCTTTAAAAATTCCGCACGTTCAACTGTTACGCCGGGTTCAACCACGGTGCAGCGGATCCCTTCGATTTCGGCTATATTGTGTTTTCCTTTTTGCAATGACATAATGGTGTGTTTTTCTGTTGACACACAGCGCGAAATCGCGCTGTGGAGACGCACTGCAGTGCGTCTCTACTACCCTAACCCGGGATTAATACAACCCGAAACTTAAACTATACACAAATTCATAAACTGAACTGGCAAACCCGATGATCACAATGCCGGCCACGCACATGAGCAGTCCGATACGGGTATAGGTGTCGCTTTTAAACCTGGCGATAGGCTGATCGCTGTTGTTCAGCAGCATGGCCTTGATCACCAGTAAATAATAGTATAATGAAACGATCGTGTTGATCAGCGCGATCAGGACAAGGATGTAATATCCCTGTTTGGCCGCTGCTGTGAACAGGAAAAACTTGCCAAAGAAACCGGCCAGCGGCGGGATGCCTGCCAGCGAAAACAGTGCCAGCATCATCACCAGGCTGAGGTTCGGGTTGGTGCGGTACAATCCGTCATAATCATCAATGTTTTCCTTCCCGGTACGGTTGGAGATAATTCCCACCACGCCGAAAGCCCCCAGGTTGGAGAAGATGTAAACCAGTGCAAAATAGACCACGGTGGTCATCCCGAGCTGGCTGGCGCCGATAATACCCAGCAGGATGAAACCGGCCTGGGCAATGGATGAAAACGCCAGGAAACGCTTGAGGTTCTGCTGACGCAGAGCAAAAAGGTTACCAACGGTGATGGTGAGCAGGATGATAACATAAAGCAGGTCGCTCCACATCACGGCAATTTTATAAAATACCGTATAAAGGATGATTGTGAAAATAAAAACAGCAGCGCCTTTGGAGATGACAGAGAGATAGGAAGTAACGTTAACGGGGGCTCCTTCATACACGTCGGCCGTCCAGAGATGGAACGGAACCAGGGAGATCTTGAAGGCCATCCCGGCAAAGAAAAAGATGAATGCAAGGACCTGGAGCGGGGCGCCGGTGATCATGGGGGCCACGTCGGCAAAGTACATGGTTCCGGTGGTGCCGTAAATCATGGATAAACCGTATAATAAAATACCGGATGAGAGGGCAGACGTGAAGATCAGTTTTACCCCTGCTTCCGCCGATTTTTCTTTCATACGATCAAAAGCAGCGAGGGCGGCAACCGGGATGGTGGCAAGCTCAAGGCCGATGTAGAACATCAGGAAATCGCCCGAGGAGATCATATAATTCATCCCGATCAGGGTGGAAAGCATCAGGATGTAGAACTCGCTGATCTTTTCCTTGTTCTGCTCCTGCTTCAGCCAGTCAACCGACTGAATAAAGATGATCAGCACACCGATGTTCAGAATGTTCTTGAGCAACATGGTAAGTTGCGTTGACTGGTACATGCCGCCAAACAACACGCCGGGGGTTCCTGGGAAGAATCCCAGCACGGTAACAGCAGCCATCATCAGGATGGCAGGCAAAATAATCTTGCGCTTCTGTGTGTCTGGCAGAAAAATTTCGACAATCAATAAGATTACTGTGATGATTATCAGCAGCAATTCATGTCTCATGATCAGCATTGTGTCTTTGTTTTAAAGTTATCAATTCAATACAGGTACCGCAACAAGCAGTTTATGCATGATGGGGCCCAATCCGCCGTTAATCATGTCTGAAAGCCACAGTGGAGCCATCCCGATCAGGGTGATGCCGAAGATAAGGGCAATCACGCTGACCTTGTCGTACCACCTTGCATCAGGCAGGTCCTCAAAATGTTCATTCTTAATTTTTCCAAGCAGTAAAACGCCAACCACCCTGAGCACATAAACGGCGGTGACCACGATGGATGAAGCCGCGATGATGGTGGCAACACGGTGGAATGTATCGGCGTTCTGAAAGGCTCCTACAAAAATCGTCATCTCAGCAACGAAACCGCTGAATCCCGGAAGTCCGAGTGAAGCAAGACCGGCAATAACATAAGCAACGGCGAGGAAAGGCATGACCTTCATCAGGCCGCCCATTTCATTGATATACCGGGTATGTGTCCGTCCGTATATCATCCCGATGAGTGCAAAGAAAAGGGCTGTCATGATACCGTGGGAGATCATCTGGAGGATGGCTCCGTTCATGGCTGTCTGGTTGAACATCAGGATGGCGAAAAGCACCAGGGCGCAGTGGCTCACAGACGAATAGGCATTGATATATTTAAGGTCTTTCTGCCAGATGGCTCCGAGCGCACCGTAGATAACTCCGATGGTGGCAAGGATGAGGAAAATCCATCCGAGCTGGTGTGCTGCCTCAGGAAGGAGAAAAACAGCAACACGGTAGCATCCGTATCCGCCCAGTTTCATAAGCACACCGGCATGAAGCATGGACACAGCGGTAGGCGCAGAGGCATGACCGTCGGGCGACCATGTATGGAACGGGAACATCGCACCAAGAACACCGAATCCTACAAAAAGGAACGGGAAAAGGAAGCGCTGTACATCAATGGGGATGGTTTGCTTTGAAATTCTGATCAGGTCAAAGGTCAAAGGTCCGCCGCCCGGAGCTGAATACATGTAAATGCCGATGATGCCCAGCAGGATGAACGCTGAACCACCCATGAGCATCAGCGTAAGTTTCATGGCTGAATAGTGCCGCGGTCCGCTGCCCCAGATGCCGATAAGCAGGTACATGGGGATAACAGCCAGTTCATAAAACAGGAACATGGTAAACAGGTCGAGGCAGATAAAGAAGCCGAATACACCGGTGGCAAGCAGGATCAGGGAAATGAAAAATTCGCGCGACAGGTCTTCAATGTTCCAGCTGGCAAAAATGCCCGCAAAAACGACCAGGGCGGTGAGGCCGATCATGGCAACAGAAACACCGTCAACCCCGATATAAAAGTGGATGTTGAGGGTTTCATACCACACATTATCCTGGACAAACAGGACTTCGGCCATGTTGCCGGCTCTCCGTTCTGCCAGGTAAAGCAGGATCAGCGCAATGGCACTCAGCAGCTGAAGGCTCATACCAACCACCGAAACCCATTTCACCTGCATGTGCGATTTACTGAATAGAATACCGATCATTGTGAGGGTCGGTATTATAATAAACAGCGTCAGAATACTCATTCTTCAGTGGTATTAATTGGTCAATAAATAGGTGAATAACAGGGTGAGCAGCACAACACCCGAAACAAACACGAGTGCATACTGCTGGAGCTGGCCCGACTGGAATCTTTTCATCCGGTCCGACACTTCATTGGTCACATAGGCCATCCCGTTCATGGAACCGTCAACAATATGCCGGTCAAACCATGCGATCGGGCGCGACACATAATTGAAGATGATTTTTTTGGTGATGAAGAGGTAAACCTCATCAATATAGAATTTATGAAAGGCCGCTTTTGAGAATCCGCCGAGTGCGTTGTAAATCTTGTCGGGCAGATCGGTTTCTTTCCTGTAGAAGACCATGGCGATCACGATCCCGAGAAGTCCGACCAGTACTGCCGGAATGGCAATGCCCAGCTCAAGTTCGGAATGGAACGGCATGCGGTCGGAGGAGACGAACATGGAGAACGGGATCAGGCCGGCAAACAAAGCGCCGATTGAAAGGAGCAACAGCGGAATGGTCATTGTTTTTGACCCTTCGTGCGGGGTGTGATGGTAATGCCTGTCGTGTCCCCAGAAAACAGAGAAATAGAGGCGGAACATATAAAATGCGGTGAGTCCCGAAACGATCATTTCAACCCAGTAAAGCATCAGGCTTCTTTCGTGACCGGCAGCGAGGATTTCGTCCTTGCTGAAAAAACCTGCAAGGGGCGGAACCCCGGCGATGGCAAGGCAGGCAATCAGGAAGGTGATATGGGTGATCGGCAGGTACTTGCGCAGCCCGCCCATTTCGTTCATGACATTGCTGTGAACCGCGTGAATAATGGCACCGGCACCGAGGAACAGCAGTGATTTAAAGAATGCGTGTGTAAAGAGGTGGAACATGGAGGCCATGTATCCGAGTCCTTCATGCGATCCGTATCCCGAAACACCAAGGGCAAACATCATCATGCCGATCTGCGACATCGTGGAATAGGCCAGTACGCGTTTTATGTCAAACTGGGTGCAGGCGATAACGGCCGCAAAAATTGAACTGAAGGCTCCAACATACATGACTACATCCAGCGCTACAGGAGCGGCAAAAACATAGATGGGGAACAAACGGGCAACAAGGTAAACCCCTGCCACGACCATGGTGGCGGCATGGATAAGCGCAGAAACCGGCGTCGGGCCTTCCATGGCATCCGGCAGCCAGATGTGCAGCGGGAACATGGCCGATTTACCGGCACCGCCCATAAAGATAAAGATCATTGACCAGGTCATGGTTGACAACCCGAGAAATGCGATGCCTGTGCCGGAAGAGAAGGCAGGACTGTTGGCACCTGTCAGCGTGAGAAAATCAAAAGTCTTGGTTGAAAACGAGAGCATCAGGATCCCGATCAGGAACCCGAGGTCGGCAAAACGTGTTACGATGAAGGCCTTCTTTGAAGCCGACACCGCTGAATCTTTTGTATAATAGAACCCGATCAGCAGGTAGGATGAAACCCCTACAAGTTCCCAGAAAATATACATCTGGAAGATGTTGGTGGCAACCACCAGTCCGAGCATGGAGAAACTGAACAGTGACAGTGTTGCAAAAAAGCGCATGAATCCTTTTTCGCCATCCATGTAGCCGATGGAGTACACATGCACCATGAATGAAACGGTGGTGATCACGATCAGCATCATGATGGAGATCGGGTCGAGCAGCACGCCCATGTCAATATGCAGGGTATCGGTCAGGTTCAGCCAGCGCATGTTGAATGCCAGGAATTTCTGGAATGAGCCGTCGGCGGCTTTTTCAAGCACGAAAAAGTACTTGTAGGCCGTGACCAGCGACAGGATCCACATGACAAACAGGCCGCATGTTCCGGCAAGCCCGGAAACGATCGGTTTAAAACGGTTCCCGAAGAGGCCAACCACCACAAACATGAGAAGGGGGATGATCAGGATCCAAACTGTGTAACTGAAATCGATCATAATTAAACGGATTACAACATTATTTTTTTCGTGACGGGTGACGCGTGACGGGTGACATGTCACGCGTCACCTGTCACCTGTCACGTTTTAATACTTCATTTCGTCCATCTTCTCCACATCAATGTTCACCAGCCTGCGGTAGATGTTAATGATGATGGCGATGGCCACCGATGCTTCCGCTGCGGCAACTGCAATGATGAAAAGGCTGAAAAACATCCCCTCCAGGTGATCCGGGTAGAGAATTTTGTTAAAAGCAACAAAGTTGATGTTGACAGAATTGAGGATCAACTCGGTTGACATCAGGATCGTGATCAGGTTTTTCCTGACCAGGAATCCATATATACCGACAAAGAACATGATGGTGCCGGTGATTAAAAACCAGGTTAATGGAACGCCTTCAAACATATTGTCCGGGTATTATATGAATTAATCGTTACGTTTCTTTGCAAGGATAATGGCACCCACCATGGCGGCAAGCAGCAGGATGCTGATCACCTCAAACGGCAGGGCATATCCGAATTTCTCTGTGCTGATCAGGCTCTTTGCGATCACGCGGATGTCGGTGCGGTCGGTTCCGGCAGCCACCTCCTGAGGAAAGTTATGCTTCAGGATGGTGAAAACGGTGATCACCATTCCGGCTGCAGCAGCCAGAAATGCAGGGATGATCTTTTTCAGATCCGGTTGTTCCAGTTTATCTCCGATGTGGCTGGTCAGCAGGATTGAAAAGATGATCAGTACCACGATGCCGCCGGCATACAGGGTAAGCTGTATGGCTGCAAGGAAGTTAAACCGCAGCAGGAAGTACATACCGCCGGTAGCCACCAGTACAAACAACAGGTAGGTGGCTGCCCGCAGGATACGCCGGCTGGTCACAGTCAGAATGGAAAAAATGATAATGACTGCCGAGAAGATCGCAAACATCAATTGATTTGGTGTCATTCTACAATATCTTTTATGATGGATGATCCGGGTTGATTCAAGGTCTTGGTCAGTTTTGACCGGTCAAATACCGCATGTTCGAACTCCTGTCCCCATGCCAGGGCATCCGATGGGCATGATTTAATGCACAGGCCGCAAAAAGTGCACATGCCAAGGCGATAAATATGCTTGTCGATGATGCGTTTCTTTTTGCCGTCGGGCATGTCAATTTTTGCCTGGAGCACTTCAATGGTTCCGTTCGGGCATGCCGTTTCGCAAATTCCGCATCCTGTGCAGTGATGCTCATTATGCTCATTGTGCGGCATGATCACTTCACCCTTGAAGCGGTCGTACATTTTCAGGGTCTTCCGGTTTTCCGGGTACTGCTGGGTTACGATCTCCCAGGGGCTGAAGAAGTATCTTCCGGTTACCTTCATCCCCGTGAGGAGCGATTTAACCGCGCGAAAGATATCTGCAAAGTATTCGAAAAAGCTGTTCATAGTTTTCTAAAAATGCCAACCCATTAATACGATAAATGCCATGATAAGAATATTGACCAGGTTGATGGGCAACAGGTATTTCCATTCCAGGGTCAACAGCTGGTCAATCCTCAACCGCGGAAAGGTCCATTTAAACCACATCATGATCCAGATGATAAAGAAGGTTTTACCGATGTACCATACAAACGGCGGGATGAAGTCCATGATATGGTTGAATCCCTCCCATCCGCCTACGTGGAACGGCATCCAGCCTCCGAGGAATACGGTGGCGGCGATGGAGGCAACGATAAACATGTTCATGTATTCGGCCAGGAAGAAGAAGGCAAACTTGATCCCTGAATATTCGGTATGGAAACCTGCCGTGAGTTCTGATTCGGCTTCTGCCAGGTCAAAAGGCCCGCGGTTGGTTTCGGCGGTGCTTGCAATAAGAAATACGATGAAGGCGATGAAGGCCGGGATATGACCCTTGAAGATGAACCAGCCGTTGGCCTGTCCTTCAACGATGGCCGAAAACTGCATGGTGCCGGCCAGGATGATGATGGTTACCAGTGAAAGGCCGACTGAAAGTTCATAACTTACAATCTGCGCACCGGAACGCATGGCGCCGATCAGCGAATATTTGTTGTTGCTTGACCAGCCTGCAAGCAGGATCCCTACAACGCCCAGCGATGACACAGCGATCACGTAAAGGATGCCGATGTCAAAATCGATGGCGTGAAGCCCTTTTGCGAACGGGATGGCGGCGATGGCCATGAACGAAGCGATGATCACGATGAAAGGTGCGATGTTGAACAGCAGCTTGTCTGCGTTCTTGATATACACCAGCTCCTTCATGAGCAGCTTGAACAGGTCGGCGATGGTCTGGAAAAAGCCAAAAGGCCCTACCCTGTTCGGCCCGACACGGTTCTGCATGAATGCGCAAACCTTACGTTCGGCATACACCAGGAACAGCCCGATCAGTGCATAAAAGAGCAGGATGGCCACCCCAATGATGGTCATTTCAACGGCAATGGCCCAGAAAGCCGGGAGATTGTCGTACAGGACCTTGTCAATCCATTGGGTGAATGATGTAAAATCGTAGATGCTAAAGTTCATAGATAAGTTTTATTATCTGTCAATATCCGGAATTACATAGTCTAAAGAAGCTCCGATGGCGATCAGGTCGGCAATTTTACACCCGCGGCTGAGATGATCCAGCACGCTGAGGTTGGAAAAATTGGGTGAACGGAATTTCATCCTGTACGGGCTCTTGTTGCCATCGCTTACAACATACACACCCAGCTCGCCCCTGGCTGCCTCCACGCGCTGGAAATATTCACCGGCAGGGAGTTTGATCACAGCTTTCATCTTTGCAGCATAGTCACCTTCAGGAATGTTGTCGATGAGCTGCTCAATGATCTTCATTGACTCGTGCATCTCATGCATTCTCATCATGTACCGTTCAAGGGTGTCGCCGGTGGTTCCGAGGATCTCCTTGAAATCAACTTTGTCATATACTCCGTACGGATCATGCTTGCGCACATCGCATGCAAATCCCGAAGCGCGGGCGGAAGGGCCGGTTATGCCATAGCTGATGGCATCTTCCTTGCTGAGAACACCGATACCTCTGGTGCGCAGCTGCATAATGATGTTGCCGGTGAGCAGTTCATCATAGTCCTTGATCTTCTTGCGGAAATATTTAATAAAGGCTTTGACGTTTTTCTGGAAATTGGGATGAATGTCCATCATCAGTCCGCCAGGGGTATAGTAGCTGTGCAGCAACCGCGACCCGAAGGACTCTTCAAAGATGTCAAGAATTTTTTCACGGTCGCGGAGACCATAGAAAAAGCAGGTCAGACCGCCCATGTCCATGCCGAAGCTGCACCACCACAACTGGTGGGAAGCGATGCGGTTGAGTTCATCAACGATGGTGCGGATGTATTTAACGCGTTCGGGAACCTCCACCTCAAGTGCTTTTTCAACCAGCATGCAAACAGCGTGGTTGTTGATGTGAGCGGAAAGGTAATCCATCCGGTCGGTGAGGTGGATGATCTGGGGGTAGGTGTCCTTTTCACACAT
The DNA here is from genome assembly GCA_903959905.1 of uncultured Bacteroidales bacterium. Classification (GTDB taxonomy): domain Bacteria; phylum Bacteroidota; class Bacteroidia; order Bacteroidales; family FEN-979; genus CAIVAT01. The sequence continues at coordinate 27,926 of CAJBYO010000099.1, forward strand.
CTTCTCAATTCCGCGGTGTATATAACCGCAATGAGGCTTCAGGCTTTTTACGATTTCGCCCTTGAGTGAAACAACCAGCCGTAACACCCCGTGGGTGGAGGGGTGCTGTGGCCCCATATTAATATGGTATTCCTCCTCCTCAACATTCTTTACGGGAAGGTTAATGATCTCTTTCATACCTTAAAATTCTACGATGTTAACTTCATCAACGTAATCTTTGCGCAGCGGATGGCCTACCCAGCCCTCTTCGAGGAAGATTCTCCTGAGGTCGGGATGGTTGTTGAACCGGATGCCCATGAGGTCGAAGGCTTCGCGTTCATGAAACTCAGCCGTTCTCCAGATATCGCAAACCGTGTCGACAGCCCCGTTTACACGGTCTTCCGTACGCACTTTGAGTACAACCTGGTGACGGTGGGTGGTTGATTCAAGATGATAAACCACTTCAAGGAATTTCACCATGTCAACCGCTGTCAGGCAGAAAAGATAATCAAATGCAAGATCAGCCTCATTTTTTAATCTGAGAGCCAGGTCATGCATTTTTGCCGGCGGGATGATAAAGGTAAGGAATTGCTTGTTTTCCTGGTATTCAGCGTCGGGAACCAAACCCAGAATACGCTCCTTCAATGCTTCGTTGTTCATCTTGGGAATTTATCTATTTTAATTCTTCGGTTTGTCTTGGTTTGCTCATGGATTCCAGCCTGATCTTGCGCTGGAGCTGCATTACGCCGTAAAGCAGGGCTTCGGGGCGTGGCGGGCATCCGGGGATATACACGTCCACCGGGATGACGTGGTCAACGCCGCGGATCACGTGATAGGTATTGTAGAAGAAGGGGCCGCCGGAAACAGCACAGGCGCCCATGGCGATCACATACTTGGGATCCGACATCTGGTCGTAAAGCCTTTTGAGTACCGGGGCCATCTTGTTGACAACCGTTCCTGCCACCACGATCACGTCGGCCTGGCGGGGAGAGGCACGGTACACTTCAATCCCGAAGCGGGCAAAGTCGTGGCGCGAAGCGCCGGTGGCCATCATCTCAATCCCGCAGCAGCTGGTGGCAAAGGTAAGCGGCCAGATCGAGTTTGACCGGCCCCAGTCAATGACGGCATCAATGGAGGTCATTAATATGCTTCCCCCCGACTTTTTAAAAAGATCAAGGGTTTCGTTATCGCGGAAATCCGCCTCTTTCATGTTTTTTATTCCCATTTCAAAGCTCCTTTCTTCCAGGCATACAAGAGGCCAAGGCCCAATACAAAAAAGAAAATGACGATCTCAATGAAGGCGGTCATTCCCATTTCTTTCATTACCACTGCCCAGGGAAAGATGAAAACACTTTCAACATCAAACACCAGGAAGATGATGGCGAATAAATAATACCCCACGTTAAACTGAAGCCAGGTAAGCCCCTCGGTGGGGATCCCGCATTCATAGGGTTCGGCTTTGGAAGGGTTCGTGGATGTGGGCGCCACAAAGATGGAGAACACAATGGCTCCGCCCACCAGGAAGGCTCCTACGATGAAAAAAAGAATCAGACTCTCAGCGCTCATAGTGAATCTTTTAACAACAGATATAGCGGCAAAGATAAAAATTAATCTGAGACAACCTAACCGACGTCAGGGTAGAAATATATACATTAAGTTGTTATTTGCCTGGTTTTGTGTGCTTTGAGAAACGGGGTCCGGAATATGTCAAAGGTGGGGTTGATATTTGTCAATGCAAACAATGCAAGCAATGCAGGCAATGAAGGCAATGAAGGGAATGCAAGCAATGCAAGCAATGCAAGCAATGCAGGCAATGAATGTAATGAAGGGAATGCAAACAATGGGGGGGATCAATAGTCCCTGATACACCTTACGGATAATCCGAAGATCCGGGATGAGCCTGTTACTTCTGCGGTATATCCTCCGATGATGGCCAGGCAGGAAACATCGCCGTCGGTTTCGGTGGTTGATGACCAGATGAATGACCAATAGGTCGCATACAGTACGTGGCCAACCCCGTCGCGGTCGCCGCCAACAGACCATTTGAGGGGGGACGCCCATGCCGCGTTAAGGGTCAAAGAGTCCCATGAGTGCATCTCCATGCCCAGTTCCCCGGCTGCGGGCACCCGCCACCCGTTCGGGCAGGGGCAATTGGTGTTGCTTATGCCGTTCCAGAGTGAATCGTTGTGCGTGATCAGCCAGTCTGAATCTGGAGATTTAACGATAAATTTATCATGGCCGGGAACGATGGTTGCCGAGGCGGTATCGGTTGTTTTGCTGTACCGGTACTGGTGTCCGTCGGCCTGCCTGCCCCACTGAAAAAGATCTCCGGAAGCCAGCGTGTCGTAGGGTGAAATGGCCACCCGGGATGCGCCGAGGTTCCGGTCAAGCCAGAGCTTCACAACCGGGGCCGGCAAGGGCTGTCCTGCGGCATCTTTTGAATAGGTTCTTTTGACCACGCCGAAGGTCTCTGTTTTTCCCCCATAGGTGAAGGTGACTGATTGGGGATAATTGTCTCCTGGCGTTGGTTTGCTGTCTTTTTTGCAGGAAAGTGCTCCGGCAAAGATCAGCAGAATGATCAGGCCTTGTTTCACAGGCATAGACATGATGATTTTAGTAGTTTATCAGTATTTGCGTTGTATCCTGGTTTGCCAGCGGATAAATGTTGGTCTGCTTGGTAATGACCACACCTCCCGTCGCCTTCCTTGTAATGGTAAGGTCAACCTGGATTGAATGGTTTATATCATACAGGTAGGCGTATGTCGTTGTGTAGTCATTCGGGTTAAAGCCCATCTTTTTAATGATGTCCGACGAAAGATAATCACGGTAACCCAAACCATACCCGGGTGCCTGGTAATTAATAACGAGTGAAACCTGGTCACTATCGGCGGGAATATCATTTTTTATGACAAATTTCGCAGAAGCCGACGATCCAACGAATAAGGTATCGGTCATCGGATCCGCATTAATGATCCTCCCGATTGCAGCAGGGGGTTTGGTTGCCTGCATGTACCCGTTTTTAACCGGCACAACTTTGTACAGGACATCGTCCTCCTTGTCGAGGGTCAGCGAATATGCACCGGCAACATCTGTCACCATGCTGTCTATACGTTCATTTACAAATGAAAAACCGTTCACCGGGTCAAGGGCCGTTCCCAGGTGTATAATAACTTTCGTATCGGGGTAGGGAGTTCCGCTGAAATAATCCATGACGATTCCTTTAAACTGTACCCTCACCTTTTCCGGGGTTTTATCCTTACATGATAACACGAACAGCACGGCAGCAACCATCATGTATTGCAAGGCTGACAGAACGATGTTTATTACTGATTTTTTATTGAACATAACGCCTCATTTTACCACCCGGTAAGTATAGTTATTGCCGTTTGGATCCGGAGAGAGCAGGGCCTTGTTATAGTGAAAGGATCCAACTGATAAAACAGTTCCGCATTCGCCGTTGTTATACTTGTTGATGATGAAATTCAGTGTATCCTGGTCCGCCTTCGACAGGTAAAGAATAAAATTCTCATCATTATACTGGGTGAAATAACTGTAATTGAGATGTATAACCCCATTTTGTACAGCCATTTCAATTGGAACATCCTTCACCGAAAGCCTGATTGAATCAGGATTATATTTCTTACCTATAACAAGGCTGTCTCTGGCATCAACAAGCAGGAGGTCAATCCCTGTGTATGGCGGATCTCCGCAATTGGGCTTTACGTTTAAAAAGTCACATGAAACAAGGAAGAAGAAGCCTGAAATAAGAATGAGCCAGACTAACCGGGTGGATTTCATTTCACAGGATTTTATTCTTTACTAAGGGGGCTGTTTAAAAATGTTTCTAAATCCCTTTAGGGATATTATATGGGTAGAAAAACGTGTATAAATGCATTATTTCGTCCCGTATGGGACGAGATAACTGTAGAAACATTCGATTTCTACCCACATATTGTGCCTACGGCACAGGTTTAAGATTAGAACTTCAACAAATTAAGAAATTTAAACAGTCTCTTAGAGCCTGTTTAAAAATGTTTTTAAATCCCTGTAGGGATTTTATATGGGTAGAAAACCGTGTATAAATGCATTATTTCGTCCCGTATGGGACGAGATAACTGTAGAAACATTCGATTTCTACCCACATATTGTGCCTACGGCACAGGTTTAAGATTAGAACTTCAACAAATTAAGA
>CAJBYO010000100.1 GCA_903959905.1 uncultured Bacteroidales bacterium
CTGCTCTTTCAGAGCTTCGATGGCGACCTTGGCCTTGAAATCTGCGCTGTAATTTTGTCTTTTCTTTCTCATAATGACAGTAAATTTAAGGTTTGTTTGTACACCTTAACTTACTGTCCTAAATTTGGGGAGTATTATAAAGAACGTTTATCACCCGTTCCATCACCAAAGGCATCCCATTGAATATCATCATGGGGATAACGGGTCACACCCGTATTGAAACTTTAAGCAGGTATATGGATAAGTACACTCCTACCAATGGATACAGGGAACTTTTGGAGGAATAGATTTTAAAATATCAATACTATTAGCCTATGAAAGATGAAATCATAACACCTTATTCCATGGACATTCCGTTACTAAAGAAATTAGGATTGACCATCTTTAGTTGTAGCTATGGAGTGGAAACGTTTCTCGGTACTGTAAAAAACGATACTTACTGCATTGACATCTGGGTTACTTGTATGCCTGCAATGTTTTTCCGGTTTCATATTAAAAACCATGAAAATACAGAATTTGAATTGGGAACAGGGAGTGGTAATTTCACCCAATACTGGACAATCGCTGAATCTTTTGGTCAAGGAATGATTGACATTGATGAGATAAAGATTGATGGGGATGTCAAATTCAAAAGAGTAAAGAATGTTTGATTCATTTAGCGATGGTTATTGTCCACAATGTCTATTGGACGATAAAAAAATTCCATTGGTTGTGAACCAGATGGATTTTTGGGAATGTCCTTCTTGCCGACTTCAATGTATTTCAGATGGGGTTTCTGTTTTGTCGATCATTCGTGAAAGAGGGGATGGTCAGTTGAAAGATATTTTGGCTACAGACTGGATCAAGAGGTTTACTTTATCCCGGACTAAACGGAATGATATTACCAAATCGGACGGATCGACTTTCAGGAATGAAGAGGAATTGTGGGGGTATTTGGAGAATGAAGTTGAAGGATAAAAATTAGGACACATTGAAATGATTCTCGTAATATTCAATTTTTCGAGTATGAAATAACTTAGGAAGTTCGTTTTGAAACAAAGTCAATTCGATCTAATTTCTAAATTCGGTAAATTTTGTAAACGTCATAAGGACCGGCCGATGGGTTTATCCATCTCAGGCCAATTCACATTAAACTGCTGATGAATTGATTGTTAAATGGGGAAGGTGGTCAATCAAGATCGATGCAATGTGTTCAGTATAATCGTCCTATCCAGATTATATAAAATTCCAGATATCCGTTTCGAAATCTCTGTTCATGAAGTCAGTATCACCTTTTTCAAGAGCTTCGTTAAAAAGGTCAATGACCTTTTTGGACTTTTCTTCAACGATGTCAAAGTCTGGGTCACCACCAAGAAAAAGTTTTACGAACTCTTGGTTGTAAACAAACTTGTTGTTCACTTTCTTTGAATGCTCGAGAACAAAAGACACTTTTTCTAAAATAGTTTTCATAATTTGTGTGTTTCAGTTTGACAATACAAATTTATGCTTTTCCATTCATCGATTCTTGAATTCAATCCCATCTTTCTCAAAGTAATCATATAGGAGATGCTGGGGATTCATTTGAAGATATAATACTCTACAAACCGAGTTGTAATCATTAATCCGGAAAATTTTCATTGCTGAAAAAATGTCCTTATATTTGAAGTTACCAAATGCCAATAGCCCGACAATGATAATCATAGGCATTGATGATAAGTTTGGAGGATATTGAAAGGTTCTTTACCATTCTTGCCAAAGCTGGAGTAGCATATCATCCCGAGGTAACTTTCCATGATTTTATTCACAAGGATGAAAATGGAAAAATTACTGGCCCTTCTTTCACCGACGAGGAAAGTGAGCGACTAGATCAATTGATGAAAAAATGTCGGGACTTAGTTGATGAGCTGGATGCAGATATCTGGGAAATTTGTGAACGGGTGGATGAAACTGTTTCTGGGAATAATAAGAAGAAATAAATTTACCATTTGGATTTGAACCGGATTCTGTTAAATGAAATTCCATTCCTGGTGAGAATGGAACTCACCAATGAATTTCAACGCGTTACGGATTTTTAGATCAAATATCAGTCAATAAACCAGAAATCAAACAAATCAACAATCACTTTGTCTTTGATTATCAATGTTTTATCTTTTACCATTATTGGTTAAGGTGAAAAACGGAAAAATCCCTTATAACCGGATAATCTCACGCCTGTTTCCGACCATAAATACATTCAAAACACATGTGTGTTGCCAGTTTGCAAGAATCCGCCATCGCTACGAATTATCCTTTGATAAACAACAATGTTTATATTTCTTTCCCGACCCACAGGGACAAAATTCGTTTCGACCGGGAATTTTTGGGAAACTGATATGGTTTGTAACATCTGAAGCCAACTTCTCAATATGCTCCCGGAACATGATATAATGTTCGATTATTCTTTTAACATAAAAGTCATCTTCAAGCGTCGTTTTTACCCTTTCGAAGATTTTGTCAGTAATTTCTGTTCTCTGACTTAAAGTATTTATTGATGGCCCTTTGAGTTCGTGAAGAATTTCTTTATCATATCTGCCAAACCAGTTTGTATAGAAAATTTCTTTCTCCCACCCAAAATTGATAACGGCGACGGGTTTTCTTCTATTTTCCGATATTACATTTAACATTACTCTTCTGCAATCGCATTTTGGTTCATCACAAAATAATTCCATTAAGATAAACTGATCTCCCGCTAATTCCAGATCGTTAAATATTTGAATACACCGGGTTTCTTTTTCAGCAATTTCCGGGAAATATGTATCAAAAGCAGAATAGGGCATAAAAATCAATTTTGGTTCCCTGTCTGGAAACGAATGGATAAAATTACAATTAAAAACCAAAATTCAATGGAACCCATGAAGAGATGGTCACCTCCCATCCAGCCACCTCTCCACTTCACCCCTCTTCACCCGGATTTTGGGTTTCACACCGGGTTTATCAATGGTAGAAATTTCCACCGACTGTAACTTCCCCTTCTTAATCAGTTTGTAAACGGTTTGCTCTGTAAATTTGATAATCTGAGCGACTTCTTCAACGGTTAAAATTTCATCGGGGTTGGTTTGGGGTTTCCTTTCACCCATCATTTTTGAAAATTCAGTTTCGATAAACCATTCTGAAAGCCGGTTTAAAGTGTTTAGTCTCTCAATATCAAACCGGAAAAGAATGTCGGGATTATCTTTTTTGGAATCGAGGATACGGTTACCATGCTCCCTCAATTCATCAATGATGGTTTGGTAGTTACAATGGGATAGGAATTCAAAAAATTCACTGAAATTTTTCATAAAGATTGTTTCTTTATGGTAGTCCGTGAAAAGTGAATTGTTTTAAAATTCTGATGGAAAGGGAGACAAAAAAGGTGGTTCAGGAGACAAAATCGATGTTTTTCCACAATTCAGTGGGACACGGAGCAAGATTAGGTTAAAGATTTTTAATCCGGGTTATACCACGTTATACTCCTCAGGGAAGATCCGTTAATCCTGTCTGTTCCTGATAGTTCCGGGTGACTTATGAGACAAATCTGAGACAAAAAACAACAAACCCACTGTTATCATAATGATTTACAGTGGGTTATGTCTCATTTGGTGTCTCCTCGCCAGGATTCGAACCTGGGACCCATTGATTAAGAGTCAATTGCTCTACCAACTGAGCTACGAAGAGGATTCGGGGTGCAAAGATACAAAGTTTTTGGAAAAGGGAACTGCGACAGGGGAAAATAATTTTGGTACTTTTGTAAGGAGGGTGGTTACTCCATTGAGATTTGAGATTTGAGATTTGAGATTTGAGACTTGAGACTTGGAATTTGAGATTTATAATTTTGCATTTTAAGAATGAGCAATAACTAATTGAATATTGAACATTGATCAACGAATTTTGAATATTGAAGATAGCAGAACATGGCACGTAAGCAGAAGTCGGCACTGGAGGTGATGCAGGGCGTTGAACAGCCCGGGCAGATCAATACCGATGCGGTGAAGACACTGCATGCGCGTAAAAGGGTAACGCATACGGTTCAGGAACTGGTGGAGGGGATCTTTGCGGGGAACCGGACGCTGCTCAGCAAGGCTATTACGCTGGTGGAGAGCTCGCTGGCGGAGCACCAGGAGATGGCGCAGGAGGTGATTGCATTGTGTTTGAAACGATTGAATATTGAATATCGATCAACGAATTTTGAGGTAAGAACCAGGGGGATAAGGATCGGGATTACAGGGGTGCCGGGAGTCGGGAAGAGTACGTTCATTGAGGCGCTGGGTAAATATCTGACCGGGAAAGGACATAAACTGGCGGTGCTGGCCATCGACCCGAGCAGTTCAAGGTCGAAGGGAAGTATCCTTGGTGATAAAACACGGATGGAGGAGCTGGCGGTTGACCCGAATGCATTCATCAGGCCTTCACCTGCTGCAGGATCGCTCGGCGGGGTGGCGCGAAAAACCCGTGAAACGATCATCCTCTGCGAGGCAGCCGGCTTTGATGTGATCTTTATTGAAACGGTGGGGGTCGGACAATCAGAAACAACGGTTCATTCCATGGTCGACTTCTTCCTGCTGCTTATGCTGGCCGGCGCCGGCGATGAGCTCCAGGGCATCAAACGCGGCATCATTGAAATGGCCGATGCCATCGTGATCAACAAGGCGGATGGGGATAACCTGGATAAGGCGAAAGCAGCACGGGTGGAATACGCCCACGCATTGCACCTTTTCCCTCCACCAGAAGGCGGATGGACGCCTTTAGCAGACATCTGCTCGGCCCGCACCAAAATGGGCATTGAGAATGTGTGGCAGATCATTTTGAAGCACCGGGAGATAACAACCGCATCCGGTTTTTTTGAACAACGAAGAATGGAGCAGAACCGCCAGGTGCTGCGCGAATCCATAGAAGAGGGGCTGAAACAGCACTTCTTTTCACAAAAGGAGATCGGTAGTGTTATTGCGGGTATTGAGCAGGGTAGCGTCGACGGTAACCTGAATCCATACAAAGCCGCGCAGGACCTGCTGGATCAATACTTCAGGAAATTCTGAGAAATGGTTATTTTAAGTCTCTCAGCTTTCTCTGCTGCAGGATGTTCCTGACCCTTGAAGCCACAACACTGGCCACCAGGATAGAGGCGATAATCAGCAGGGATGCGTTGGTTGAAATCTTAAACACATCATGGAGAAGCATCTTTACCCCAACGAAAGTTAGCAGTGCAGCAAGCCCCATCTTCAGGTAATGGAATCGGTTCATGATGTCCATCACCAGAAAGAAAAGGGAACGTAACCCGAGGATGGCGAAAATGTTGGAGAAAAATACAATGTAAGGATCCTGGGTAACGGAAAACACAGCCGGCACGGAATCCACGGCAAAAAGCACATCGGTGAATTCAATGATCATCAGCACAATGAACAGCGGGGTGACATACAATTTTCCCTGCTTGCGCTGGAAGAAGGTTTCAGCATGCTCGTCATGGCTCACGTTGAAGAAGCGGCCTACCAGCCTGACAATCGGGTGTTTTTCGGTATCTATCTGCTCATCCTTCTTGCCATACAGAAAATCCCAGGCCATCTTCAACCCAATGACAACCAGCATGATCCCGAACACATACAGGAACCAGGAAAATCGCTGGATGAGGGCACTGGCGGCAAAAATGAAAATAAAACGCATCACCACTGCACCCATGATCCCCCAGAAAAGGACACGTTTGAAATACTTCGGCTGGATATTGAATGACATGAAGATCATCACGATCACGAATACATTGTCAACCGAGAGGGAATATTCAATCAGGTAGCCGGTCAGGTACTCCAGCGAAAGGTTTTTATTGTAAAGATTGATGGCATCCTGAACGCCAAGTCCGCGGATGTCAATGGGATGATTAAACCGTGTGATCCTGTCCTGGATCTCTGATATCGTATCACTGCCGTGGATCCAGTTGCCGTGAAAGCGGATCAGGAAATAGAATCCTACTGATATCGCAACCCAGACGATCGTCCACCCAAGCGCTTCCTTGAAAGGCAGGGCATGATTTTTCTTCTGAAAAAATCCAAGGTCAATGCCCAACATAAGGGCAATGAAGAGGAGGAATGTGGTGAAGAAGATTATTTCGTTTGGATTGGACATATATCGTGACGGGTGACGGGTGACGGGTGACAGGTGACAGGTAAAGGATGACAGCTGGCAAAATTACAAAAATTTATTACTTTTGCAGCTACTCCCTTTTAACTGAATTTCCTGGCTATGAACAACAACATCTCGCTGAATCCCAATGCACTCGTACATTTTCTTGACAAACCTTCCGACGACTTTACGAAAAACGACCTGATCCGCTTCGTCGAGGAGAACGGCATCCGGATGCTGAATTTCCGTTATTCCGCGGCCGACAGTCGTTTAAAGACATTGAATTTCATCATCAAGGACCGCCAGCATCTTGACAGCATCCTGTCTGCGGGCGAGCGGGTTGACGGGTCAAGTCTGTTCCCGAACTATGTGGAGGCAGGTTCTTCGGACCTTTATGTGATCCCTAGGTACCGGTCGGCATTTGTGAATCCTTTTTCAGAGATTCCGGCCCTGGATATCCTCTGCTCCTATTATGACAAGGACGGCCAGCCGTTTGCCAACTCCCCCGAGCACATCCTGCGGAAATCACATGAAGTGCTGAAAGAAAAAACGGGATTTTCGTTTGAGGTGATGGGCGAACTGGAATATTATATCATCAGCGAGCAGGACCGCCTCTTTGAAGCTGTTGACCAGCGCGGTTACCACGAATCATCACCCTTCTGTAAATGGGAAAAGCTGCGCATTGAAGCGATGCATGCCATTGCCCGTTGCGGAGGGTTTATCAAATACGGCCATTCGGAAGTTGGGAATTTTACCGAATCAGGACTGTCCTTCGAACAAAACGAGATTGAGTTCACCCCGGTCCGCCTGGAGGATGCCGCCGACCAGCTGATGATCGCCAAGTGGGTCCTCCGGTCACTGGCATACAAATACGGCGTTACGATTACATTCGCACCGAAGATCACGACCGGCAAGGCCGGCAGCGGGATGCACGTACACACCCGGCTGATGAAAAACGGCAGCAGCGTGATGCTTGACAATGGCAAACTTTCAAACACCGCCAAAAAAGCCATCGCCGGTTACCTTGACCTGTCACAGTCGCTCACCGCCTTTGGCAACATGATCCCGACGAGTTATTTCAGGCTCGTTCCACACCAGGAGGCTCCTACCAACATCTGCTGGGGCGACCGCAACCGTTCGGTGCTGGTGCGCGTTCCGCTCGGTTGGGGAAGCAAGCACGACATGATCACCGATGCGAACCCGAAGGAAAAAGACACACAGGCTGGTTTCGGAAGCCGCCAAACGGTTGAGTTCCGCTGTCCCGACGGATCGGCCGACATTTACCTTCTGTTCGCAGGCCTCACCGTGGCAGCACGCCATGGCATTGAGATGAAAAACGCCCTTGACATTGCTGAACAAACCTACGTGGATGTCAATATCTTTGAAGAGAAGCATAAGTCGCGGGTGAGCAAATTACAGCAACTTCCCATCTCCTGCTGGGACTCTGCCGATGCACTGGAAAGCCAGCGGAAAACATATGAAGCGCATGGCATTTTCCCGCCAAAGATCATCGACGGACTCATCAGGCACCTGAAAAGTTACAAAGATCAGAACCTGAGGGAATCGATCAAGGACAACGAGAAAGAGATCATGAAACTTGTGAACGCCTATCTTCACTGCGGGTAAGCAGAGGGCGCATCCAGTTCTTTCAGAAAATCAATCTTTTTTTGCGAATTCCTGCACTTATTGATATGAAACCGTGCACTGTCACGGTTACCGGTGAAATAATACATGGCCCCGAGGTTAAACCGGGCATCGTCAAAAAACGGATCCATTTCCAGGGTTTTCAGTAAAACTGTTTTTGCCTCGGCGGCCCTTTTCAGACTGAACAGGGAAGCACCGTAATCATTCAGCAACCGAACTTCAAACGGCGTGATTTCCAAGGCCTTTTCAAAACAGGCATTTGCTTTATACACATCGCCCTTGTGATACCAGGCCACCCCTTCAAACCAGGCAAGCGGCAACGTGTTGGGTGTTATCTTATAAAAAACATTTTCTGCCTTTTGGGCGTATTCAATAACCTGGTCGTCATTTTTACCTTCCTGCTGAAACATTTTGAGAGTATAATATTCGCCGTGGAGGCGGGCGGTGGCGAGGATGAGTGTGAAAATGAGGATGAGGGCAAACAGTGTTTTTTTCACCGCAGAGACGCAGAGGCGCAGAGCAGTGGAGCGCCTGTCGGGTAGCCTTAGCGTCTCTGCGTCTCTGCGGTGAAAATCCAACCGGGCCAACAGGAACACCAGGGCAGAGAAAAGCAGGACATTGTGTTCAACCCGCCTGAAAGGGAAATCAAAGGAGGCAAAGAGGTAAAATCCCAGGATAAACGAGGCGTAGAACACGGTTGAAATGTGTGGTGCAGGAATTTTCCTGAAAATTTCCCGGAAGGCGGTTCCCAGGGGGAGAAAGAAGACACAGAGGGCGAGCAGGAATCCGATTAGTCCAAGTTCCGAAAGGAGGCCAATCCACTCGTTGTGGGGCTGGCTGTAAGTAAAATTCCTGGCTGTATGTTCAGGGTTCGGTGGTTCCTTGATGGCCGGCACATGGAGCCTCCAGGATCCGGCGCCAACACCGGTAATTGGATGCAATTTTACCAATCCTTCCGACTTTCCCCAGAAAATCATCCGGAGGCTGGCATTCTCATGGTAGGCTTCGGCAAAGTCAAATTCAGTCAACTGTGAATTGGTTGCTTTTTCCTTGTTGCGCAGGGCCAGCATTTTTTCAGCACTTTCCTGGTCGTATGATTTGAAATACTGCCACACCGGGACCTTGCTTAAAAAATAGTTTTGCCGCGTACGGTCAAGGGAAAGGTAAAAACCAGTCACCCCGGAAGCAAGTAATAAAATGGCAACCGTACCCGTCAACAGGTTCTTTCTTGTTAAAATATCGCGATATTTCAATCCCATGACAATTGCCGCAGTTATTGATCCTGCTGCAAGCGCCAGGTAGGCTGCCCTGCTCTGGATGATGATGATAAAAAACACCGACAGCACCGCCACCGCCACAGACAAGAACTTCCAGAATCCCCGGTTGATGGAATACCCTGTAAGCACGAATGGAAGCGACAAAACCAGGAATCCCGCGTACAGGTTGTTGTTGGCCGATACCGAAACGATCTTGTACGGATCGTAAAATTCCAGGGTTGACATCTTGTAAAAGGCGAGTCCGAAAGAGAGGATCAGCGCAACAAGATGTATCCTGATGAATATGTTCTCAAAGGCTTTGTTGTTGCGCTGAAAAGCAGCAACAGTGGCAAATACCGCAAAGGAAAGAAACACCATCTGCGATTGCATGATGGATTCTGAGGGAGCAATGGCCCAAAAGGAAGACACCAGGTTCCAGAGGTAAAAAAGCAGAAAGGATATTTCAAAGAAACTGTTCTGAAAAATCCGTTTTTTACGTAGTGGCCCCAACCAGGAACCCAGCAACAACAATGAAAGCAGGAAGAACCTGGGGAGCAGCGACTTATCAACAATAATCCCTGATCTGATTAAGTTGACAAAAAACAGCATACCGATGGCGAAAATGTATAACCAGATCTGTCTTACAGGCCTCGTCATTCAAACAAAGTGACGACGACTGCACCGTGTTCTCCCTTGGTGGGTTGTATGGAAGAATAACCCGAGATACTGCCACCTTTTCCCGATTTTGATGTCAGGATGCGATCGTTCAAGTATGATCGCTCAAGCCCGGTGAAGACATTCAGGATACTGCTCTGGGAAGGATCTGCATACCCGGTGATGGTTCCAATGCTATTCATCCCGGCGCTGCCGTTTACCGTTGTGGTGGAATAGCTGCCGCGCTTGCCTCCTTTACCGCCAGCAGCCATTACCGAACCAAACCATGTATCCTGACCGGCGCCGCCATCCGAAGCATTGTAATATCCCGGGGCTACAGCATTCGTTCCATAATTACCACCGGAACCAATAAACACTGCAAATGGCTGATTTGGAACCACGTCCATCTCTTTCATGGCATAGCCGCCACTTCCGCCATCCCCGCCGTTGTTGAGGTTGTAGGAATAGGAATAGGCGCCTGCACCTCCTCCTCCTCCTGCAGCCCCCCACAATTCCACCTTGATTTTTGAAACGGAAGGTGGTACGACCCATGTTTGAGAGGTAGTGATAGTTGTCTTCACCGGGGGATTGTATCCGGTGGCAGTTGAACTGATGATATAGGGTGATGCAAGCGTTCCGGCACCAGTTACCGTGATTTTATTTCCCTGAAGAATTTTCGTTTCAGAGCCATCCACAACCGGTTTATTGGTCAGATCGTTGTAGTCGCCGCTGAATCCGTTGGCACCAACAGTCAGGGCATTCAGGGCATACGGCACGCTGATCAGTTCGCTTACCCCGTTGATGCTGTAGTTTGATCCGCCGGAGGGATCAGTTTCCGTTTTAATGAAATAGGGCCCGTTGGCCCAGTTGATGGAGCTGAAGATCCCGATGGTTGTGCCTGTGCCGATTTCAAGGGATACCAGTCCGTTCACGTTGGTGGTTGGCTGATGAGTTTCGGCATACACTACCGAACCTGTGGCTGAGCCCTGGATGATGGAGATACGCATCCCCACGGCAGTGTTCTGGATCAGTTTCCCGGCCGAATTTCGTACCACGGCCTGGTAACTCAGTTTCTGGGGTGACTGGGCAAAGCCTGTTAACAGCATTAAAACGGCTATAACGATTGTAAGGAGCTTTTTCATACGCTATTTTTTAATGACTTTCCAGGTGGTCAGATTTCGGTTGTTCTCAAGCAATGTCAGGGTGTATGTTCCGGCAGCCTGGTTGTTCATGGGGATGACGGTCTCTTTAGTTTCAATATCCTTTTCTTCCAGGATCTCTCCGAGGGTGTTTCTCAGCTGGTAACTCATGTCGGTAACAGGTGTATCTTCCAGTTTCAACCTGACCTCAGTAGTGGCGGGATTCGGATATACGATACAGTCAAGCGAAACTCCCGGAAGATCTTCCTGCCCTGTCATGAAGAGGATTTCATAGGGTTGCTGAACGCCTTCGGTCATGGTGCCGGTGGTGCCATTAACCGTGATAAAGGCCGTCTGGCCAACGGAATATTCTACAGTGCCCCCAGTGCCGGTTGCATTCCCGCTGGAGGTGAGGATTGTTTCCTGTGCAAATCCCCGGAAAGAGAATAAAAGGAGCAGGAAAACTGGAACTAAGGTAAGGTTAAAACCTTTGGATGGATGGTTCGTCATGGTTTATTTTACCACTAAGGCACGGAGGACACTAAGAAACACTAAGGGTTATATCTTGTTCTATCAGATCGCAACTCGTGGCAAACTTAAGTCCCTTTAGGAAAAAACAATTTCATCATTTCATAATTCTTAGTGTACCTCAGTGCCCTCCGTGCCTTAGTGGTTTTTTTTACATGTACCAAAGTTAATCACAAACCCCCGAAAATATTCATCCCCCGAAAAATAAATTTATCCCCGGGTTATTGTTTCCCGGTAAACCACACCCCGCTCCTGCAATCCTTTCAACATGTATTTCACACATTCAGGTTGCTGGCCGATGAATTCAGGAACAGAGACGCCTTTGCGGGTGTAAAGCCCGTCGGCAATCATACGGAGCGCAACAGTGGCGGAATAGCCAGTGGTCCGTGCCATGGAATGAACGCGGGTTGAAGGATCATATTTATCAAAGAGATCCCAGGTATAACGCACATTCTGTCCGTCCTTTTTCCCTTCCGCCATCACCTGCATCACGGTGATATCCACCTCCCCTTCCTTCAGCTTCCATTTCGGGAAGAGCAGCTTTGCGGTAAGGTCCATGGGCTTGATCCTGACACCACGCACTTCTATTTCTTCCTGACTGAAGAAACCGGTTTCACGCAACACCCGCATTTTTTCAATATGGCCGGGGTAACGCAGTGTTTTCTCCTTCATGTTCGGGCATTTCACGGTATGGGCCAGCGAACGCAGTCCATCGGTATTAAAGGCCTCCAGGGTGCCGATGCCGGGAAAGTTAAGCAACTCCGGATCGGAAAGTGCGGGTTTCACGATGGAAATGCCATTTTCAATGTACCGTGCCGGGCGGGTATATTCTTCGATCACATCCACCGGTGAAAAAACGGCTTTGTATTCATACGGCCATTCGCGGATTTCAGGGAGGCCGCCCACCATATAGAGGATATTTTCCGTCTCATCAAGCATGTGGTCGGCATACCCGATGAGGACATTGCACATACCCGGGGCGACACCCATGTCCATAATGGCAGTGACGTTATTTTTTCTGGCAAGTTCATCCAGTTCAAAGGGATCTTCAATGAAAAATGCGATGTCAACCACATTTTTCCCTGCTTCAATAATGGCTTTAAGGGTTTGAAACCCCATAAAACCGGGAACGGCATTGATCACCATGTCGAAAGGAGCAACCAGGTCGGTCACATTTAAAGGGTCGCTGAGATCGGCAACAATTGTTGTGAGCTTTCCCGATGATGGGCTCTGCCGTTCGGTGAGGCTTTGCAGCGCCGACGGGCTGATATCTGCAACAGTAACTTCGAATTTCGGATCGCTGGCAAGATCAAGGGCCATTGGGCCGCCTACCAGGCCAGCTCCTAATACAATTATTTTCATTTTCCGGGGTTAAGGTTTAAATGCAATTTTATTTCAATAGGAACCAATTTAACCACGAAGGCGCACAAAGGATGTCACAAAGGCGCGCAAAGGGTGCACCAAGGCGCTATGACGTTGATTATTTTTCAAATTTCCTTTGTATCCTTCGTGAAATCCTTTGTGTGCCTTCGTGCTGTCCTTTGTGCGCCTTTGTGGTTATTATTTGATAATCTCCTTTGAGGCAGTTATTCTATCGTTAATTCATAAATCTCACCCACATAATCAACCTTCGGAAACGGTATATTATCCTGCGAATAGGCCGAACCGATCCACCACTTGGTGTTGTGGAATTCCTGGGTGACGATGAGCAGCATCTGGTTGTTGGGGATGGAAGTCACCTTGTCATCCATGTAGCCAACCACCCGCATTTTATCTTTTGAAGGCCCGATGCGCCAGATGATCCTGTCGGGCTGCCAGTCGATCTGGAAATAATAAAACGGCGAGCCAAACAGTTCGTCGTCGCGTTCGGGCGTTTTCTCAGTCAGGGCGCGGTAATTCTTATCCCAGCGGTGCGCCCAATGGGTCTTGTCTTCATAATGCACCGGGTAACAGCCTGCCTGGAATTCCGCCGGTTGCCAGCATGCCATGTCCCAGTTGGTGCACGACACCATGATCTTGTCGTCGTCGGCCAGGATCTCTTCCGGGAAGGGAACATTCCAGTTCTGCACATTTTTCCGGTCATCGATGCCGTTGCTGTATGCAGGCGGCAATACCCATGACGGACAGTACGGAACTGTTTTGAGTATCTCAAAGTCAATCTCCGAATAACCGACATTCTTCACCCGCTGATCCTGCTGGCCGCCATAGTAGTTGGCCATGTACCCGTTGTTGTTGCAGTCGCGGCGGTAGTTCCATTCCCCCTGGTCCTGGGTGATGAGCCAGATGGCATTGGTGAGGCCATTCCACATGTTGTTTTTATTGAGCAGCTCGGTCAGTTTACATTTGACGGTGTATTTGCCGAAGGTCATGCCATGCCTGGTGATAATGCCGACATTCTGCTTGCGCCATTTCCCAAATTCGGCTTTCGGGTTGCGGATGGTGATCTTGTGGTTCTCCGGGTCAGAAATGACGGTTTCGCAAGGGCGGGGCGCCACTGTTGGCGTGATGGCAACAAGTTCCTCTTTGCGGTAAAAGCGTTTCGTCCAGTTGTAGTCAAGCCGGGAGTAATTGTCGTTCAGGATATCGGCGATCACCGGGATGTTGTTCATTTTGGTGGAAGCGTCGATGAAATGGATGAATTGCTCAAATGCAGCGGTGTTATACGCCACAGGATCCTGGCCGCAACCAGCAGCCTTCGTTGTAGCAGCTTCATTCCCATAGGCTTTGGGGTTGAAATAGATTCCGGCACCCGGATCAGGAGTGGCAACAACCTTCAGCAAGCCGGGAAATTGCTGCACTATTGTATTTTTCATAGACTTTCCCGGTCCGTATAAAAAGTAAAAGTACGGGTTGACAAATCCCTGGTCACTTTTCATACCGATATCCTGCACCTGCTCCGGAATGCGCTTGTCCCTGATGTTCGCTCCATCTGTGACCACCAGCATAAAACTGTAGTTGCCAACACGCGGGTTGCGTTTCCAGCGGCTGTTTTTCCCCTGGTCAAAATAGCGCTGTTCATTCCTCGGGTTTCCAACAATCCTGAACTTTGATTTGATGGCATGAAACTCATTGTCGGCAGCGATGGTACCTGTTTCGGAAAAGTTAATGCCAGTATCTTCCCAGCTTCCGTAAAAGTTTTCCCATGAGTTCGGATGTTGTTTGGTGCTGTCAATTCCGTCGCGTTCCGGAAATTTATAGGATTCGTTCTGGTAGTAAATTTTATAACTGAAATTCCGGGCTTCTTTACCGGTATTCTTCAACTGGAATTCCATCTCAAACAGACCACCCTCAACCTGCAGTTTCCCAGGGATTACAAAGCCTTCGTTGATGGCTTCGCGGTAATCGAGAAACAGCGTCTGTCCCTGTTTCCAGTTGACGGTCGGGTTAAAATCTTTCACCACGAAATCCTCACTGATGACTTCCGGCGAACGGGCAGGCTGTCCGCAGGAAATGAACAAACCCGGAAGGAACAAGATGAGCAGCAGATATCTGAGGGGGAAATTCATGAAGCCTGTTTATTTGTTTGCCGGTAATGAGTATAAATGCACGAAATCCGGCAGTATGGACTGATAATGACGCTCTTTCGCAATATCGCCTGCTACCAGGAAAGAAACCGTTGCCTGGTTGCTGAAATACCCCGGAATGAGCTGCAACGATTCATAATATTTCGGGTTCTGATCCTTTTCGTACCCATGGAAATCAATGCCGGAGATAATCCTGAAAGTAGAGTCATTGAACTGGATCTCCTTCAGGTCATAACGCCAGTCGCGGTTATAGCGGTAGAAATTCGTCCGGTTGCCCTGCCCCTGAACTGCATAAAATTCATCGGCAGGTTTCAGGGTGTCGAGTCCGATGGTTTTGCCGGAATAATTCTGCTTTTCACCATATAATGGCTCCCATTTCCCGGCTGCAAGGTTTAATTTCCGCAGGGAATAGCCATAATTCCCGTCAGTTTTATTCCGGGTAACAGTCAATACAACATCATTTGAAAAATTTGGGGTGAACCGCCCGGCAGACAGGCCAATTTCAAATTTGGTTCCATCCCACTCACCGACCGGATTATTTTTCCCTTCCGCGATTACCTTCCAGGAGCCTGCAGTAGTGTTTGACATTTCAAAGGTCATTACATTCCAGGATCCAGCCTGACCAATCTCCAAAATCTCCGTGCGGTGGTCCCCGTTGTAATCGCCTGCAACAACAGCTTTTTCTCCCGGAGGGGATTTCCAGAGGATTTTCACAGTTGACTGTAAAGTACCCGAACTGCTGCAGATTTTATCCGGGGCATTGATTGCACAAAGCATCCAGCCCTTTTCCCCTTCAACCACAAACTGGTCAACCTGGCCCGACAGGAATTTCCCTTTCCATATTTTCTTCACCGGTGAAATGGAGGAGCATGCTGCAGGGTTGCTCAATGATATTTTCTTAAAGGCCTGGTCTGAAGGACAAAAAGCAAACGCCCCAATTTTCCCGTCCTTTTTCACCACGATCAATCCGTCATTGCCGGTATTGAAAAAATTCCCGGCAAGAGGCAAATCACCGGGCTCAATATCAGCCGGGCTGATCCCTTTAACGACAGGCTCTTTATCCATCAATGAAACAGGGAATGGCGGGTAGTTGAATTTCGGCACATAGCCTGCAGGTTTGGTCATGTCAACCCTGGCTGAGTCGCCACGCCGGTCGGCTGCGGCTCCGAAAGAGATGAAATAGTCATCCACAAGGATATCCGTGCTGCTGTTGTTCCAGAAATAGAGTTGCAGCTTGTATTCCGGCTTGAAGGGAACGGTTGTCAGGTCGAAATATTTGCTGATCTTGAACCATTTACCGCGGGGTACCTCCGGTTCAACGATCCCGATGCCCTGCCAGGTAACATTTACGCCCACTTCATTGGCAGCGGCAAAAACCAGGCTTGCCTTCACCTCTTTTTTTGTGGGAAAAACATACACCCAGGCACTGATGGCAACGGCTTTCAGGTTCTCCACACCTACTTCCCCGGCGGTACGTTCGACGGCCACACTGAAGCTGTTCTGCCCGAACGCCTTTACCGAATACTGGCCGGAATGGGCGATTCCTTTGTAGAAACCACCGGGCATCTCCTTTCCCGGGGCGATCTCAAAATCGTAATAGAGCGTGTGCGGGGCAAGGTTCTTGATTTTTTCCGGGTTGACAAACTCCTTCTCAGGTGCCACCGGCATTTTCACCAGTTTGGTGAAGGGAAAATACTTCAATCCGAGGGCCAGTACGACCACTGAAAACAAAAACACCACGCCGAAGATGATCAGCCGCTTATTCCTTTTTGGCATGCAAACGCAGTTAACGGATGAGGATCATTTTACAGCTTCCAAGGTAATCGCCTGCCTGCATGCGGCAGGTATATACTCCGGCCGGAACCTGGTTGCCTGTTTCGTCAGTGCCGTCCCAGTCAAGCGCATGCGGACCGGACTGCAAGGCATTCAGATGCCAGGTCCGTAACAGCACTCCCTGCAGGGAATAAATCTCCAGTGTTACATTCCTTGTAGAAGAGAGATTGTACCTGATCTGTGTCTTTCCGGAGAATGGATTGGGGGAATTGCCCTGCAGCAGTGTTTCAGCCGATGCTTTTGCTCCAACCTCCACGGGGAAAGGCACATGGAGGGTAACCGGGATCACAAATTTGTTGTTGTACAGATCGCGTGCCACCAGGTCGCATTTGTAGGTATTGGGCGCCAGGCCCACAGCGCTGATATTCACCCCGACGGTGTTTGTCTGGTTACCCATCAGGCTGCCCGTAGAATTTGTAAGTGAAACCCAGGTATTTGACAGTCCGAAATTCCTGATCTTCACATTGCCGGGAAGTGCGTGCGGAAGCAGTCCCATGCTGTCGCCACGAAGCTGGTACACCACAAACACATCATTCATGAATGACTCGCCGATCGTTCCGGTTAAGACGGCCGTGGCGGTTTCTCCGGGTTTCAGAACACCTGAATTTCCAGCACTCTCGCCATGCCAGTTCAGAGAAGCACCGTTACCCGGTGTTCCCTGGAAGGTAAGGTCGCCGAGTGACCCGCCGGAAAAGTTGGTGGCATCAGTGATGACAACGCCCGGGGGCAGATCAAACCTGACGTGTTTGATATATTCGTTGTCGGCACTCTGGTTATGCACTGTAAATGTCCAGCTAACAGCCTGGCCGGGTACAAATCCTTCAGTACCGCAAGCAACATAAGAGCCGGTAAGATTGTCGGTTTGAACATCCTTTTTATTGGCTACGGTGTCAAATACAAGCACCGAATATTTCAGGAGTCCGCCGCCATGGTTGCTGATATAGAGCGGTTCGGTGGTGGTTTGCCCCGGCTGCAGCGTTTTCTCAAAGGAAAGCGGTGTCACAGAAAGTTCAGGAACAGCGCCCTCTATCAGCGGGAGTTTGATAAAATCAAGCAAACATCCGTCCCAGCCGGCCGAAATGGAATAATCCTTATGGTAAACCCATGACAGTGTATGAAAGCCTGCAGGAACCATAAAGGTCTCTTTGCTCCATTCGATGATGCCGTCCCATCTGCCCATCTCAAAATTGTCAATGTAAAACGCGAGCCAGTCATAATTTTTGTTGCCGCTCGGGTCATATTCACAGGAAACATATTTGTAGAAACTGATTTCGCTGTCGGTAAGCACCTGCGCGGTAATATGTAAAATAGATTCGGCGTTGTCGGTCACGAGCCCCGACCTGGTAGCAAAGTTTCCTTCATACCTGACGCCGGTTTCGATCACCCATGGCCATTGCCCGGTGCTGTACCA
The DNA here is from genome assembly GCA_903959905.1 of uncultured Bacteroidales bacterium. GTDB lineage: Bacteria > Bacteroidota > Bacteroidia > Bacteroidales > FEN-979 > CAIVAT01. The sequence goes on from CAJBYO010000100.1 coordinate 18,095, forward strand.
CGGGAATTTATCGAAGTTCCCTGTCTCAAAATCTTCCACGATCTCACCGGAGAAAAGGTAGATGGTGTCGGTTCTTGACAGGTTGTTGTTGGCTGTAAGACCCGCTTTCAACGGGTAAAGCTGCTCCATGGAGGCAGAACTGCCTGCTGTAGCGTGAAAAGTGACAACTGCAGACGAATCTGGCTTCAGCAAAGCAATGTTTGCCAGGCTGGTATTTATCGTCAGGTTGGTGTCGAGTGATTCAAGCATCACATTGATGGCGGACGCCTTAGCACCCCCTTTATTCTTGTAGGTGATGAGCAGATCAGCGCTTTCTCCGGGATCCGGACGGCCATTGTCACCATCGGCAAACTCCGTATCCGTAATATAAAATACGGGTGCATGTGCCACCAGGTCAAGCGGACGCTGAAATCCCTGGGTTTGGGTTTGTACATGCAACACCAACGTAAACGGATGGTTGTCGGGCACATTGGGTGAAACCAGGAAAGAAAATGCATTGGCCAGGGTCAGATTCTGATTGCCGGCAATGGTTGCAACGAACTCGGTGCTGTCGATCAGGGTGATATATGGATCTGTTTCCGTGATGGAAAAGTTGACCTGGGTTACCGGCTGGCTGCCCACGTTGTTGACATTCAGGGTCACGTTTGCCGTTTCGCCGAACTCAATGAGGCTGTCGCCGCCTGAATTGATGGTTTGGCTGATCAGCAACCCGTACGAACTGAAATTCAATACCTTGGTGGAGGATAAGTTGTTGTTGTCAGTCACCAGGAACTTGACCGGCAGGTTCTGATAGGCATAGCTTGGCGTACCTGTGAAATGGCCGTCCTCGGAGATCTGCATCTCAGGAGGAAAGCTGCAGGTGGTAAATTTATCCAGGGTATTGCTGGTGATAGCGGGCAGGTTGTTCAGCAGGGAGAACTGGTAATTTTTATTGTCGCCCGACGACAAACCTCCGGTCCATGCAGTGCCTGCAGGAAAGGTCATATCCCCGTAATAATATTCGATGGTTCCGTTTGGATAGATTTTTACGGCAAAATTCAGGTTGGTGCTGCCCTGCATCCCGCTGAGCGAAGCCTTCCACCGGATGATGGCATAGCTGGAATTTCCCTCATACCAGACACCCTGGGCAGATGACGGGTAAACGGCGAGATCACTCATAAACGGCGACATGATGGCAGTTTCCTTGAACAGGAGCATTTTATCCACCAGGAACGGGTAGGTGTATGGCTGGTCATCAAACAGGATATAACCGTCGGCATAGACGTAAACCTTGGTGCGAATCTTCTTGTAGAAAGGGAAGTTGAAGTCAAGGGTCTTGACGGCATAACCGGTATTGTTGTTGGTGAGCGTAAGCTGCTGTGCAGTGACTGACGGGAATGGCGCCGTGACGGAGGTTTCCGGGTAATCAAGTTTTGCATCCCAGATGTATGGCGGTGTGCCGCCGTTTGCCGTCAGGGTGGCATTATAAGGCTGGTAGAGCTGTGCCGGCGGCAATGTTAAAGTGGTGATTGCCGGTTTGCTCACAATAAGGGTATAGTTCATGCTCAGCCTGGTGGTTGCATTATTCAGGAGGGTCACACTGGAGGTGGGGTAGTTGGTTGTAATGGCCGGTGTACTTGTATAATCAATCAGCGACCAGTTCACGATCTCTCCTGCGGCGGCACTGGAAGGGTCGGTCTCCGTAACCTGCAGGAAATATTTGGCAGTCTGGTTGTTGCTGATCTGGTTGACCAGCGGTGCAAGGTCAAGGCCGAATTCGATGGTTTTATCTGTTTCGGTTGATCCTCCCTGCATAAAATAATCACCACCCTGGTAGTTGAAAATCGGGAATTCAAGGGTATAGGAAGGCACAGTGGCCGCAAGATCTGTGGATACACCGGCTGTCACTTTGATCTTGTTCCTGGAGGTGTGTTTCAGCGCAACCTTCATGGTTAGCGGAGGATTGCAGGTGGCCTTAACATCCAACACGTAAATCGTATGATTCCAGATCCCGCCGAAGCCCATGTTGTCGGCCATGTTTTTGTACATGGTATAGCAGAACCCAACGTTACCCCAGCCTGTTCCGGCGTATCCGTTGGCAAATTTCAGGCCGCCCTTTTCCCAGTCATGCATGTCAACCACCCCGTCGCCGTTGATGTCGATGGTGTTTGTATACTGCCCGTCGCCGTTGAAATCGTACCGGATGGAATCGTTGTAACCGCAGATGGTCCAGCCGTGGGAAGGGCTTCCTCCCCAGAATGTCTGAACATATTTCCCTGCTTCCGGGGTTCCTGCAGGCAGGGTGGTTGCCGGGGTTCCGAAATATTGCCCGTATATGTTGCCTACCCCGCCAACCTGTGCTCCTTCAAGGTGGTCAAAAAGCCAATACTTCAGGGTCTGCAGTCCTTCCGGAGTATCCACCCTGATTCCTTTTACCGAGTTGATCCTGTTTTGCATGCCATTGTGGTAAACGCCATAACCGGAGATCCACCGGAGATACCCGCCCGTGTTGAGCGCGCCGCCGTAGTCGGCCACATTCATGTTGCCGCAGGTCCGCACGATTTCCCAGGAATCAAAAAAGCTGGCTCCCAGGTAGTTGTTGGCATTGTTTAGAAAATCCCAGGTAAAGTGGGTCGGGTACTGGTTGGCGGGAACGTTGGCGGCAAGTCCGCGCTTACGGTCAATTTCATAGGTAAAGTTGAAGGCAATGCCGGATGACTGGCCGCATTCGTAACCTGATTGCTGGGTAATGGACCGGAAATAAGGCTGTGAGGAGTTGTCAACGCTGATCGGGATGAGCGGGGCATTGGGCCCTTTATATGACTCCGGGAGTTTCAGTTCCGGGATGTTTGACAACACAAAAAGCTCCTGCGGGGTGAGGGATACCGGCTCAAGGCCTTTCTGATAAGGCAGATCCTGCGAAAAAGCACCGATTCCTGAAAAAAGGATGAAAGTCAGTACGAAAAGTCTGATCATGTTCTTCATGGCGTTGAACTGGTTGATAATCTACAAATTTAATGATTCTTTTTTGATTGTCGGTAGGAATAAATGGCATCGAGCATCAGCATGGAGTCGGTGCTGATGTTGAATTTCTGCGCTTTTTTTTCAACCTGCGCAAACCAGTCGGCATTGTTTTTTATGTCGTAGGCGAGATGGTATACGGTATCCCAATAGGTTTTATTCTGGATGGCGTCGTAGTTGGAGTTGAAGGTATAGTCCGCATCTTCGCTGATCATCTCTTCCAGTGGACGTCCCTGCAATCTGGACTTCTTCACAAGAAACCTGAACCAGTCGCGGTCGTTGCGGATGCTGTTCTCAATCCCGTAAACATACGGATCCTTTATCTCCGGGTGGAAAGCCAGGAAAGCTTCATCGGCGAAGTTCCAGAAGCCGCTGTGGAGGTTGATCTCCGAGGTCATCAGCAGGATGATGTCGCGCTTTTTCAGCTTGTTGAGCAGGTCGGATTTGTCAACATACTGCGGCGGATCATTGTTCTGGTTCGGATACAATTTGTTGTTGTAGTACCAGTACTCCTGGTTGCCGAACATCTTCCGCCCGTAGGTCTCCGTGAGGGTGATGTAGTAGCTGTCGGCCACCACCAGCGCCGACATGGTTCCGTAGGGGATTTTGTTGAATGCAACCATGGGATATCCTCCCGGGGTGGGCTGTAACGGGCAAACCAGGTTCAGCAGTTCGCCGATGTCATAATCGGTCCACAAGGAATTTCCCGACTGGTGCATCTGGTGTATTTTAAATTCCGGCATCGGTTTACCATATTTCGCAGCAAGGTATTTTGACAGTGTATCTGCCACCAGGTGAACCCCGTACATGCTCCAGTGCATGCCGTATCTTGGGAACAGTGGAAACGAAGCCGTATCCTTTATCCGTTGAAACCAGGCATCAATATCCAGGATTGGCAACCCGATAGCCGCCGCCCGCGAAATATAATATTCGTAGTTGGTCAGGCTCCTTTTTTCGGGATGCATCCTGCCCGGGATGTACTCCGGGTAGATGCTTGCTTTCCCCGATTCAAAAACGAGGACCAGCGGAATGTTGTAGGATGCCAGGCTGTCGGCCACATTTTTCAGTCGCGACAGCTTCCGGTCAATGACCTTTTTGCCAATGAAATACTCGCCGGTATATTCATGGATATAATCCTCCTCATAGAGATAGCGCTGCTTTCCGAGCATCCAACCCTTGGCATGGGTAATCCCCCAGAGGCTGAAGTCGGCCTGGTTGCTGATCCGGATCATTGAATTCCAGAACCCTGTGTTTTCATTGATCCGGTTGGTCATTTCATCCTGGAAGGTGGCGGAGAACCATTTTTTCCATGTAAACAGTTTCAGCCTGGGAGGTTCGGTTTTTCTGAAATAACCCTTCAGTTCACGTTCCTTCACAAAGTGCATGGCCGACTGCATCACCGATGCCGACAGAATCAACACCACAAGGAAAACCAGGATTACCTTTAAAATGCTCATTGGCCAGTGAGGGTAGGTTGAAATCAACTACAAAACTAAGGATTTTTAAGACCTGTTTGCGCCTCTTTTCTATCTTTGTGGCCATTCAGCAACAAAACCGGCATGGCAGATTTCTTCAGGCATAAACTTCACCTGGTTCTCCTCGGACTGATCTTCGTCCTGCTCATTACACTGTCGATGTCGTCGCAGGGTTATTTCGGCGGGGCCGACAACATCACCCATTATCTTATTTCGCATTATGCGTTTAAACATCCTTCATTGTTCCTTCATGCCTGGGGCCGTCCGCTCTATACGATCTTTTCTGCCCCATTTGCACAGTTCGGGTTGCAGGGGGCCAAACTGCTGAACATCCTGCTGGGTTTGCTCACCGCCTGGTATGCCTTTCGCATCGCCAGGATATCAGGAATAAAGCCTGCAGTTCTGGCGGTGATATTTGTCTGCTTCACCCCATTGTACTTCATGATGATGCCGACCGCCCTCACAGAGATCCTGTTCAGTTTCGTGCTGATGCTGGCTGTTTTTCAATTCCTCCGAGGGAAGTACATTCTTTCAGCGCTGATCATCTCCTTTTTGCCATTTGCCCGTGCGGAAGGGTTTGTTTTGCTCCCGTTGTTCCTTATAGCACTGCTGATGGTGCGGCAGTACCAGGCAGTCCCATACCTGGCAGCCGGAGTGCTTTTTTTCAGCATCCTGGGCGGTTTTTTTTACAAGGACCTGTTCTGGGTTTTCACCCGGTTCCCCTACCCTGTTATGTATCATCACCCGATATACCATGAGGCCGGGAGCCTGTGGCATTTTTTTGAAACCCACACGAGCACCATCGGACTGCCACTGGAGATTCTCTTTGTGGCAGGGATAGCTGGTTTTGCCTTTGACAGTTTTTCCAGGGATAAGACCATTCGCATCCGTGCACACTTGCTGACAGTTCTGCTCCCCGGAACGTTTTTCCTATACCTGGCACTTCATTCCGTGCTTTACTGGAAAGCCCTCGGAGGCTCACTCGGCCTTGACCGTGTTCTGGCTGCAGTCATGCCCATGGCCGCGCTGGTGGCGCTGAAAGGGGTCGATGCCTTCACGGGCATCATTGGAAAAAACCTTTATATCCGTGGATTTGTAATTGCAGGTATCACCGGGATCGTCATTGCTGTTCCATTCCTGAACAATAAACTGCCTTTCCCGCTCTCCCCGGAAGAGGTCACTATCCGTGAAGCTGCTGCCTGGTTAAAATCATCACCGGACGCGAAGAGCCTGCTTTTTTACACGGACAATAATGTACCCTACTACCTTGAAAAGGATCCCTGGAAAAAAGACCCTGCCAGTTGTTACCTTTTCGGTGATGCGAAATACCTTGACACCATTCCTGTTGGATCGATCCTGTTGTGGGATGCGCATTTTGGCGCCAATGAGTCAAAAGTGCCCTTGGATTCACTACTGCTGAACCCGCACCAGCAGCTGATCAATTATTTCCGCCCGGAGAAACCGTGGATCACATTCGGCGGCTACAATTATGAATGTTACATAACCCGGACAATTCCGCGCGGGCAAGCAGCAGATAACTTTTCTACCCTGGATTCAATAACCAGTCTGCTTGATACAAGGCAAACCCTTGACACCCTGGCTGAAGTTACCTTTGAAAAAGAGGGAGATACCTGGTTTCCCGAATGCCTGAACCAGGCCATCGTTCATTCAGGGAGAAATTCTTTTACCATGGATGGCCGCACGGAATTCAGTCCCGGCCTGTGCAAAAAAGTGTCGGAACTTCACCTGGCGAGTCCGGATACAACCCTTCCGGATGAAGCACGATTGAAGGCCAGGGCTGTAGTATATATCAACCTGCAGCAGCCATTAAATCCCGCCAACACCCTGTTCGTCATTTCGTTTGAGAACCAGAACAAACCTTACAGCTATGCCGCGCTCAACCTGAATGAGCTCAGGCTCCGGCCAAACCACTGGCGCCGGGTCGCCTTCACCACTCCCATCCCCGCCTTTAAATCACCCGACGACATCATGAAGGTCTATATCTGGAACCCCGGGAAACAGGTGTTTTTGATGGACGACCTCAGAGTCGAGACCATGAAATGAATGACGAATATGCGAATGACGAATATGCGAATAAAGCGCGACTAAAGTTTGTCCACAATCTTTGAGTAGCCTCCCATTCGCATATTCGTCATTCGTGTATTCGTCATTCGTGTATTCGCATATTCGTCATTCGCATATTCGTTATTCGTGTATTCGCATATTCGTCATTCGTGTATTCGTCATTTTCTAAAGGTAGTAAATCTTCATCCCCGGGCTCACCAGGTTCGATATATGAATGCTCTTAATGATCACCGCCGGGCCTTCGATGACAAAAACTGTTGCGCGCTGGTTCTCCTTTGTGTTGTAAATGGCAAACTCCACATATTCGCCGGGATCGGTTTCATCGGCGATGTGGCTTATATGAATCGGGGTTTTCGTTTCGCCGGGGGTGGCCTGTTTCCTGAATGAAACTGAGAAATATTTATCCTTTGAGTAATACAGCACCACGATTTTGGTTGAAACGGTATCAACTTTCTTATCGTCCGGTCCGGGCTGCTTTAACTGTGCGATGGCAAGCAGGGCATCATCCGATTTGTACCCCTGGTTGTACATGATCCGGTAACCGGGAGCCGGGGTTTGCTTTGCCTTGCTCAGGTAAACACTGTCGTTGTAATATACATACTGTGCCATTCCTGATTTTGCGCCGATATAATAGGTCCACTCAAAATTCTGCACAGTGAGTCCGCTGGCCTGTGTTGACGGATTATTCCACAGATCAAAGCCATACATGTTTGAACTCTGGGGGATTTCGGTGAATTTCTCCGACTTCATCAGTTCATCCATTGCATACAGGCGTGTGCTGGCACGGTCCACATCACGGGTGACATAATAATTTGAAAAATCGGTCAAAAAGCCGCAAAAGACAAATGCAACAGATATCAGAAGTGCTGTCAGATGCCTGAAAATGGTGAAGTTTCCGGTGAGGTTGAGTACCAGGGCGGTGATCATGGAGAGAAAAAGAACAACGCCAAACAGGGAGAAAAATGTGGTTACATAGCCCAGCATGTTCTGTGTGGTGGTGTAAAAAATATATTTGACTGTCAAGGCGAGGGGAATGTGCGGAAAAAAGGTGAGCAGCAAAGCAACAACAACCCCCAGAATGATGGTGCTCCAAGCAATCCTGGGAATTCTGACAAGAAGATAATAACTCACCCCGAAAACCAGAATTCCCTTGACAATCCATTCAACCCGGGCATGTCCCATGAGATAGGGCACGACATTGTGGAACCCCGATAATATTTCCGACTTACTGGCAAAAAGGTTCCGGGTGGTATCATAAACCGTTAACGGGAAAGCTGTATATGACAACCGCCACAAAACAGTGAAAAATGATTTCATGATGGCTGCACTGTCTGCCATCTTGTTCCCGTCATATTGGGAAGGATGGGCACGGCTGTAAAGCACATACACAATAATATAACAAACAACGACAATGAAAAAAGGAAGGATCTGCAAAGCAGTGTTCTTCACCAGTGTCATGCCCCTTGTGCCTGATTTTATGTTGCTATAGATAATCAGCAGACTGGCAAAGCCGAAATAGAGCAGGTAAGCTTCAAAAAACAACACCCCAACCGAAAAGATCAGGGCTGAAGCCACCAGCATCCATAGCTTTTTCTTCCGCTGGAACCGCATCAGCATGAGGTATGACAGCAAAAGTATGGATAAAGAAAAACTGAAAAAGAACGGGTAGGTCACAAAAAGGCTCGTATGGCGGGAAACCTGGGCAGTAATCAGGAACAGTAACGCATACAAGGCAGACAGTTCTTTTGACCCGGTGGATGCAACCATGATCCTGTAGAACAGGTACAATGAAATCATGATAGGAACAACCTGGAAAAGCTTAATAACGAACATATTGTCCCAGATAAACGGCAAACTCCCGATCGGTAGTGTGAAAAGATACTGAAAGCGTCCGTGAAGTTCTGCCAGGTCCTTTGCATTGGCAAAAACTTTGCCAAAGCGTGTTATCAGATAATTGGCCATATCGTCACCACAGGCCAGGCCGGTATTGAACCAGGGGTAAACGGTGATGATCGCAATGACCAGCAAGGCAATGTAATAAAAACCGGAAGTACCGACCGGGATCTGGTGTTTGAGGACAAACCTGGTTGTCTTTTTTAAATCCATCTGCATCCTGTTTTAATTTCCTGAGTTCTGCGTTAAAGAGGCGATTCTGTTATCAATTTTCCTGATCGGTTCAAAACCTGAAATAAATGAACGGGCTGAATCCCGACGAGGAGATGGTCGCCTCACTCAGGATAAATAAAAGAATGGCAATGATGGAAAATGTGATGATCTGTGCGTTCCCCGGGTTGAAATAGAGTTTTTCAATCCAGGATTCAACTTTTTTAAACCCGCCCCAGAAGGAGAAGACAATCGCAATCACGAGCATGGTCCAGAATTTCGGGTTGAGCCAGACGGTGTTTTCGGCACCATGGCAGTCGAACAGCCTGCGAATTAAAAACCAGGCTTCATCCACTGTTTGCGCCCGGAAGATCAGCCATCCGATCATCAGGATCAGGAAGGTGAGCGCAATGGAGGGGACCTTGCCGGCTTTCTTCAGGTATTTAATCAGGATTAACCTGTCAACGATGAGGAAAAATCCCATATAGGCACCCCAGATGACGAAGGTCCAGGCTGCCCCGTGCCAGAAACCGCATAACAGGAAAGTGACGGTGGTGGCGATCAGGTAGATCACCTTGTCGGCGCGTATCCCGGCATAGCGCTCTTCGGGGAGTTTGCGCGAAGTGGCATATGCCAGCGGCAAAAAGATATAGTCGCGGAACCAGAATGACAGTGTCATGTGCCAGCGCCGCCAGAATTCGGTGATGTTTTGGGAAACGTACGGGGAATTGAAATTCTCCGGCAACCTGAACCCCAGCATCCGTGCAAGACCAATGGCCATGTCGGAATAGCCGGAGAAGTCAAAATATATCTGGAATGTATAGGCAATGGCTCCGATCCAGGCCATCCCGGTTGACAATCCTGCGGCAGGAAGGGCGAAAATCTCGTTGACGGTAACCCCCAGCACATCGGCGATCAGCACTTTCTTGGCCAGGCCGATGATGAAGCGGTAAAAGCCGGTAAGACGGTAATCGGTGGTTTCCTGCGCCGAACGGTCGGTGATTTGGGCAGAAATCTGCCCGGGCCTTACAATCGGCCCCGAGAGCAATTGCGGGAACATGAAGATATACAGCGCATAATCCTGCAGCTTTTGAAATACCGGGTGCTGTTTCTTATACACATCCAGGGTGTACGAAAGTTTTTGAAAGGTGATGAAGGAAATACCCACCGGCAGGGCGATCTTTGTCCAGGCTGCCGGTTTTGATCCGAACCAGCCCAGCATGACCTCAAACTGGTCGACAAAGAAATTCATGTACTTGAAATAGAGCAGCAGCGCCAGGTTCAAGGCCACTGAGAGCCAGAAGAGCGTTCTGCGTGCCGACCCCTCCTTCCCGTTCATCTGCCTGATCACCATAAAATCAACCAGCACCGACCCCATCACGAAGAAGACAAATTTCGGGGCGCCCCATGCATAGAAAAGAACGCTGGCTATGAGCAGGAACCAGTTCTTGTAACTCCGGTCGATCAGGAAATAGACGATCAGGAGGAACGGCAGGAAATAGAGTAAAAACAAACTGCTGCTGAATATCATCGTTTCTTGAATTTTGAGATTCTAAGTAAATCGCGGTTATACATGTAGGTGGCTTCGTTGCGGATCACGGCATCAACCGGGATATTCTGCTCCTTTGCCTTGTCCTGCATCTGCCCGATCCAGGTCTGGTTTGCCCTGAAAACGCCTTCAATGCGTTTAACCGGCGTCATCCCGGGATAATAGAACTCGTAGGCACGGTCAACAAACCCGAATCCAAGGTTGCCATATCCCCCGTTGGTTTGCATGAGGATCACCACCTCGTGTTTGTTAATGGCGCTGTCGAGATTGATCTGGGCGGTGTTGGTGGGCCTTGTGTTTTGTTCGGGGTACACCTCTTTGTCATAGTACCACATATCCTCCCGGGCAAAGGTGTTTTTGATGATTCCGTTGTAATGCCAGTACCAGTAAAAGCTATCGCTGACAAATAAAACAGCAGGTTTGGGCACGACGCTGTCGTATACATGATGAAACACCGGGTAGGTCATCTCCGGCACCGGGATCTTCCAGATTAGGTTGAGCACCCGGTCCATGTCGTCGTCCTCTTTGCGGGCTTCATTTTCGGTTACAAGACTGTCAACCACCATATGTGGCAGTTTGCGGTTCATTTTTACCTCGAGATACCTGATGAGTGAATCGGCGCAGATCCATGCTCCGTAACAGCTCCAGTGAATGCCCGTTTTCGGGTAGAGGTTTCGTTTTGAGGTATCCCGCAGCTGCATGAGATAACTGTTGAAATCAATCAGGTCAACGTCGCTTTTTTTCAGCTGCTCAACATAGTAGGAATAATTCGTGGGGCCTTTTTCAGTACCGGCGAACCTGTCGGGAATGCTTTCGGGGTAATAAAACGCTTTGCCCGGCGCCATGATGACCAGCAGCCGGATGCCTTTTTTGTTCCAGAAATAGTCTTTCAGGTATTTTACCCGTGCAACTTTATCGTCAATGTAGGGCTTTCCAACGAAATCCCTGCCGGTGTATGCATCAATATGGGAATCTGCCTGCAGGCAGTTGTTGTTGCCGATGATGATCTTGGCGGCATGCGGAATGGAGAACAGGGAAAAATCGCATTGGTTGAACAACCGGGTGAAGTCGTCATGAAAGCCGATGGTCCGTTCCAGGTGCGGGGTCATTTTGGACTGGTATTCACCTGATTTAAAGGACAACAGGCTGAATTCCGGCCGGAGGCTGGGTTCAAAATAGCCTTCCAGTCCTTTGGTTTTGACAATATCCAGCGTTTTCTGCACGGCAGGAACAGCCAGTACCATCACGATCAGAAAAAGGATTGTGCTTTTTATCCACGCCATCAAACCACCATTTATGCTTACTCAGTACCCCGGAATAAATGAACCGGCAAAGTTAACAGAATTTGCCTCACCGTGTTGGCTGGCGGGTTCTGTTTTATTCCCTGGATTCAAACCGTGTGATCTCAAAATCATCGACCAGGAGTCCGGGGCCGCCGCGATACCAGAAGTAAACCTGCAGGGTGTTGTTCTTATCCTCAAAAAAAGGTGTGATATAATCCATGGTCACCTTGTTCCACAATCCCGGCTTCAGGGTTTGTTTTTCCAATTCAAGCATGCGGTATTTGTAGGCAGTTCCTTTCTGGTTGCAGGTCATCACCAGTCCGCAGAGAACCTCTTCTGGTTTCCCGTTGAAATATATCATAGCGCTGGCCCTGGCCCAGGTAAAATCTTTGGTTGAAAAATCCTTGTATGGCATGTTGATACCGGGGGAGAACTCCAGTTTACTGCTCATCCGCAGGGAACATTTGCCGGAATAGGCGGTATCACAACATAAATTGCCGGGATCTGCCTGCCCTGTGGTATCAAAATTGTAGGAGGCGACCACTTTTGCATTATAACCTTCCGCATTGGTTAAAAACTCCCGTTCATCAATTTTTGTTGTCGGTTCAAGGAGGAGCAGGTCGGTAAAAGTAGCTTTGGTCTTCCCGAACACCGACCAGTAATAGGTTTTGGTCATCTGCATCGGATCAAGCACCAGGTGCATGTATTGCCATGTCTGGAAAAGGTTCAGGACAACGAAAAGACATAATACCAGAAGTTTTGGCCATTTGATGATGGCGGACCGGCCGGATAACCATTGAATAAATGCTCCCAGCGGCAAGGCAAGCAGCAGGTATGACTCCATCATGGCACGCTGGCCGAAACTGCCGCCGTACCACCAGGTTGGCCAGCTGGCAACCAGCAACAGGTGAGCGATAAAAAAGACGAACACGGCCAGGAATATTTTCCGGTACCTGGCGGCCAGCGGCCAGAAACCCAGGAGGGCAAATACCATCAGCGGGGTGTACACCAGCCATCCTTTTTTGTAGGAGAAGAGCACGTTCATGAGGTACGGGGCGATCCACTCCAGTTTTTCTCCCTTTTCATAGCTGTAATAAAGCCAAACCCCTGAATGTATCTTCCAGTAGATGAGCTGAATACTGACAAGTAGCATCAAGCCGGCGATCATCACCATCACCTGCGGCCATTGCCTTGCAAGCAATGATATTTTGCTTTTTAATTCATCTCCTCCCCACACTCCCCAGAGCAAAGGAACAAGCACAATAATAATGGCCGTTGGCCGGATGAGGATCGCCAGTCCGCAGAGCAGCCCCAGCGGGATGGCATATTTCCAGCGGGGGTCATCATGCCACCGGATGGTGAGCCACACAATCAGCGCAAAAACAGTAAACAGGTAGTTATGGGGCATGGCACCGTCAAAGGCTGTCAGTTGAAAATAGTTGGTGCCGGCCACGATGAAAATCATGGTCCAGGCGGTTACGCCATCGCTAAAAAAATGGAGCAGGATCTTCCGGAGGAACCATATCCCGGCAACGGTATAAAACAATCCTCCGAGGGCAATGCACAGCTGGTATGGCAGAGTGAAACCGTCAGGCGAATAGCCGAACAGGTGGGCAAGCACCTGTCCCATGAAATAAAAGGGCCAGTACATGATCGCCATGCCCACCGGGTACTTCATCACGTAATCGCCTCCGGGACTCAGGTATGCCTGGTAAAACCCGATGGTAGGTTGATAGGTGTCGAGGATCTCCTTAACCCAGGCAAAATTCCTGATGCCAAGGTCATGATGAATAAAGGTGGCGGGGATGTAGAGGTAGTAACCAAAAACATCCCAGCTGATGATGGAGAAAATGTCGTGGGTGTCGAACCGGGGAAGAAGCAGCCGGTTAAGGATGATGACCAGTGACAGTATACAAAAAACAAAAAAGGAGATTTTCTGCCGGATGCTGTATTTCATTCCTGACTGGTATTTGTTTGTGCAAAACTAATTCAATTTTCGGGCATAAAAAACCACTAAGGCACGGAGGACACTAAGAAACACTAAGGTAAATAAAATGTCCTGTTGCCCAGGAACAACATTATAACTTATTCTAAGTGTTTCTTAGTGTCCTTCGTGCCTTAGTGGTTGTTTTTTCTATAGTCCCTCCCCAATGAGTCTATTTGTCAGTTCCACTTGTACTTATATTGTATCTTCAAATCTTCAACGTAAAACAACGACCGCAAAGGATTCCGAACAAAAACACTCACCACCAAACTCGAATCATTCACATCCGGAATGATAAACCTCTTGCTGATTTTTGACCACGTCAGGGGGCTTTGCAGCAGACTGTCAACCGGCTGTTCCTCACCAAAAAGCACCTCATTTCCATGGCTGAGGGTGTAACCCAGAACAGCACCTGTTGCCAGTGCTCCCGGTTTCAGCACCCAAACATCCACATCCATCATTTTCGGCCACGGATAGCCAAAATCATTCAACCGGGCGGTGTACAATGGCGTAATGCCGCCGGTGGTGTTAGCCGCAATGCTGTATTGACCCGATCGGGTGAAAACCGTGGATGGGTGCGGAACCGGGGAAAGGGCAAGATTTTCAAAATCATTTTCATAGGATTTCATTTGATGCACCGGTGAGATGATCCCTGCCCGTTCAACGGTGCGCAGATAGTGGTCCCAATCCCAGGTGGAACCGTAATAACACCTGTCAAACCTGTAAAGGCTGATGGTATAGCGAAGGTTGAAATAGGTAAGTAGAAAAACAGCAAACAACAGGATGGTTGTCACCAGGAATTTACGCGTTCTGAAAACCTTCTCTGTGACATAGCCGAAAGGCAGCGCCAGCACGGTATAATACTCAATAAATGACCGCTGCCCCAGGCTGCAGCCGAAGTACCACATTTTCCAGGAGGCGCAGATTACGGTCACAGCCAGGAAGATCGCTGCAATGGACCAGCCGTTTGCTTTCTTCTTTATGATCATGATCACAAGTCCGGCAAGAAATAGGATCACGAGGGGTGAATAGGCAATCAGCCCGTTCACCGGTGAAAACAGCACGCCGGCTACCTGCGGAGTGCGCCAGTTGTCAAATCCTTCACCGGTGTATGAAAAATGGAGCCAGTGGCCGGAGAGGTATTTCCAATAGACCATCTGTGGTATAAAAATGAGCAAAAGAATCGCCAGAAAACTCAGAAAATATGCAGGTTTCAGCAAATTCCTGAATCTGGTGAGCCATGTTGATGCTGTTTCTGCATCCAGGGTAAAGAACAGCAACCCGATCAAAATGTTGGTAGGGCGGATCAGGATGGCGAGTGAAAAGATTATACAGAGAACGATGAAAAATGAATAACGCCGGGTATCAATGTACCTTTTGAGCGAATAAAGGAATACGGCGAACAGGAAAAATGAGTAAACATGGCTCATCATTCCGTCAATCAGCGCATAATAAAAGAGGTTTGTGCCCAGGAAAATGAAAGTAACAACGAAATAACTGATGAACGGGGTAAAATAATGGTCAAGGAACTTCTTCAGGAACCACAGTCCCAGGATGAGATAGACCACGGCGGCCAGGGCCATCATCCGGATATAAAGGAGGGAGAATCCATATTCGCTGTCGTATCCGGCAACCCGCGAAATCAGTCCGGCTGTGATGAAGAATGGGGATGCTAGTATTGCCACCCCGCAGGTGTACTTCGTCTCAATTTTATTCTTCTGCTGATCAATGCTGAGTCCTCCGCCCGTTTGCTGGTCAAGGTCGGCCGGTATTTTCCGGGCATCAAAATGGTAAAAAAAGGTGGCCGGGAGATAAATGTAATACCCTGCCCGGTCGCCCCAAAGTTCGTAGCGGTCGTTGAACTTCACCGAGTCTTTGTGGAAGAACCAGGTAAGCCCGAGAGACAGGCAAAAAATCAGGTAAAAGAACCAGTTTCCTTTGGTGAAGCGCGTTTTCAATGGAATCAAATAATTTTTTATTTTAAACAAATCCTTGGTGCCACATCGTAATCTCTGTGCCGCGATTGAATGCTTTTTTAACCACTAAGGTACGGAGGACACTGAGGAACACTAAGAACTACGTATTAAATTTACAGTTTAAGCGTCTGTTTTAATGTCACATTTCAAATACAATCACCTTTAATTCCGTTTCCGGGGTTGTGCCGGAGGCACATAATATGGGTAGGAATCAGGTGTTGTATCGGATATATCGTCCCGTCCGGGACGAAATAATGCTGCTCTGCCTGTTTTTCTACCCATATTTAATCCCTAACGGGATTTTGAAACACATCTTTGCATATCCCATAATCCCTGGATTAAATTTTTCCTTAGTGTTCCTCAGTGCTCTCAGTGCCTTAGTGGTTTTCTTTTTCTTTTTGCATAAAGTAATTTATTTCAATATCATCCACCAACATCTCCCCTGCTCCCCGATACCAGAAATAACACTGTACCACATCCTCTTTACTTGCTGCCGGCGGGATCTGGTAGTCAATGGTTATTTTGTTCCACTGTCCAGGTTTCACGCTCTCCTTCTCAATGGGAACAAACATGTACTTATAATTGACTCCCTTGTGATTGCATGTAGCCACCAGGCTGCATTTCGCCTCTGATACCGGACAGGTAAACCACACATACCCCGTGGCCCTGATCCAGGCAGTATCCCCGGGGTTAAGATCCTTGAAAGTGATCCACAGTCCGGGTGAAAACGGGAATTCCGCATTCATTTTCAACGACTGTTTGCCGGAATGGCCGAAAGATGCCAGGTGAGACGCCGGATCGCCCGCGTTTCCTGCCTCAAAATCATGATGGGCCAGGATGATTCCTTTGTCACTTAAAAACGCTGGTATTACTTCTCGGGCCAACTCCGGTGTATGACCGGGGTCACGGTGCGTATCTTTGTAGGCTAAATAACTATTAATGAGAATAAAGGCCCCAAGCAACAAAAATGCCATCAGACCCGCGAAAACTGTTCTCCGGGAAAAGCCATTTTTTTCCATCGTCCAAAACTTTGCGTCTTTGCGTCTCTGCGTCTCTGCGTCTCTGCGGTGAGAAAAAGTTATTTTAATCCTCCAACAGCGAACTATTTCAGGTACTTCCTGTCCAGCAAATTATACTTCACCAGGCACCAAACCGCCCGGAAAGCATCTTTCATGCCAATTTTTTTCCCTTCCTCATAGGTCCGCCCGTAATATGAAATCCCAACTTCATAAATCCTGATTTTCGGGAAGCGGGTAATTTTTGTGGTCACTTCAGGTTCAAAACCAAAGCGCCGTTCCTTGAAAAGGATGGGTTTGATAAATTCGGCCCGGAACAGTTTGTAGCAGGTCTCCATGTCCGTAAGGTTCAGGTTCGTGAACATGTTGGAGATGAAGGTCAGTAACTTATTTCCGATGGAGTGCCAGAAGAAAAGGATGCGGTGCGGGCGGCCACCCATAAACCTGGAGCCATAAACAACATCGGCAAATCCGTCAAGAACAGGCCTCAGTAATATATTATACTCTGCCGGGTCATACTCAAGGTCGGCATCCTGGATGATGATGAAATCGCCGCTTGCCTCTTCAATTCCGCGGTGCAGGGCCGCTCCTTTGCCTTTGTTCACCGGCTGACTGAAGAGCCTGATGTTTTCCCCGGGATGTGCAGCAATATATTTTTCAACCACGGCAACGGTTTGATCCTTGCTGAAATCATTCACAATGATGATCTCTTTTTGCAGTCCGCCGATGAGTTCCACGGCAAGGACTTTATCGAGGATGAGGTGGATGGTTGCCGCTTCGTTATATGCGGGAATTAAAATGCTGAGCTTTCGGGATTCCATAAACAGGCTTTCAAACGGCAAAATTAAGAGAAAAAATCGAGGAACCGTTATTCGTAGTAATAGATCCGCTTCACACGCCGTGAAATTCCGGTCAGCACTTCATACGGGATCGTACCGATCTCCTTAGCGAGTTCCGTTACCGGGTGCTGGTCGCCGAAAATGATTACTTCGTCGCCCTCACGAACCTCAGGATTGTCGTGACTGGCAACAGGTGACGCGTGACGCGTGACGGGTGACGCGTGGCGGGTGATGTCAAGCATGGTGAGATCCATACAGATATTTCCTATGATTGGGGCGGGAATGCCATGGATATAGAGGTTTCCCCGGCCATTCCCAAGCCTCCTGTTCAGCCCGTCGGCATAACCAACCGGGATAATGGCGATCAGGGTGTCCTGCTCCGCTTTTCCTTTGCGGTTGTAGCCGATCGTATCTCCGGCAGGGATGCATTTAACCTGTGTGACCACCGATTTGAGGGTGCTGACATTGCGCAACAGAGCCTGCTCCGCTGCACTGCTGCCCACGCCATACAAACCGATGCCCAGCCGAACCATGTCAAAATGGGCCTGCGGAAACCGGGTGATGCCGGCTGAATTCAGGATATGAAGCAAAACCGGGTAGCTTAGTGCGGAAGTGATCCTGCTGCTCATCTCCGTAAAGCGGCTGATTTGTTTCAGGGTAAATTCATCTTCGGCAGGATCCTCGCTGGCGGCTAGATGAGAGAACACAGATTGTACGCGCAAACCGGGATTGTTACTGAGGTGTTCAATCAAAGGCGCTAATTCCTCTTCGGCAAATCCAAGGCGGTGCATGCCGGTATCCAGTTTGATATGTATCCTGACATCCTGCTGAATGGAGGTCTGGTTGCGTGCAATGGCCGATTCAAGCAGGTTGAGAATATGCAGGTTGTAAATCTCCGGTTCCAGGTTGTATTTCAACAGGGTGTCCAGGCTTTGCTCTTCCGGGCTCATCACCATGATCGGGAGATGAATGCCGGCTTTGCGCAATTCCACTCCTTCGTCGGCATATGCCACCGCGAGGTAGTCAACCCGGTGAAACTGCAGCACGTTGGCAATTTCAAAACTGCCGCTGCCGTAGGAAAAGGCTTTGACCATGGCCATCGTTTTCGTGCCGGGCTTCAGTCCCGACCTGAAATGGTTGAGGTTGTGTATCAATGCATCCAGGTTGATCTCCATCACCGTTTCATGGGCCTTTTGCTGCAGCGCCTGGCTGATCTTTTCAAACTCAAACAGCCGCGCCCCCTTCAGCAGGATGGTTTCGTTCTGAAACGAAGAAATCGGAAAGTGTTCAAGAAATTCATCGGTCGTGGTGAAAAAGGCCTTCTGCATGGTAAACTTCCCGGCATACCTCATGATGTCGCGGCCGATGCCGATGATGCGGCTGATGTTGCGCGAATCAAGCATCAGCGAAATCTCCTGGTACAACTCTTCCTTGTCGCGGCCGGTTTGCAGCATATCTGACAGGATCACGGACTTGTTCCGCTGCTGGTTCTGCTGGTTCAGGAAATCAAGGGCAATGCTGAGGGAGTTGATGTCGGAGTTGTAACTGTCGTTGATCAGGGAACAGTGGTTGATGGCCTCTTTGAGTTCGAGGCGCATGGCGATGGGGATGAGCGAGGGAAAACGTGACGCGTGACGGGTGACGGGTGACGCGTGACGGGTGACAGGTGACGCGTGACGCGTGACAGGTGACGCGTGACGGGTGACGGGTGACGGGTGACGGGTGACGGGTGACATTTGACATTTGACATTTGAGGGGTCGGCCAGGGCGAGTTCGAGGGCGCAGCAGTGGATGGCGTTTTCGATGGAGGCTTCGTCGGTAAAGGGGATGGTGAAGCTGATCTCCTCTGAATTTTGGATTCCGGTGATGTGGGTTTGGCCGTTTTCAGGCGAAACTTTGGTTATCCTGAGGTTGGCTTCATGGTTTCTGCTCCAGGTGAAGGTTTTCAGATTGGTGTAGGCTGGATCTTCCTGCAAACATTGGGTGATCATTGCATAATCGGAACAGTAAACCAGGGTTTCTGCATGGATAAAAAGTTTCAGTTTCTCGGCTACTTTCTGGTGCTGGTCGGCGAAATATTCATCATGGGCATGTCCGACGTTGGTGAAGATGCCGATGGTCGGACTGATAATCGGTTCCAGGCGCTCCATCTCTCCCGGGCGGGAAATTCCTGCTTCAAAAATGGCCAGGTTATGATCTGAAGTCATCTTCCACACGGAAAGCGGCACCCCTGTTTGCGAGTTATAGCTTTTGGGGCTGCGGATGATCCTGTAATCACTGCTCAGCAACTGAAACAGCCACTCTTTGACAATCGTTTTCCCGTTGCTTCCGGTGATGCCGATGACGGGAATGGAAAACCGGTGGCGGTGTTGGGAACCTATTTGCTGGAGGGCGATGAGGGTGTCGGGGACGAGGATAAAGGAGGCACCGGGGAATTGCTGGGGAAGCGGACGGGCGGACAAGGGGACGGGCGGACGGGCGGACGGGTGATCAGGCGGACAAGTGGACAAGTGGACTGAAGGGAGCTCGGAAACCATGAAGGAGCGGACGCCTTTTTCGTAGAGTTCGGGGATGTATTTATGCCCGTCGTTGCGATCGGAGACAAGTGCTACAAAAAGGCAGTTTTCGGGGTGGATCAATCGCCGGCTGTCAATCAGCAGGTCACCGATGTGCTGTTCTTCATGTTCAACGGGATGAACGGTTCCGTTACAAATGGAAGAAATTTCCGAGACCGTGCAGCCCGGTTCTATCATGAACGGTTGTTATCTGGTTGTTGACCTGACGTTTTCAGCTGGTTTGCATGCAGTTCGTCATATTCCTGGCGGTGCAGGAAAATATCTGCCGCCATGTACAAGGCATTGCGAAACGCTTCGGGTGATGCTTCATTTTTCCCGGCAAGGTCGTATGCAGTGCCATGTGCCGGCGATGTGCGGATAACAGGTAATCCTGCCGTGAAATTAACGCCTTCGTCAAAAGACATGAGCTTAAACGGAACCATGCCCTGGTCGTGGTACATGGCAAGGATGCCATCAAATGTCTTAAAGCTGGCTGCGCCGAAAAAACCGTCGGCAGGATAGGGCCCGAAGGCCAGGATACCCTGCTCATAGGCCTTTTCAATGGCCGGCTGGATGGTTGTCTTCTCATCATCTCCGATCAACCCGTCGTCGCCTGCATGGGGATTGAGGGCCAGAACGGCAATCCGTGGCTTGACAATGCCAAAATCGCGCACCAGTGAATTATTCATTACCTGGATCTTCTCCAGGATCATCTCCTGCGTAATCGTCTCTTTTACCTTTTCAAGCGGGATATGCCCCGTCACCACCCCGATGCGCAACACGTTGTTGATCATCAGCATGAGGTGTTTGTCGGCGTTGAATTTACCGGCAAAATACTCTGTATGGCCCGGGAAGTCAAATCCGGGTGACTGTATGTTCTTCTTGTTGATGGGTGCAGTTACTATCACATCAATGTTATTCTTCTGCAGATCATCGCAGGCAGCCTCCAGCGACAGCAGGGCAAGTTCGCCGGCAACCGGGGTTGATTTTCCAAGGTCGATCTTGATCTCCTCGTCGTGTATATTGACAATGTTCGGCCGCCTTGGATGGGCCTGATCGGCCTTTTTAACAAGATTAAAATTGAAATCGTTGATGTTGAGAACCTTCCTGTGATAGGAAGCAACCTTCGACGAACCATAAACAACAATGGTGTACAATTCAGACAGCCTCTGATCCTGCAGTGTTTTGATGATAATCTCATACCCGATGCCATTCATGTCACCGTGGGTAATCCCTATGCGCACGCGTTTTTCTTTTTCTACAGGTTGTTCCATTATTTATTGTTTTTGGCAAAATTAACAATAAAATCAAACAACAACCGCACCCCGAAGCCTGTTCCGCCCTGTCCGCGGTAAGAATCCCGCTTTTCAATGAATGCAGGCCCGGCAATATCAAGGTGGATATACGGATAGGAGGTGAATTTCTCCAGGAATTTCCCTGCCGTGATCATGCCCGCCTCTGCGGGACCGAGGTTTTTCAGGTCGGCCAGGTCAGATTTGATCTGATCGCCATATTCATCCCACATCGGGAATTCAACCAGGCGCTCATATACCCCGAAACCTGATTTCTGCAGGGCTTCAAGTTCTTTTGATGCGTTCGACTGCATGGCAACTGCGCCGAACTTGCCGATGGCACGAACGGCTGCGCCGGTAAGGGTTGCCAGGTCAATCACCAGTGCCGGATCATATTTTTTCGCATAACTCAGGGCATCTGCCAGGATAAGCCGCCCTTCGGCATCGGTGTTCAGCACCTCCACGGTCATGCCGTTGTGCATGGTGATGACATCGCCGGAGACCATGCCCTTTACCCCGGGCCGGTTATCGGTGGCAGGCATGAGCCCCACAACATAAACCGGCAGTTTTGCTTTGGCAATGGCCCAAACAGTGGCAGCTACTGCTGCAGCGCCCGACATGTCATCTTTCATATTCATCATGGAGTCGCCCGGCTTCAGGTTCATGCCGCCGGTATCATACACCACACCTTTACCTACCAGCACGATCGGTTTTGTGTTACGGGCGTCGGCAGGTTTCCATTCCATTACTGTAAACGTCGGGGGTTCATGGCTGCCCTGGTTTACACCCAGCAAACCGCCCATCTTCAGGGCGGCAATCTTCTGCTTGTTCAGCACTTCAACCTGCGCACCGCAATCTTTGGCCATCTTCTCCACCTCGGATGCAAAAACGGGTGCCGTAAGCCAGGAGTTAGGCTCGTTGATCAGGTCGCGGCAGGTGGACACGGCGTGGGTGAGGATGTTGAGGTGCGTGACAGGTGACGCGTGACGCGTGACGGGTGACGCGTGACGGGTGACAGGTGACGGGTGATGCGTGACTGGTGACGCGTGACGGGTGACTGGTGACGGGTCATCGGCGTTTTCTAAGGCGGTGGAATAGAGTTCTATGTCGGTGAGGGTGTTTACTTTGTCTTTTTCACTTTTATATTTCAGGAACTGGTAAGAACCCAGGGCCATGCCTTCGGCGAAGGCGAGGACGGTGGCTGGGTCGCCGATGGCGTCAAACACGGCGACACGGCTGGCTTTCTGACCATTCAGCAGTCCGGCAATTTTATCGCCTGCCTTGCGGGAGGCTTCCAGTTTTTTAGGCACATCCTTTTCTTCCTTCGGGAAATAGATATAGACCCAATAGCTGAGCCGGTTGAAGGAGATGACGTCCAGTTTCAATGTTTCTACCTGCGTTTTCAGGAAAGTTTTTTCCGCAGTACTTAACACGCCGGCAGGTATTTTTGTGATTTTTGAAGCAAGCACAACGAGGTGGCCGAGCTCTTGTTCTTTGTTGGTGAGCGTTATAGAAGGCATCATGATTTTCAGTACTTTTGAAGCGTTTTTAATCATACAAAATTAACAAAATTTAATTGGCCGGAGGCTGCCTTTCCCGGCAAACCAATATTCAATGAAATACGAAAACCTTATATATAAAACCCTGCATGCTGAATTCCTGTCGGTTGAGGAGGGAAAGTTTCTTTTTGAGACCCTCCCCCTCGCCGATTTGATGTTGATCGGGAATGAAATACGCAAAAAACTGCACCCCGAAGGAACGGTCACCTGGATCATCGACCGGAATGTCAACATCACCAATGTCTGCATCTCCGGGTGCAAATTCTGTAATTTTTACCGCACCGGGAAAAGCCCCGATGCTTACATAACGACTATCCCGGAATATTGCAGCAAGATTGAAGAGATGAAACGGCTGGGTGGCCGGCAACTGCTGCTCCAGGGCGGCCTCCACCCCAAACTCAGCATTGACTTTTACGAACAGCTTTTTTCCGACCTGAAAAGCCGTTATCCCGATGTTCGCCTGCACGCCCTCGGACCACCTGAAATCGCCTGGCTGGCAAAAAAGGAGAAACTACCGTTTAAAACCGTTCTGGAACGGCTTATCACCGCCGGACTTGACAGTCTGCCAGGCGCCGGGGCGGAAATCCTGGTCGACAGGGTCCGCAAGGTTCTTTCTCCGGCAAAATGCAACACCGCCGAGTGGCTTGATGTCATGCGCGCCGCCCACGTGCTGAACCTTACCACCTCCGCCACCATGATGTTCGGGCACATAGAAACCCTGGAAGAGCGGCTGGAACACCTCATTGCCCTTCGCACGGTTCAGGCTGAAAAACCGGCCGGGCACAAGGGATTCCTCTCCTTCATCCCATGGCCATTCCAGGATGACCGCACGGTGCTGAAAGAAAAATCAGGCGTTTTCAATACGGTCACCCCGGAAGAGTACATCCGCATGATCGCCATCAGCCGCATCATGCTCCCCAACATCCCCAACATCCAGGCGTCCTGGCTCACAGTAGGCAAAGACACGGCTCAATTATGCCTTCACGCCGGTGCCAATGATTTCGGCAGCATCATGATTGAAGAAAATGTCGTCAGCGTGGCCGGAGCCAATAATAAGTTTGATGCGGCAGGAATTCAACAAGCCATAAGGGATGCCGGTTTCGAGCCTAGGAAGAGGGATCAGGATTTTAAATTTTAGATTGAGGGATTTTAGATTGCAGATTGAATTGAAAAGATTTTGGATTTACGATTAGCAGCACTCAATCGTACATCGTCAATCAAACAATTCAATCTGCAATCTAGAATCGTCCAATCGTAAATTGCTACGCGTTGATCAATTGCCCGAGCAGCGCCTCCTGATGTGCTGCCGTACTTCCGTTTCCCAGCGAGAAATACTGGTCGTATGCGCTCATGTCGAGCAGGCCGTGGCCGGAGAAATTAAAAAGGATCGTTTTTGCAATGCCTTCTTCACGGGCAATTTTGGCCTCCCGGATCACCTGGGCGATGGCATGGGCCGTTTCGGGCGCAGGGATCAGTCCTTCGGTACGGGCAAAAGCGACGGCCGCTCCGAAACTTTCCTGCTGGTCAACCGAGCGGGCTTCAATCAGTCCGTCCTTCAGCAACTGGCTGATGATGGCACCTGCACCGTGATAACGCAGTCCGCCGGCATGGATCTCGGGTGGGATGAATTTGTGCCCGAGGGTGTACATCGGTATCAACGGTGTCATCCCGGCCGTATCGCCAAAGTCGTACTCAAACTTCCCTTTGGTCAGCTTCGGGCATGAGGCTGCCTCTACAGCAATGCAGCGGGTCTTTTTTCCGCCGGTAAAATTGTGCCGCAGGAATGGGAATGATAATCCTCCGAAGTTGGATCCTCCGCCGAAAGGACCGATAATGAGGTCAGGAAAATCACCCGCCATCTCCATCTGTTTCTCCGCTTCCAGCCCGATGATGGTTTGGTGCAGCATCACATGGTTGAGCACGCTGCCGAGCGAATACATGGTATCGTCGTGGGTGGCCGCCACTTCTATGGCTTCGGAGATCGCGATGCCGAGGCTGCCCGGGCAATTCGGGTCTTCGGCAAGAAATGCCCTGCCAGCCTGGGTTTCCATGCTGGGAGAAGGGATAACAGAACCGTTCCACAGCTGCATCATGGATTTACGGTACGGCTTCTGGTTGAAGCTCACCTTCACCATGAACACCTTGCATTCAATGCCGAAGAAGTTGGTGGCAAAACTCAGGGCACTCCCCCACTGTCCGGCCCCGGTCTCCGTTGTCATTTTCTTTATTCCCTGTTTATAGTTGTAATAGGCCTGGGGAATGGCAGTGTTCGGCTTGTGCGATCCCGGGGGACTTACACTCTCATTCTTGAAATAGATCTTGGCCGGCGTATCCAGGGCCTTTTCAAGGTTGTAAGCCCGGTGAACCGGCGTTGGCCTGTATATCCTGTAAAGGTCGGCTACCTGGTCAGGGATTTCAATGAACCTTTCGGGCGACATCTCCTGTTTGATCAGCTCCAGCGGGAACAGGGCTTCCAGGTCGCCCGGTTGAATCGGTTGTTTCGTGCCCGGATGCAGCAGCGGTTGTATCTTGTTAGGCATGTCGGCCTGGATGTTATACCATTTCCCCGGCATTTCCTTTTCGTTCAGATTGATTTTTTTGCTCGTTTTCATTTTTCGTTGTTTTAAGGGTTAAAAAAAACCGGCCCGCCATCTGATCCTGGCAAGCCGGTTTAATAACAATTAAAAAAGGCCTGCCGTTTGTAAACAGCAAGCCTTCTGATTATTGTGTCATATGACTAAAAGGGTGATGTTTACGTCCTGTTTGATACAGAGCGCCACCACCAGAAATTAATACTCGTATGTAAACTGTGATTCATAAATTGATGTCCAAAACTAAATCCATTCACCCGGCAAATATATGCTAGTTTTTATTAATTCCAAATAATATTTTTCATTAGCCGTTTTTCAACGGGTCGCGAAGCGGACCTATCTCACCGATTTTTTGCGCTCCTCCATGTCAGAACGAATCAGGAAATCGCTAAATTGCAGGCTAATTCAGCTGTGGATCACAGCAAATCTTTTCTGCCTCCTGCAATGGGAGGCAGATATTAACCACAAATAGCTCTATGAAAACTAACCCCAAATTCCGGTATCATCTCATCAGCACATTCATCATCGGCACATTTCTCTTCTCTGGCTGTGCAAAAGATCATGCACCCCAGATGGTCCCGATGGCCACTGATTATTCACAGGTATCACATTGGTTATCAGTACCAGTCGCCATCAGGCCTGTGGATGTTTTTTACCTTTATCCCACATGCTGGAAAAAGGCAGATTCCACCGCCCCGGACATCTGCAACATTGATGATCCCACCATGCTGGCCGGCGCAACCCCTGAATTTGAACGCCAGGCAACTGCCGCTGAAAGCTTTGCAAACGTGTTCGCGCCATATTACCGGCAGGCGGATGCCAATTACACCCTGGGTTTACCCGAAGATCAGCGGGAGCAAGTGATCGGCGGCATACCTACATCAGATGCCACGGCAGCCTTTGATTACTATATCAAAAACTATAACCAGGGCCGCCCGTTCATCCTTGCAGGACATTCACAGGGATCAAATGTGCTGATCCACCTGCTTGCAGGGTACCTGAAGGACAACCCGGATGTTTACAGCAGAATGATCGCTGCTTACGTGATTGGTTATCCTGTAACAGCGGCATACCTCGCGAGTAACCCGCACCTTAAATTCGCCGAGGGGCCCGACGACCTGGGCGTGATCATCTCCTACAACACACAGGCTCCCAGCGTAATGCCACCACACAACCCGGTTGTGTCAAACATCGTTGGACTGGTGATCAACCCCATCACCTGGACCCGGTCCCAAACCACCGCCACAACCGCCCAGGGCCTTGGCTCCATTATGCCCGACTCAGTCACCTTCAAATTTCAGCAGGTACCTCAGTATGCAGATGCTACGGTGGATACGGCCAGAGGAGTTTTGATCTGCAGTACAGCTGATTCAAACGCGCTCTATATGTACACTTCAGGATTTGGGTTAGGAGTGTATCATTCATTTGATTACCCTTTTTATTTTTACAATTTAAGGGCAAATGCTCAAAACAGGGCCAACAAATTCCTCGGAAAATAGGGGTTGATCCTTCCTTCAGGTTTGTATTGAGAAGAAATCCAACAACATGAACAAATTCGTCCTGATGCTGATCTTCATCCTCTGGGGTTTTATCTCAGGTTGCGTTGATAAACCGCAGGAATCTTTACAAAACGATATCTCTTATGCGCAGATTAATCACACATTAACAGGTCCTTGCATTGACACTGTAAGCTTTTCACCATTATGCGGGAACCTGATATTTGAGATCTGCCGGAAGGATACAACAGGTATTCTCAATACACTTTCTGTAAAATTGCATGCCCGAATGGCGGATGACACAACTTGTCTGCACTATTTCCGTGTGACATATTCCAACGATATCACTCCCCTTGATGAAAACATTTATCTTCCAACAAATAGCTTTCTGTCAGATCCTGATAATGAGTATGTACTTGATCATTTTACAGGACAGGGTATTAAATATATCGGCGTTGCATTCCGGTATAAAATACATACAGAAATTTGTAACTGGGCCTGGATAAAAGTGTATTGCAGTTCGAACAATGATACGTTGAAAATTATTGATTGGGCATACAATACCAAAAGCGGCGGTATAATCAAAGTCGGGCAGAAAGAATGATTTACCTCATGACTTACTTCAAACCACTAACAAAAACGCTATGGTTCACTCAATAAGCACAATGAAATTCCGTATCATTTGTTACATTCTACTGATCATCCTTTCCGGCAGCTGCAGGAAAACAGTGGATCCCGCCTTGCCACCCACAACTGTAACCGACATCGACGGAAATGTTTATCACACCGTTACCATCGGGTCACAGGTATGGCTGGGAGAAAACCTGCGGGTCACCAGGTTTAACGATGGTACCACCATCCCCGGGATAAACGACAGCACCTTATGGGGAAAGCAGGCCTCCCCCGCATTTTGCTGGTATAACAACGACGAATCCAATAAAACCACCTACGGGGCCCTCTATAACTGGCATGCCGGGAGCTCCGGGAAACTTGCCCCGAAAGGATGGCATGTGCCATCTGATGCCGAATTAACCCAACTGATCACCTTTTGCGGAGGAGAAAAGGTGGCAGGCGGTATATTAAAAGAAAAAGGAACAACCCACTGGGGTGACCCGAACACGGGGGCCGTCAACGAATTCGGTTTTTCAGCACTTCCAGGCGGATACCGCGCTGCCAGCGGCGGATTTGTCGGGATCGGATATGTGGGGTACATGTGGTGTACAACCACATATGTTACAGGTGCCCTCTACCGCGAAATGAGCAACAGCGACGGTGAAGTCAGGACAAATAACAACAATAAAGAGTTTGGATATTCAATCCGGTGCATACGGGATTAGGCTCGTTTTCTTATTAATCCAGGTACAGCAGAGCTCACATTTATCGGATTTAAATCTTGATTAGCTGTTGTGCCGGAGGCACAAAATATGGGTAGAGATTGAATGTATCATGGAATATTTCGTCCCGTACAGGACGAAATAAGACGTCTCCCCGGGTTTATCTACCCATATTAAATCCCAAAAGGGATTAAAAAAGAAATTTAATAATCTATTATATAATACCAAATAATAACATAACTTTGAATGCGATAGCATGGTCCGTTCAAAGTACATATATCCCGCGGCCGCATCGGTCATTGTGATTGTTGCTGCCTTCCTGGTCTTCTCATCAAAGGAGAAAGAAAATATCCTTTTTGCCACTGTCAGAAAGGGTTCGTTAAACATTGAAGTCACCGCAACCGGCGAACTTACCGCAAAAAACGCGGTCATGGTGCATGGTCCCTCCATTCTTGCCACCATGCAGGTCCCGGATATTAAATTACAGTCCATACTGCCCGAAGGAACACAGGTAAATGCCGGCGAGGTTATTGCCGTGCTGGATCCAAAAGGCATTAATACACAAATCAGGCAGGCAGAAGAGGCTGCTCAGGATGGAAGGGTAAAGCTGGAGGAGCTGATCCTGGATACCACCCAGACACTGAAAGACAACCGCGACCAGATAAAGAACCTGGAGTTTGACCTGGAACAGGCTAAGAATGCTGTTGAAGAGTCAACCTATGAGGTACCTGCCACAGTAAAAAAGCTGAAACAGGACGCCATCAAAGCCGAACGCATGGTAGAAAATGCAAAAGCAAAATATAACCTGGAACGGACCAAAGCAGGAAACAGGGTCATCAACTCCCGCTTCATCTTCAATAAAAGCACCCGGCTTCTGACGGAACTGAAACAGACGCTCGACAGCCTCTACATCCGTGCCCCCAGCCCGGGAATGCTGATCTACCACCGCCGCTACATGGGTGAAAAGGTAATACCGGGAACCACACTTACGCCCACCTTTGATTTCATCGTAGCCGAACTCCCCGATCTGTCGCAGATGAAATCAATCACCGGGATCAATGAGATGGATATTGATAAGGTAGATACCGGCCAGACTGTCACTGTCAGCGTAGATGCTTCTCCGGGGAAGTCTTTCACCGGGCGCGTCACTGCCATCGCCAACATGGGCATGGAAGACCCTGTTTCCGGATCAAGGGTGTTTGAGGTGGAAATTCTTCTTGACCCCACCACCACCGTTCTACGCCCTGGATCCACAAGCACGAACAGGATACTGGCCGGAACTTACCGGAATGTGCTCTATGTGCCGGTTGATGCCGTTTTCGCAGGCAATGGATCCGGTACGTTTGTTTACAAAAAGGCCGGCTCAAAATTAATCAGGCAACCGGTGGTGACAGGCGCGTCAAATGAAGCATTCATCATTATCACGTCAGGGCTGGCTGAAAACGACCAGGTCAGCCTCTCTGAACCGGAATGACAGGTTGATGCTGCGAATACCGATTAACATACACAATCCGGCAAAGGAGGCCATGATCAACGATGCTTGAAAGATACAGGTACCTGCTGATAATCTCGCTTGAAGCTGTCAAGGTTAACCGCTACCGGTCGGTACTCACAGCGCTCGGGATCATCTTCGGTGTGGCCTCTGTCATTGCCATGATGGCCATCGGGCGGGGCGCACAAAAAGCCATCCTTGACCAGATGAAACTGGTTGGCATCAACAACATTATCATCACCCCCGCCATTGATCTGAAAACAGCACAGGCTGCCGATTCCTCCGGCGCCAGGCCTGTCGGATTCAAAGATGAACCGCGGTCACCGGGGCTTACCGTACAGGATGTACAGCCGATTGCCGACATTCTTCCCAATGCCGTGTTTGTCAGTCCCGAGATCAACCTGGCCACACAGGCCCGGGCGAACGGCAAACGAATTCCGGTTCAGCTGACCGGGGTGACACCAGGCTTCTTCAAAGTGTTTGGCCTGACCCTGGTATCGGGAGGTATATTCACGGAGAGGCAATCATCACTGGCAAGCCCTGTCTGCATTATAGGACCCACCGTCAGGACAAGCCTATTTCCGGGTATGGATCCGCTGGGCAATTCAATCAAATGCGGCAATACCTGGCTCAGAATTACAGGTATCCTTGGAAAAACCAACGGGAATACTTCGTCGCTCGGGAAACTGGGGATTTCCGATTTCAATTCAACCGTTTATATCCCGTTGAACACTATGCAAGGCAGGTTTGGCGGCAGCGGATCTGCCGGAACAGGAACCCGCTCCTTCATTGACCGCTACAGCGAAACACCCGGAGGCATCTCAGGAAGTGTGCTCGCAAAGTCGCGGGTCGACAAGATCGTTGTACAGGTAAGCGATCCGCAGCAGATGACATCCACGGCTCCGGTGCTGAAAAGGGTCCTGAAACGGCTGCACAACGGGGTGGAAGATTTCAAGGTGGTGATTCCGGAACTCCTCCTGAAAAACGAAAAACGGGCCAGGAATATTTTCAGCATCGTACTGAGTGCCATAGCAGGAATTTCGCTCCTGGTGGGCGGCATTGGCATCATGAACATCATGATGACATCGGTGGTGGAACGAACCAAGGAGATCGGCGTACGGCTGTCGATCGGTGCGAAGAAAAAAGATATCGTGTTCCAGTTCCTGGCCGAATCTGCCATGATCAGCCTGGCCGGCGGGGTGATCGGCATCCTGCTCGGGGTAGTCCTGGCACAGGTCATCCGCTACTTTGCAGGGATTCCGACTGTCATTACACTGCTGTCGGTGCTGGTGTCGTTCGGTATTTCAGTAACTGTCGGCATCGTATTTGGCTACCTGCCAGCAAAAAGGGCATCACAGCAGGATCCTGTGGCTTCGCTGCGCTATGAATGACGGGCAATATATTTCAACTCCTAAATACAACAATTGAACAAGAAATTGAATGCGGTTACAGAATTTCATAAACCATTCGCCTTTAATTTAATAACTTGCCATGAATGCCCGGGCTTTGATTTTTTATCAAATGGGCAAAATCAATTTGTAAAATGAACGCTTACGATACACGTCACCGGCACAAACTTCATTTTAACCACGAAGGCGAAAAAGGATGCACAAAGTCGCACGAAGGGCCGATGATATGGTGCATGCCTTCTGCGCCTTCGTGACGCACTTTGTCGACTTCGTGGTTAAATTTTAGTTAACAATGACTTATTACCTAACCAATTAACACATCATTCATGATTTTCCACTTATTAATTCCTGTTATATGAGAAACTCCTTGTTCATTTTAGTTTGCCTGCTACCTTTCATATGTCGGGCTCAGGTTGCATTCAACCCGCCTCCCACGCCAAAAATACCGGTCACCGACACCCTTCACGGGTTTCTGATCACCGACAATTACCGGTGGCTGGAAGATAAAACCGATCCGAAGGTCGTTGAATGGACCAAAGCACAGCACGATTATACTGTGCAGTATTTGAATGCCACACAGAAAAGCCACCAGGGAGTTCGCGAAGAGGTGGCAGCCTATATTGACATGGACTATGAGGGCCCGCTGAGCAAAGAGGGAAAACGTGTGTTCCAGACCATCAAGAAAAAAGGTGACAAACAGTACTCCATCTATACCATCCTCAACGGGAAAAAGATCCAGATCTGGGATCCCGTGAAACTTGACACGTCGGGAAAGACCTCCACCAGTTCCGCCCAGTACACCTACGACGGAGAGCGGGCTGCCATCAGCGTGCAGAAAAGCGGTGCGGAGATTTCCACCACGTATATCGTTGATACACGAACGGGCAAACCCCTCCAGCCTCCCCTGGAAAACATCTTCGGTTACCAGTGGACCCGCGACCAGCAGCACGCCTATTTCACTATCAGGAGCCAGAAGGATGTCGACAGCCAGCTTCCGCTGAAGACCTACTACTGGAAAGTGGGCGACCCTGTTGAAAAAGCACAGTTCATCGGCACCACCACCGATGCGAAAAACTCCTACTACATCTACGACAACAGGTACAGCGACATGACCTTCCTGGGTGAAAGCAATTTCAACTCAAATAACTGCCGGATGAGGCAGACCGGAACCAGCGACGAAGGAGTGACGATTTACGAAAGCAAAGATTTCCAGGCCTATCCCTATGCCATCGGCGACAAACTCTACATCCTCACCAATGACAATGCCCCCAACAACCGGTTCATGGTGGCCGACAAGAAGAATCCTGCGTACAAAGACTGGAAAGTGCTGATCCCTGAAGGGCCCACCGTGCTCCAGAATGTGGAGGTACTGAAAGACGGCAGGCTGATCGTACAGGATAAAAAAGATATCCAGAGCCGGCTTACACTCCATGATCCCTCCGGAAAAGCGATCAAACCCATTGAGCTGCCTGAGATCGGCAACGTTGACTACGTCAGCTTTGACCGCGAAGAAGACTCTGTGTACATCTACATGAGTACCTTCACCTCCCCGGGAAAAATGTATGTTGCCTCCCCGTCCAACTTCAAATGGCGGTTGTACTATTCACGGGTGATCCCCATTGACATGAGCAACATCATTGGTGAGATCAAATTCTACTACTCCAAAGACAGTACCCGCATTCCGTGCCTCGTGGTGCACCGGAAAGACATGAAAATGGATGGCAACAACCCCGTGCTGCTCACGGCTTACGGCGGTTTCAGGATCGGCATCAGCCCGGGATATTACGGTTACTATGCTCCATTCATCAACCGTGGCGGGATCGTGGTTGAACCCGGCATCCGCGGCGGCGATGAATATGGTGAAAAGTGGCATGAAGATGGGATGCTGCTGAACAAGCAGAACTGTTTTGATGATTTCAACGCCTGTGCCGAATGGCTGATCAGGGAAAAATATACCAACACCTCTAAAATCTGCGCCGAAGGCGGCAGCAATGGCGGTTTGCTGATGGGCGCCATCGCCACCCAGCGGCCCGACCTGTACAAGGCGGTGATGTGTGCGGTTCCCCTGCTTGACATGGTTCGTTTTCACAAATTCCTGATCGCAAGGTACTGGATCCCCGAATACGGCTCCTCCGACAATGAAGCTGACTTCCGAAACCTGCTGGCCTATTCACCCTACCATCACATCAGGCAAGGCGTGAACCTGCCCACCATGATGGTGCGCACGGGGGCCAACGACAGCCGCGTGGATCCGCTGCATGCCAAAAAATTCACGGCAGCCCTGCAGAACAATCCCGGCCAGATCAACCCTGTGATGCTTTACATTGACTACAACGTGGGCCACGGATCGGGCCAGTCGACCAAGCAACGGATTGATAATGTGCTGGTGGATTTTGAGTTTCTGATGAATCAGTTGGGGATGTGACGCGTGACGCGTGACAGGTGACGCGTGACAGGTGACGGGTGACCCGGCAGCGAAAGGGCGTGCGCTACTCTTGCATATTTTCAGTTACACAGAGGTAAACGGAGTAGACACAGAGAGACACGGAGGTTATTTTTCTCAGTGGTTCTCTGTGTCTACTCCGTGTACCTCTGTGTCATTCCTTTTTTAACCCCTTTTAAAGGTTGGACAACTGCTAAGGATTTGTCCGTAAACAAAAAAGCCCTCACAAGGAAGGCTTTTATCGAAACGGAAAATATATATAGTCGAGGGTTGTTATTCAAAATCGGCAGTTACAGGGGTTACAGGTGCCAGTGCATGAATATCAATGATAGCTGTACTGTCTGAAAAATCAGCCTCTGAAGGTGTTACAGGCGCCAGCCTGATCACGTCGGTAAAGATATCCGGGGCAACATCGTTGAAATCGGCTTCATTTGGCATAACCGGGGCCAGGGAAAGACTGGATATTGAAGTATGATCTGCGGTGGCTGAGGCTGATGTGGTTTCATTGGCTGCAAACATGATTCCTGCGTTGAGAATTAAAGCTGCGGCGAAAATTGTGATTGTTGCTTTCATTTTGTTGTTGTTTTTTGACGTTGATGAAGCAAAGATACATCAGCCGGCAGGGGCCGTACACATGGAATCGGCTGAACCCGGGTTAAACCCGTCGAACGGGGGCGGAAAATCGGTGTAATTGGATGGGTTTTGGAATGAACGATAAGTTATGACATGGAACACAGATGACACTGATTGGACAGATGAACACAGTATTTTTCAAATCAGTGAATATCTGTAACATCTGTGACATCTGTGTTCCGCTCCCGTTTATTTTGGAAGCAAGGTGATCATGGCACTACTTTATCTGATCAATCAAAAATGTCCTTCTCTCAAAAAAGGTATCTATCTTTGGCAGGTAAAAATCACTTCAAAAAACACGATGATGTACAAACTACTTTTTTCAGCAGCCCTGGTGCTGCTTGCCATTACAACAGGATTCACCCAGGATGCGGAAGGTTGTAAAGACCATCCGTTGCTTTCCCGCCTGCCGGGATATTACATTTCAGAATGCACCCAGAACTACAACAAACTTGATTTTTACAACAGCAAGGGAGAAGATCTCCAGCTGGAAGGAAACTTAACCTATAGCTGGTATGTTTTTGATGCAGCATCAGGAAAAACAGAGCCAAGTTACCTCCAGATCATTAAGAATTATTCAAATGCCGTGTTAAAAGCAGGAGGCCGGAAGATTTATGAGTACGATGGCCTCGGTTGCTTTTCCCTGACCCAGAATGGCAAGGAGTACAATATCAAAGTTTCATGCACCAACAACAGTGACATATTGCTGTATGTGCTTGAGATGGAATCGATGAAGCAGGAAATCACCGCCAATGCCATGTTTGATGCGTTGAACAAAGACGGTTTTATCACGCTGAATATTCTATTTGAAACAGGCAAATCGACCATTCAGAAGGAATCGCTTCCCCTCATTACTATGATCGATGAAATGATGAAAATGGATGCGACCCTGAAAGTCAGCATTGAAGGCCATACGGATAATACAGGCACCCCGGCCGGCAACAAAAAACTCTCCGACGACCGTGCCAGGTCAGTTATGCAGGCCGTCGTTGCCGGGGGAATTGATCAATCAAGGTTATCCTCCAAAGGCTGGGGACAGGAAAAACCTGTTGCCGAGAACAATACCGAGGAAGGAAGGGCCAAAAACCGGCGTGTTGAAATCATCAAGAAAATGTGAGTGCCGGAAACCAGGACAAGAACAGCCCTGCCAACCAAACTCAACTGGAATTAAATAATTCCTGATCTTATCCGGGATGATTATGCTCAATCAGCAGCTATTATGCTGTTTATCAGACACGCAACATGATTTATCTTTTCTTTCTGTTACATGACCTCGCCTTGCAATGCTATGCCGTTGTCTTTAAGAACTTTAATTATCTGAATTAGAGTCGGCCGGCTCATACCTTCAAAGTTAGCCAGATCTAAGAGCGAATATTGAGCTAGTTCGTCCAGGTATTCAATATTGTTCAATTTCAATGTCTTCAAACATCCGGCTGAGAAATCAAGATCTGTTACTTTTAACGGGCGTTTATTCATTTCAGCTGTAATTCAATATGATATTGTCAAATCAGGTGTGCGCCCTTGTTTGCTATGTACTTACGGCGCTGGTAAGGTTCGCACGCAGCGGACGGAGAATCCCATCGCCTTGTAGCTGCCTCCCACGCTAATCCAATCGCCGAAGCCCAGGTAAATGCCGATGTTGTCAAATTGACTGTCCTGCGTACTACTCCAGTAGTTGCCACTTATCCCGCGATCCCCCAGAGAGCCCTCGGGATCGATCAGGAACCCGGCAGCGTGCATTTTCAAGCCAGAGTTCCATGGGCCATTCCAGTTGGTCCAGCTTCCTGCGCTTTTTACGTTATTCCATTCAGTATAGGTGGGTATACGCCATCCTGTTCCAAGTTCTATCGCACAAGGATCATTAACTGTTAACCAGTCAGAACTTCCTGTGATGCTTGTAATCCAGGTGG
Organism: uncultured Bacteroidales bacterium; assembly: GCA_903959905.1. GTDB lineage: Bacteria > Bacteroidota > Bacteroidia > Bacteroidales > FEN-979 > CAIVAT01. Next base: position 54,119 of record CAJBYO010000100.1, read on the forward strand.
TACTTGGGGTCCTTGTTGTACCCTCGTACTTGAAACCCTGCTTGATGTTGAACTGCCAGTACCAGCCTGCTGAAGGCTCCGTCGCATCATTAACGGCCGTTGCCTGACGGTCGGCGCCAAGGTTGCTGGAAATCCAACATTTAGTAAGCTCACCCGGGATATTGGTAACAATGCCGTATGTTACAGTTTTTGATACTGGCGCAACCTCTCCTGCGACATGATTAATAACAATAGAAGAACCGCAAAGACTTGGACAGGCTGAGGTGGTTTGTGTCAACGAAACCGGCGTAGGATTTGCGCAAACGCTGTATGCCCATGCATACCTTTCATAAGCGGTATTACAGGTAAGGTCAGTTTCCGTTTTGGTTAAAGCACTCCCCATATCGGTTGCATCTGCATAAACACTGGTGGTTCCCCACTTATATCCTGTGGCGCCTGAAGCGGCATTCCAGTTCCAGGTTATCTGTGTCGGTGCGGCTGTATGCGTACCGGCCGCTGGGGAGGGAGGAAGGGCATTTACCGTGATGGTCGCCGGGCCTCCTGTAAAACCACCGCTGCGTGTACAGTTTGCATCCTGCACAGAGACCAGGGTATACGTTGTGCTGGAAGTTACCGGGTTGGTAAACACGTTAAACGGGGTTCCGCTGGTTACGCTGCTGGCTGTGCGGTTTGCCGTTCCGTCATTATAAACAACAGTGTATGGCCCGGTTCCTGCGGTTTTTGTGAAGGTGAGTGTACCAGTTCCGGATACACACATTGGCCCGTTGGCCGACAAACTGCCTTGTGGCGGCGGGTTGACATGGGCTGTTACATCAAACCTCGCGGTACTTTCGCGTCCGTTGACTGTCTGGCTGGCATAATAGTGATTTCCATTAACAAGCGGAGTTGTTGAAGCCAGCAGGTTTCCACCGGCGGCGGCGTCATACCATTTTATATTGGAACCTGAAGATACAGTGAGGTCCCCCACAAGAGGTGCAAAATCAACCATCACATTATCGGAAATATGCAAAACAGGGTCGCCCGTCATACCACCGTATTCAACGACATAACCTGTAATCGAACCCGTTGCCACATTGGGATAATCATTCCAGTGGTCTCCGCTCCAATAATTGAGATAGTGCTCCCCTGCGCAACAGTTGTCAGGCTGACCAGAGGCCCAGTTGCTGTACATTCCTCCAACGGGATATCCTCCGATATAGGTTCCCTGCCAGAACTGGGTGCCGGCTTCAGGGCCGGCAACCCATTTCCACACTCCTTCGCTGGCGGCATCACTGCCACCCAACCAGCCGGCAGCATTAATTTTTGAGTAAACAAAGGTGTTTTCTGCTGCGGAAGTAATGGTTGCCAGGTATCCCTGCAATCCGAACCAGGTCCTGGCGATGGCAGCTGTATTGGCAGCCGTCCAGGAAATATCTGCGCTTGAAATGAATTCGAAATAGTGTCCGTTGCCGGTAAAAGGCAAAGCTGCATTCAGGCTGAAGGTAATAACCCGTGATGCAATGGAGGGGGTTGCCGATGTATTGGTATATGTTACCTTGCGCATGGTTGCCTGGTAATCGGCCGCAGAGGCCGATCCGCTGAGTGTCAATATCCCCGTTGTGGCATTGTACGATGAGGTGATGCCTCCGACTGCAGTACCGTTTAAACCTAAAACATCCTGCCCGGAAACAAAGTTGCCGCTGATGGAAACTGTCGCCCCAACCAGCGCAGTAGAGCCGGAGGTAATTGCAGCATTTGCAGCTATGTCAACCGGAGTGTTTTGTGCAACTACAGTGCCACCACTTGTGACGTAAAGGGTTTGCGACTTTAAACTGGCTGTTGCCAGCAACAGGATAAAAATAAGCAGGTACAGTTTCATGGTTTTTGTTTTAGGAGTTTATAAGTTTATGGCAGCCGCTACAGGTGAAGTATGTAGCATTTTATCGCTCACTTTCGCTGTTATTGACAAAGCAAAATCCGGTGAAAGGTATCAGAAAACAACATATTTTCCAGTTACCTTCATCGGCTCTCACAAGTCTATACCAAAAACATACCGGAAATGCTGTAAAATCACTGTTTTGCGATCCTGTTCATCTAATTACCTGAA
>CAJBYO010000101.1 GCA_903959905.1 uncultured Bacteroidales bacterium
CATGGAAATTGAGGTCGTCAGGCGAGACGAGAATCTCTCACTGAATGATGAAGCAACCCAACTTGTACGATTGTTTTCAACGATAAAGAGGAGGATGAAGGAGAAAATTGAAGGGGCAAAAGGGAATACGTAGTTATCAGAAATTGACAAGACGCAAAATGTAAGACGCAAAATGCGAAATGTAAAATGCGAAGCTCAATACATTTCACATTTTACATTTCGCATTTGTCGAGGTACACTTAACTGACCAATTATCTAACTATAGAATCATGCCGGATTACCTGAAAGTGGTTGATTTTATTGAGGAAGAACTACAATCTGGATCAAGCCACCTTTAATTTCATCACTTCAAGTTCAGCTCCTTTTAACAGGCCTTCCGAGCCTCTTTTCAGAACTTCTTCAGTGGTTTTTTCATCCAGATAATAATGTTCACATACATCACAAATATGTGCCGGAACCTCTTTGATCAGAATAATGGATCCATTTTTTTCAAGGGTAACCGTTACCTTACCCTCGTACATATTTCCTGCTTTACAAATGACGCATTCCATATTATCGGTTTTTGGTTTTAAAATCAGGTGACCATACATTTTTATCAGGTTCATAGGCGGTGACCAGGATACAATTTCCTGTGTCAGAATCTTTGGCGACGAGAAGATGCAATGGACGATGCTCAATAAATCCCAGCAGCAGTGAACTTGGATATGGTTTATCATCTGCATACTCGCGGATAACTTCACCATTATTCAGAATGAATTTCACCTCTGCCAGAGATATGTTTCTCCTGAACATCTGCGAAATAATGTGATCACTGAAAAGGATGTTGTTGCAAGTCACCGTTGAACCTTTGTACAAAGGTAGTGAAAATATTATCGGGCATCAAGACTTTGGGCTCGTGAGCAGACAGCAAGACACTCTGTTGGCAATTTCCTTTGGGAAGTTAATGATGAAACTTGTTCTGCCCCTGAATCAGCTTATTATGAGCGTTTTAAAGCCCAAAAGACAGGCAAACACCTGTCTTTTTAAGTTTTATTACATAAATTATTACATCTAACTTTTCGAATTTATGTAGTTAGCGGATTGTTATCCAACTAATTAAATAAGAATGTACACTACCCTTACGAAATATCTAACCGTCAATTCATCATTGACTATGCGAAAGCAGCTGATTTATTGATGAAATGGATAGGTTAGAAAGCTCTTATTTGGGACACTTTTCAATGATATATAAAAAACAGAACCGGTGGAATCAACAGCAGGCAGCCAAGTATCAGGAAAATGGCAGATAAGGGAAGCATGAATTTTATCCATTTGTCATAAGGAATATTTGCGATCGCGAGGATTCCCATGGTAACACCGCTGGTCGGGAAAATATTGGTAAACAATCCATCGCCCAACTGAAAGGCAAGCACGGCCGTCTGGCGTGTGATGCCGATCAGGTCGGCAAGGGGTGCCATCAGCGGCATGGTTAATGCAGCCTGACCTGATCCGGAGGGGACAAAGAAATTCATAAAACCCTGAAAAACAAACATCAATTGTACTGAAACGATTTTAGGGAACTGATCCATCGTTCCTGCAATGCCGGCAAGGATGGTGTCAATAATCTTTCCGTCGGTTGCAATGATCAGCATGCCGCGGGTAAGACCGATAACTAATGCCGCGGTCATCATATCACGGGCACCTTCCAGAAATGCTCCAACAGCAAGGCCGGAGGGCAACCGGTAAACAAGGGCTGTCAGGAGGCCCATGGCCAGGAATAATCCGGCGATTTCATTGATATACCACTCCCAGATATTGACACCGACGATGAGCATGACGATGGATGAAAAAAAGATTATCAACACCAGTTTTCTTCTCAGGGTTAAGGCGAGGTCTTCTGCAGAATGATAGGCCGTCATATCCCTTTTGCGGTCGATTTCGTATACCAGGCTGCGTTCAGGGTGCTTCTCGATCTTTCGGGCATATACCATCACAAAAATGATGGCGGCGGTCATTAGCACCAGCCACACAACAATCCGGTACTCCCATCCACTGAAAATTGGTATTTCTGAAATTCCCTGGGCAATGCCAATGGTGAACGGGTTGCTGAAGGCACCTGCAAATCCAGTTGCTGCGCCAATAAACGGCATGGCAATCCCGGTAAGGGAGTCGTATCCCATGGCCATTGCCAATGGAATTGTAATCAGGATAAAGACCATAACCTCTTCACTCATACCAAAGGATGCGCCGGCCAGAGAAAAAAGGAACATGATGATGGGGATGATGAACCGCTTGATCGCTGGATTTTTTTTAGTGATTTCCAGCACGCCGGCCAACCCGGCATTGATCGCCCCGGTTTTCGTTACGATTCCAAAAGCGCCACCAATCAGCAAAACTAGAGCAATGATTTGGGATGCCGAAATCATTCCTTTGATAGGAGCCGTAAAGAAATCCATTAATCCCTGTGGCTTTGGATTCACATGATGGTAGGTGCCTGGGACAACAACCTGGCGTCCATTATACTCCTGACGGTCGAACTGACCAGCCGGGATGATCCAGGTTAGAATCAGAAACAGGATCAGGATAACAGATACGATGATCAGGGTATGGGGCATCTTTTTCTTTTCCATTGAGAATTGAGTTTCGTGAATTGTTCATCAAGATGCAAATTTATTTTATTTTTATACAGTTTTACTATCTTTGCTACACAGATAAGAAACCAAAAAAAAAAACCATGAAAAAACTTGTACTTTTTATTACAGTATCACTGCTTTTTATCCTGGATGGTTATTCCCAGGCTACGTTCAATACAGGTGCATTGAGGGTTGATGTAAACCAGTATGGACGAGTCCGGTTGTTTACAACTGCCGGTGTCAGGCAACTTCAGCGGGCTTCCATCCTGGTCGGCACTTCGCCAACCACCGTATTTGATTACACAAATGATTCTGACGAACTTGAACCAACTGTATTGGTCGCCAATCCTGCCATGAGCGATTTTGAAATCTATGGTGCCTTTGACAATGGGTTTTCCTCCCTGCCACCTGCCGTTGTTGTAAAATTGAATGCCTATGGATGGACCAACGCAGGTTATACCATTGTCAAATTCAATGTGAAGAGCGATGAAGCAAGCTCCATAAATGCATCCATAGGTTTAGAAATCATTCCTGAGATAAATCAGACCTATGGATTTGATAGTGTTACCTACAACACTTCTGCAGGAGTTATCCGGTTCCACAGAGGAACGCAGGTTAACATGGGGATGAAGCTTCTCTCTGCATCGTTGTCATCACTCTATTCCTTTGAATGGTATGATGGTTATACTGCTGACACCTCTCTATGGAATTGGATGAATCATGGTTCGTTACAGCCATTATATGCCTCAAATACGGCTGACGGACCGGTTGCAATTACTTCTCAGAGTCCGGTTGCCCTGGCCAATGGTCAATCATATAACGTATATTATGCTTTGGCGCTGGGAGCGAATGAGGCAGAAATGTTAGCCAATATTTCGGCAGCGGAACTAAAGTATCAGGGAATGACCGTTTCTGTGAATGATCTTGAATCGTCTGTAAATGGTTTGAACCTGGGAAAAAATTCACCTAACCCATTTAAACAATCAACGACCATAAGTTATCAGTTGCCGGGCGATGGGTTTGTAAGCCTCAAGATTTATAATGTTATCGGAAGTGAAGTGGCTACTTTGGTCAATTCAAATCAAGCAAAAGGGTCGTACACCATTCCATTTAATGCAAATGGTTTACCCGGCGGTGTGTATACCTATACCCTGAGATATGGTGATCAGGTAAGATCAAATAAAATGTTAGTAGTCAGATAGTCATTGACCTTGTGGTCTCAAAAAAAGCCGTCCCTTCGGGCGGCTTTTTTTTTCTGTCACGCATGACGCGTCACCTGTCATGACTAAAGCTTGATCCAAACCACAGTCATTGCATGCGGACTAACTCCGGTGATCCAATCTTCCGGATTGGACCCATCCAGGTTGGCCCTGATGATCTTTCCGTCGGGTAAAGCGTTTGAAATTTTATATCCCCAGAAGAGTTTATTGCGCTTGGCATCCATTGTGATGCCCCATGTGGCCTTGGTGCCGAAATCGCCTATTTTTGTAAGGCCGGAGCCATCAAGATTGCACATATAGACGCCATTTTCAGGAGGAACAGTTCCGGCTGAACCATACATAACCAAGTAAGCCTTCCCGTTTTTGAAGTCCATTTCCAGCGCTGTTCCGTCAACATCGGGGATGATATTGGTCATTCCTGTTCCATCGAAATTTACCGACCAGAATCCACCGCTGTATTCAGTCTTGTCATTGACAAAGTATATTTTTCCGCTGGCGGGGTCGTATTGCATGTCAATCGGGTATTCCGGCGGACCAGCGCCAAAATCAATATGCACTTCAGGATTGGAACCATCCAGGTTGGCTTTGTAAATTCCACCGGTACGACCCCAGTAAATTTTATCGCCTAAAACGAAAATGGCCTCTGCATCACCTACCAATTCCTGTCCGGGAACGGTTGCATCCAGAATTTTCAGAGGCAACGTTCCATCTGAATTATACCGGTAGATGGCTTTACTTGAATAATCGGTGATATATACTTTCTTGTGGGCGGTATCAACGGCAATTCCGTAAGGCCTTGCCAGGTCGGCAGGGATGAAATCCTGGATCAGCGGAGGGTTATCATCCAGAATCACCATGTGACCATTTCCGACAGTCCCCCTGGAAGTATAATATAAAACCTGTGTCAGGCCGGCATTCAGATCCTTGACATTCACGACCATGATTTTCACTGCCTGGTTATAGTAAACTGAATTTAACGGGGTACAGGTCAGTTTTACATTGTACAGGCCTGGGTTTGCATAGGTAGTCCTGGGGTTCATTTCAGTGGAGGTCAGACCATTCCCGAAATCCCACAAATATCCCGTTGCATTCAGGGATGAGTTTGTGAATGCTACTTCACAGGGAGCATATCCCTGGTTCGTGACAACATAACTGAAACTGGCTACGGTACTGGCGGCAGGGGTGCCCATGTTCTTTTCTTTGCATCCTGCACCCGTCATGAGAATGAACAGGACCGATATGAGATAAAACAGATTTCTTTTCATAGGTTTCTAGATTAACAGTTTGAAAAATGATCAATAACCGGGATTTTGGGTCATCAGGGTATTGGTTTGCAACTCGCTGAGCGGGATCGGGAATAGGGTAAACTTTTCATCGATTCCCAGCACTGCCGTTGCTCTTTTTGTACGCACAAGATCAGACCACCGCTGGCTTTCAAAAGCAAACTCATGCCGGCGTTCGGCTTCAATCGCCAGTTTCAGCTCATCATAGGTGGTGGCTGTTGTGGCCGGCAAGCCGGCACGGGTCCTGAGGATGTTGATGTCACTCCTGATATCTTCAATATTCCCGTTTGAATAGGCCTGTGCTTCTGCCCGGATCATGTACATTTCGGCGAGGCGAAGCACATAAACCCGGTCGGTTCCCGAAGTGTAATCTTTGTATTTGATTCCGTAAGGTAGGTTTTTCTCATCAAATGTAATGGAGGCATTAAACCTCACTGTATCCGTAGCCTGGAAACTTTGTACAAATCCTGGAGGTGGTGAAACCTCGTACCGGGCGGTAAGGCTGACGGGGAAAAAGTACTGGGCCAGCCGGTTATAATTCATGGCATCAAATATTACTTCAAAAATTGATTCGGTAGTGTTCCCATTGTATAGGTCGTTGAAGGCAGGAGCCAGGGCGTACCCGCCTTTGCTGATCACCTCCCCGGCCTTCATTATTGCGCTATCTGCCAAGACAGGATCATTGTCGTATTGAAATGCCGACAGGTAGACCCTTGCAAGTAAAGCCTTGGCACTGTAGGCACTGGCCCGGCCAACAGACCTGGTTTTTGGGAGGATTTGTTCTGCAATCGACAGATCAACAATAATTTGAACATAAACTTCGACCAAGGAATTGCGTGCCTGGTTGATCGAGTTGAGGTCGAGTGTGGGCTTGGTTTTTATTGGAATTCCGCCAAAATAGCACAACAGGTTGTAATGTGATAAGGCCCTGAGAAACAGACCATCCCCGGCATACATGTTTCGTTCCTGGGCGGTCATGTCAATATCAGCAAGGCGGATAAGTACATTATTGACCCTGTTGATGCAATCGTAATTGGATGTCCATATCCCGTCAACAATGGCGTTGTCTGCAGCAATGAGGTTGTTTGCAATTTGCTGGTACTCGCGGGTTGTGCCGGTCCAGGCAAGGTTGTCGGCAGCGAGGTCTTCGACAATCACCTGGTTGCGTCCGTAGTTGCCAACATCATGCAGCGAATAATATGCTCCGGTAATGGCCTTGTCCACTCCTGATTTATCCTTGATGGCCTCATCGGCCGAGATGGATGCCGTAGGCTGAACGTCCAGCATCTTGGTGCACGACATCGCAGCAAGGACGAGGACAAGCAGTATATAGGTTGTTTTTTTCATCGTTTCCAGAATTAAAGGTTAAAAAATAAAGCTCAGACCAACAAGGATGGTGCGCGATTGCGGGTAGGTGAAGAAGTCGGTTCCCAGGATGACATTGCTTGAGCCCCCATAATAGTTTACTTCGGGGTCCATCCCGGTATAGTTGGTAAAGGTGAACAGGTTCTGCACAGTGCCATATATTCTGGCTGACTTCATCCCGATCTTTTTGATCCAGTCCTTCCTGAAATTATAACTGAGGGTGATATTCTTTAGCCGGATGAAGGAACCGTCTTCGATAAACCTCGATGATTTATATGAATCACCAACCTTGGGAAACTGGGTGATGTCGCCCGGTTTCATCCAGCGGCCGTTCATGCGCGCCGTCTGGTTGTCTTCGCCGGTTCCCGATTCGAGGTAGATCACTGTTCCGTTAAATATTTCGTTTCCATACACACCTTGCAGAAAAATGGAGAGTTCGAAATTTTGATAGCCAAACACATTGGTGAAACCTGCGGTGAAATCAGGATTCGGATCGCCGGTTTTCATGCGGTCGGCAGAGGTGGTAATGGAGCCATCATGGTTGATGTCTTCATAGACCAGGTTACCGGTGGCCGGGTCGACTCCCAGGCAATGGAGACCATAGAAGATCCCAACCGGTTCTCCTACTTCAACGCGGTTTCCGCCACGACCCAGGTCATCAATTGGCTGATCATTGTAAAGGCTCAATACTTTATTGCGGTTCATGGCATAATTGAGTGAGGAGGTCCAGGTGAATTTCTTGTCGATATTCACCGTATTCAGCACGACTTCAAGCCCTCTGTTTTCGAGTTGACCGATATTGGATGTGATAAAGTAGAAACCGGAAGAAGAAGGGATTGGCCGGTCGAGGAGAAGGTCGTTGGTGTGGTTGTAATACACATCGAAATTCAGGTTGACCCTGTTTTTTAGGATCGACAAATCAAAACCAAGTCCGGTTTGGATCGTTGATTCCCATTTCAGGTCAGGATTGGGTAACTGGGTGGGGGCAATCCCGGCGCCACCTCCGTAATTGTATCCTGCATCATACAAGCCCATGTATCGGAAGTCACCGATATCGTCATTTCCGGTAGCCCCGCAAATTGCTCTGATTTTCAGCTCGTTGATCCATTTGACTTTTTTCAGGAATGGTTCTTCCGACATACGCCAGGCAAAGGAACCCGAAGGGAAGTAGCCGTACTGGTTGTTTGTGCCGAATTTCGAGGAACCATCGGCCCGCATGGTGAAGGTGAAGATGTATTTGTACCTGTAATTGTATTTGGCTTGTCCGAAATACGAATTCAAGACCCGGTCGAGGGCGGTAGCAGATGCGTTACGGATGGTGCCGGCCGAAATCATATACTGAAACTCATCACTCGGGAAATTTATCCCTTCGATATAGGTTGTCCGGCGGGCATATTTCTCAAAACTGTGTCCGATCAGGATATCAACATTGTGTTTTTCTTTAAATTCTTTGATGTATTGCAGTACATTGTTGGTTGTGAGGTTGCTGGCATAACTGGTTCCTTCGATGCCAAGGCCATTGTACTTTTTGCCCTGCCGGGTGGTAGTGGGGTCATAACTGTGTTCCCTGAGATTGTATATGTCTATCCCGAATTTGGAGGTGAACGTAAAGCCATCCAGGAATTTATATTCGACGTAAGCATTTCCGCCGGTGCGGTTGGTGAAGGCATTGTTAACTGAATTTTTTGCAATGGCCACGGGATTTGCGTAAAACATGGATTCATCGTATGCACCGGTTGAGTCATAAACAGGGTAAATCGCTGGTGTCGACATGGCGTTGGGCAAGGGACCGTTCAGCGTTGCGTCGCCCTCCACCCTGGCGTTTTTTGAGTAGGTAATGGCAACCCCACCGCCAAAGGTCAGGTTGGGCAGAATCTTGTAATCCGCATTCAATCGTCCGTTGTACCGCTGATAGGATGAACCCATAACGACCCCACCCTGGTCATAATAGTTCCCTGAGATGAAAAGCCTGAACTTATCGCTTCCACTGCTCACAGAGAGTTCTGTATTTGCCATGGGTGCAGTGATCAGAATTTCATCCATCCAGTTGGTATTGATCCCCTGTACATTTGTTCCCTTGTAGGCATTCCAGTCACTGGCGCTCATCATAGGAATAATCCGGTTTTGTGGCAGGGTTTGCCATCCGTAGCTTAAATTCAGCGACACATCCGTTTTATCGCGGCTTCCTTTCTTGGTCGTGATCAGGATAACCCCGTTGGAAGCCCGTGCACCATATACCGAAGTAGAAGATGCGTCTTTTAAAATGGTCACCGATTCAACATCATTGGGGTTGAGGTCGCTCATTGCATTGATTTCCTGTCCGCTCATTCCCACCTGGGAATAACTGCCCGTAATGGCAGGGATCCCGTCGATGACAATGAGGGGCTCATTGCTTGCATTGATTGAACTTCCGCCCCTTAACTTCATCACATTCTGACCGCCCGGTGTTCCTGATTGCATATTGACGTCCAGCCCAGCCACCTGACCTTGCAAAACACCATCCAGGGTTCGGATAGGGATGTTTTTTATCTTCTCATCATCCACCACTTCAAGGGCACCCGACAAGAGTTTCTGACTTGTGGTGCTGTAACCTACAACCACCAGCTCTCCGAGAGGAATGTCCTGGTCGGTCATTTTGACATTGATAATTTTATGGCTGTTCACCTGAATTTCCTGGGTCTGCATGCCAACAAAGGAAAAAACCAGAACCCCTTTGGCAGGCGCCATGAGCGAGTATTTCCCGTTGAGATTGGAAGTGGTTCCCTGCGTGGTTCCTTTGATCAGAACGGTAACTCCCGGGATGGGTGAATTGTCATCAGAAGCAAGGATTGTTCCGCTCACAGGGATGTCCTGCGCTGCAACCTGCCTGAGAAGCAAACCGAACAATAGCAGCAAATAGTAATGTTTTTTCATAGAGGTATAGTTTGGTTATTGTTTATTTTTCATAGGTGTTACCGTGATTTGAACCGGGCAGATATCCATCCGGATGCCGGTAACTGTATATTTGTCTCCTTCTAAAGGCCGATCACAATAATAACCGGCACTCAAAGGTGTTTTGCATAAAGTAACCTGGAATCCGGCAAACTGGTCGTAAAAACTGAGATTGCGAACGGTATCACGGCCTTTGTTGTCGATCAGGTTAACCGTGATGAGATCAGGAAAGCTGTTGGAATACCCCGATAATACCCCTGCCTGTCCGGGGTTTTGAACTTTATAGTATTCCTTTCCACGGGTAGGTTTTTTGTCTGCTGCCGGGGTGATAACCCCTGTTTTTATATCATAGGAATCACCGTCGTCAAGGTAACTAACCGAAAGGTTTTCAATTACAGGCAATTTCTGTGCGTAGGAAATTCCGGCATCGGCGGCATTGATGATGGTAACCCCGGCAGCACCGGCAATTTTCACAAGGTTCTGGCTGCCAATATAGATGAGTGCCGTGTTTTCATCTACGCCAAAACCCTTGGTAAATTTGGGCTTTTCATTCATAAGTGCTACCACAAGTCTTCCCAGCCTGGCTCTTTTGTTAAAATGTTGATCCACAATTCCCAGGGGGAAAAAGCCAAGGCCTTGTGACATCAGTACGCCGTCACTTTCCGGGAAATCATCTCCCTGGTAGTCAGTCACAACACCGTGCGTGAGTGCCGCTATGCTGTTCCCTCCACCGATCATGGCTTCACTCATGATGGCAGCCCCGGCGCTTGTTCCACCCACCATGCCGCCTGCAGTGAATACATCCCAAATGGCTTTGAGAACAGCTGTTTTACTTCCGTCAGGATTGACGAGCGTTTTCATGATGCGTAGCTGATCGCCCCCTGTAAACCACACGGCCGAGCACTTTCTGACCAGACCGGCCAGGCGGGGATTATTCCCGTTGTTTTTCCATTCGGATTCATTCACATCCCTTGTGCTGTCATCATCCATCAAGGCGACCGGGATCAGGTGGATGTTTCCGGGTTTTACGCCATAGGAAATCAATTCACTTCTGAAATACATGAAAGACTGCACGGGTGTGCCACCGGCTGACGGGATGACGGCAAAAGCAGCCTTGTCGACTCCCCCGGCCAGACCGATCATGTGATTGAAAATGCTCTTGTTATTGGCTTCGAGCCCGCCTCCAACGATCACGAGACTTCCCTTTGAGAGAGTCTGGCCTCCCGAAACGTTTGAAAGAAACAGCACAAACGCAACACATAGGATCCTTAAATACTTTATCATAGTTTCATCCTGGTTGTCCATCTTCCCCCTCTCCCCGGGGAGAGGCGGCCGGGGGGGGTATGGTAAGCTTACATTTTTACGAATTTCAAAACAGTGGTTTGGCTGCTGCGTTCATTTTTTGCCTCTATGATATAGATTCCCGGCTTTAGCAATGAAACATCAACTGTTTCTTTTTTAAAATGTGAATTGCCTCTCATTTCATGGTTTCCCCGGATGTTTGTGATCTCCCATGAATAATCGTTTGATATCCAATTCAAAGTCAAAATCTTATTAACCGGATTTGGAGAAATCACCAATGGTTTTAGGGAATCATTGTCCATGACTCCGGAAGTTTGAACACTCCCCATCACATACGGGGTAGTGTAATCGATCAGAGAGAGCTGAAGATGTTCAAAACCTGCAATCATGCGGGGATTGGTGCTGGTGCTGCCTGTAGCAGAATGGCTTGAAAATCCTGCAAGGGTTCCGGCATTGGCAATGACCATCACCGGGGCGGTTCCAAAACCTGTAAGTGTGGTTTTACCTGCAACCGGCGTCAGTTTCATGTAATTATGGTTGGTAAGCCAGATGCCGTATTTGAGGGTATCCCTTGCCATTGCATAAGGAATGGCCGTTGCTGTATTCTCATATATGTCGCTGTTGAGGTATGTGTCGGGCATGAGTGCGGTGTGCCGGAGCAATGACAGCCCTTTGCCGAATGTAAGCTCAGCATAATATGAAGCATACTTTGTAAGGTAATTCTCTATGACTGTGTTCCCTGCAAGCCTTGCATCATCCCCGGTAAAAGCCGAAATCATGTTGCTGCTCCTTGCCTTTTTCTGAAGTAAATCGCCATTGGCAGTCCCCAGAAATGAGGTGAAGGTGGATAGGCTGTTCTTTAAAAACAGGATTTTGGTTGCCTGGCTGATCAGGTTGCCCAGTTCAACATTGGTGCCCGATTGCAGGTTGGGAGTGAAGATATCCACCCGGGAAGCACCCAACGCAAGCAGCTTGGTTTTATAGGTGCCTGCCAGGGTTTGGTCTCCCGAAAGTAACAGGATGGCCGCAGACGGCGTGCCGGTATAGTTCACCAGGTCGTTCAGCATGGCCTGATTATCTGATAATGGATTGCTGCCGCTTGCGAGAACCGTATAGTTGCCGGTTTCTTCGAGGCCGGTGGTGTTGATCACACGGTTGAGACTGGAAAAACCGGAGTGACCGGTTGCAAAATTATAAGTACAGCCATGCAACAGTTGTACTACATGAATCGTATCTGCCATCAATTTGGTGCCGTTCAGCGAATAAGCAGCCCCGGCATTGTAAATATTGGCACAGCCGGTTCCGTAAACAGTCCCCAGTCCGTTTTCGTCAACGGTCATGCAGGTCATGTCATCCATTCCCAAACCTGTAATGGATTGCCCCTGGTTCATGCTGTAGTTGGCCAGGAAGCCTGCCAGCCGGGCAAAACGGCCGCGTTCGGCAAAGTGCGTATCAAAAACAAAACCAGGAACAAGGTTCATGAAATCGCTTGCAAGGGTGATATATTTATTGTTGGGGTTCTCGATGCATTCATACGGGTAGGCAGAACCGTTTTTTGCGGTGTAAACGATGGAGGAGAGGATATGCATGCCCGCCGAAGTTCCGCAGATGGTGCCGCCTTGGCTGTAGAGATAGTTTACGGCATCCTGAAGTTTTGTGTTGCGGTACAGATTGTAGTAATCATACTGGTCTCCACCCCTGAAAAAAATCACGTCAAAACTGGTAAGCGTATCATAGGTGGCCTGGCTGTTGGCGCTGTCGCGGCTGGAAATGGCAAATTCCTTTGCCCGGGCGGCACCGCATTGCTGCATGAAATAAGAAGCCAGTGTTCCGGTTGAAATTCCGACAATGGCCACTTTCTTTCCCTGTCCGGCCCATTTGTATGGAGGTGTGCTCCAACTTGATGCCCCGGTTTTTTCTGCACCGCCGCCAACAAGCAACAATCGCCCGGGCTGGGCATGAATACTGAAGGAGCTGAAAAACAGAGCGAACAGAAGAAACATTTGCCGATTCATACAATTGTTATTTCGTTATCGGAGCGAAGTTAAAAAAAAGTTCACTGATTCAAGAAAATTCTCGTATTTCGGATGTGAAAAAGGCTGTCCATACTTTTAAAACTTATTGTAACAGCATAGTCGAAATTAAACCGCCGGCTTCCTTACAGAATTGCAGGGTGTGTTAAAAAACCGGGAAAAAGCAGGCGAATCTCTTATATTTGCAATTACTTTCAATCGAAACTTTATGAGCAGGGTGAATTTATCCGGTTGGAAAGCTGGAATTGTCCTGGCTTTCCTTTGCAGCCTGAAATCTTTGGCACAGAGCTATTACGAGACGCTCGATTCAATGGCATTGGAAAATAAACTTATCGGCATGTCGGTGGCAGTGGTTTGCAATGGAACAGTCACAGATGTTCATCATTATGGTCTTTCTGATATTACCAGGAACATTCCGGTAACCGACAGCACCATGTATCGCGTGGCATCCGTTTCCAAATCGGTCACTGCCTCCGCACTGATGAAACTGTTTGAATCAGGCTATTTCTCACTGGATGAAGATATCAGCGATTACCTTGGATTCAATATCAAAAATCCCAACTACCCGGAGGAACCCATTACCTTCCGGATGATCCTTTCGCATACTTCAGGTTTGCAGGACGGAACGGGTTACAATTACTTTCTGCAGGCAACTGCCAGCCAGACACCACCTCCGCCCCTTGCCAGTCTGCTGGAGCCGGGAGGAACCTTTTACACGGCAAACATGTGGTTGCCGAAACATCCCGGAACCTGGTTTAATTATGCGAACATCAATTTCGGGGTGGCAGCAACACTGATAGAAAGGCTTTCAGGCATCCGATTTGATATTTTCACCAGGGATTCCATTCTGCTCCCGTTGGGGATTAATGGCAGCTTCAATGTGAATGATATCGGTAACATTAACAATGTAGCGGTTCTTTATCGCAACTCCATTCCCCAAATGGATAATTACCAGGGTGTTCCTCCACTGCCGGTCAACCTGACCGGTTATATTATCGGAACAAATGGGATGATCTTCTCACCTCAGGGTGGATTACGAATCAGCGCCCCGGATCTCTGCAATTTCATGGTGATGCAGGCACAACATGGAAGCTTTAACAATGTCCGGATCCTCGACAGTTCCACTATAGCTCTGATGCATGATACCCAATGGGATTACAACGGGGGTAACGGAAATAATTACTACAATCTTTTCAGACGCTGGGGACTTGGTTTTCATCTGACTACCAATGCAACCAACGGAGATATCGTTTTTGAAGGGGTGCCGATGATTGGTCATCCTGGCGAAGCCTACGGACTGATCAGCGACATGTATTTTGAAAAGGACAAGAAATTCGGGTTGGTTTTCATAACCAATGGCTATTCCGGCACAACCGGGTATCTGCCTGGAGATTACAGTGCATTTTACCTGCCGGAGGAAGAGGTGTTTTCGGCCATCCGGGATTTTCATTTCTCTGCATGTTTTCCTGTCTCAGTGAACAATTCAAGTGCGGTGGATCAACATGCGTCTCCCTGGTATGACAGGACAAACAACACACTGCACTTCCCGGCCATGAACGCTGGCGGACTGCTGACGGTTTTTAATATACAGGGTGGGATCATATTCCAGTCTGAGCTGTCTGGAAACACGATAAGAATTCAGGATATCCCCCCAGGACTTTATATTTATACCCTTCGGTTATCAACAGGAGTTATCCGTGGAAAATTCATCAGATAGGTTTCATGAAAACCGCAAAAGCACCCATGTTGGGTTTGCCTTCACCAGCAAACCTCATTGTAACGTTTTACCTGACCGCCGTAATCCGAAATATACAAGTTTATGAGAGCAGCAATAACAGCAATTCTTTTCCTGGTTCTCCCGGTATTTTGCTTTTCTCAGCAGCCCAATGCACCATTGAAGGTGAATGACTATAAAAAGCTGACCTCCTATGAAGAATTGACAATCTTTGTTCACGAGCTTGACGCGAAATCGGATTTGCTAAAAGTTGAAAAAATCGGAAATTCGGTAAAATGGAGGGATCTTTATGCACTCACCTTCTCAACGACGGAGTTCGGTAAAGATACGTCAAAAATAAAAGTGCTCGTCTTCGCACAACAGCATGGAAATGAGCAATCAGGAAAGGAGGGGGCACTGCTTCTTGCAAAGGAACTGCTGAATCCGGAAAACAGGTATCTCTTTGACAGGATCGATTTTGCACTGGTACCCCAGATGAATCCCGACGGCTCAGAAGCAAATAAAAGAAGGAATGCCAACGACATGGATCTGAACCGCAATCACCTGATCCTGACCGAACCTGAAACATTTGCCTTGCATGCATTCTTTGACAAATTTCGTTTTGAAGTCACCATGGATGTGCATGAATATTCACCCTACGGCGGGGAATGGGAAAAATTCGGGTACCGGAAAAATTCTGACATCACGGTGGGTACCACAACCAATTTGAATGTTTCAAAAAAACTCAGGAGATTATCTGACAAACGTTATCTTCCTTTCATTTTGAAATACCTGGACGACCGCAAGTTCACTTCATTCGAATATTGTCCAGGTGGACCGCCGGATTCCGGATACATCAGGCACAGTACGTTCGACATCAACGATGGCCGCCAAAGCCTTGGCATCCAAAACACACTTTCATTCATCCAGGAAGGAATGAACGGGAAAGATGACTCCATTGAAAACCTTCAGCACAGGGCCGAAGGGCAGATGACCGGCATGCGTGGATTGCTTGAGTTTGCCTATACAAATAAGGATGAAATAAAAAGGCTCGTTTCTGCTGAAAGGGAAAAACTGATCTCCGGAAGGTCCGGTGAAAAAATATCTGTTCAGTCGGAACATGTCAGCAACGGGCAGAATCTTCAAATCCCGCTTCTTTCGTATTACTCTGGAAACGATTCGGTAGTCACCGTTCATGATTACCGCCCGGTGGTGAAATCTTTATACAACGTTAAAAAACCTGTTGGATACCTGATTCCGGTGGATCGGCCACCCCTCATGCAATGGGCAAACAGCCAATCCCTGAAATGTGTACCATTTAAAAACACAGGGGAGTATAAAATTGAACAGTATATGATCAACCACGTTGACTCGATCGACTTTGAAGGTGATATCGTTGCAAATCCTGGTGTTTCCGTCCGGGAATTTCCAATAACCATCACCGATCATGATTATTATTTCCTTTCCACCGCTCAATTGAAAGGCAACATGATCGTTCTGGCATTGGAACCAAAGTCGATGCTTGGCCTGGCAACCTATACAAAATATGCTGGTCTGCTAAAGAGTTGGGAATCGTTCCCGGTTCTTCGTGTAGTTGAAAAATAAACATAATCATCCTTAGTACGGTTTCAATTTTAAACTTATACGCTATGAAAATCGAAAGAATTGAACTTCGCCATGTGAAACTGGTCCTGGTGAGCCCGTTTGTTACCTCCATGGGAACGGAATACGATGAAGAGCACATCATCGTGCGGGTTGATGCAGACGGAGTTACCGGCTGGGGCGAAAGCGTCGCAGAAGGTACTCCCTTCTACTCTTATGAAACAGTGCCCACTGCCTGGCATATCCTCCGGGATTTTCTGATTCCCTCCATCCTTGGAAAAGATATTTCCACTGTGGATGAAGCGATCGCCGGATATGCCAAAGTTCGGGGTCACATGATGGCCAAAGCCGGACTGGAAGCCGCGTTGTGGGATGCCCTAGCAAAAACAAAGGGCATTTCCCTCTCGCAGATGCTTGGCGGAACCCGCAAAAAGATCGATGTAGGCGTGAGCATCGGCATCCAGGATTCAGTTGAAGGCCTCCTGAAGAAGATCGGGGGGTATCTTGCAGAGGGGTATAAACGGATTAAGATCAAGATCGCCCCCGGATTTGACCTTCAGTTCGTAGAAGCGGTCAGAAAAGAATTTCCCGGAATCCTGTTCCAGGTTGATGCAAATTCGGCCTATACGCTGGATGACATCGGCATTTTTAAAAAGATGGATGACTATAACCTTTTATTGATCGAGCAACCCCTGGGATATGAGGACATCTTTGATCATTCAAAACTCCAGCGTGAACTGAAAACACCGATTTGCCTGGATGAAAGCATCCATTCCCTCGACGACACCAGGGCTGCCATTGAATTGGATAGCTGCCGCATCATCAACATCAAACCCGGACGGGTGGGTGGCTTTACAGAATCAAAACTGATCCATGATTACTGTGCCTCCATGAACATTCCGGTGTGGTGCGGGGGAATGCTTGAATCAGGCATCGGCCGAGCCGGTAATGTAGCGCTGGCCTCGCTTTCAAATTTTACATTACCTGGCGATATTTCAGCAAGCAAGCGGTATTACAAAGAGGACATTGTCGAGCCGGAATTTGTGGTTAATCCGGATGGCACCATGGATGTCCCAACGAATCCCGGGATCGGGGTGGAAGTAAACATGAAAAACCTGGAGAAGGTTACTGTGAGAAGTGAGAGTTACAAGGGATGATTTGTTATTCTGACAAGGGATTGCCGGCAAATTCCTGAATGCAGGCATTGACAACGTTCAGAATGTCCTGCATTTTTTCAAGATCAGCCTTTGCTGCAACATCGCGGGGGGTATGATAGTCGTCATGAAAACCGGAGAAGAAGGTCATCACAGGGATTTTAACCGCAATGAAGGAACCATAATCGCTCCCTGTATGTCCTGTCACATCCCATAGGTCAAGCACAAATGGATGTGAAAGCCGCAGATTGATATCTCCGGCCATTTTCCTCAGCCGTTCACCTGAAGGCAACGTGCCGATGCTGAGTACCCGGTGAGTTGTATCTTCAGGAGCGCTTCGCGAAATCATGTCCATATTGATGGCGAGCATGATATGATTAGGATTGCCGCGGGCATGCTGCACGAAATAACTGCTTCCTAACAGACCCTTTTCTTCGGCAGTCCATGCGGAAAAAATGATATTACAGGGTGGCATTTCACCATGTTCACTCCACTTCCTGGCCAACGCAAGCATCCCGGAAGTACCCGATGCATTATCGTCCGCACCGTGGTATATAACACCGTTGCGTATACCGAGGTGGTCGTAGTGTGCGCCAACCACTATGCTTTTTGTGGTATCCTTTCCACGGATCATGCCCAGCACATTGCGAACCAACAGTGATTCAGATTTGACTGCAACTGAAACCTTCAGCCGTTTTTCTTTCAGCGGCATTGATGCCGGTGAAAGATCGCCGGCAGCCCTATCTTCAAATTCAGCCGGGAAAATTCCGGTTCCGGAGAACAGGTGATTCATTGCATCAGGGCAAAGGATGATGACAGGCGCTTTTAACATGGTCGTATCTCCAGGCAGGAAATATTCGGCATCCTCATATTCCGGAACGTTTGTGTTGACTGAGTTCATGGAGGATTGCACGATTTTCAGGTTGTGTGGCGAATGGCTGTAAGGCTTTAAACGCCCATCAGCTGAAACGATCACCAGTGCAAGTGCACCTTTTCCTACGGCGGTTTGAAGTTTTTTCTCCCATGAAGCGTGCCCGTCACTAAAGTATTTTCCCAATTTTCTCCATGCCAGTGATGTGGTATCGGCATGGCCCGGAAATCCATCCAACACAACGACGATCCGGTCCATTACATCCAGCCCTTTGTAATCATCATACCCCTTGTCTGCCGCTGATATACCATATCCGGCAAATACCAGCTGCGCGGCAGCTTCCATGCCGTTTGGACCTGGTTTCAGCTCAAAGTCAATGCCCGGCGACAGTTGAAGCTCAGATTCTGAATCTGACGTTCGGCGCACCAGTGCAAGGGTTGCTTTTTCTGCATTAACCCGCAATACCTCGAAATCCTGAAAATAGCTTTGCAGCGCCGCAAACTGCCCGCCATGATTTTTCGAATGACCCTGATCTGGGTTGTCCCGATCGCCAAATGGCACCAGTCCGTAAAGCTGCATCATGGAGGCGATGTAATCGGCGGCCAGGAAACCGCCGCGGGTTCCGGCTTCACGTCCTTCCATCCAACCGGATGAGAGGAAGCAAAGGGTTCCTGCAAAATCTGTTTCAGCGGGTGAAGTTCGTGGTTGCTCCCTGGTTTGGCCCGACAGCATAACCGATGAAAACAACAGGACGGACAGGAGGAGGCTGTATCTTTGCATGATCTTACAAGTTCATCATCTTCCCCATTGCCATGAGATGCACGATATTGAATTCATCATCAAGCACCAGGATATCGGCATCGTTTCCTTCCCGTATATAGCCCTTACCGGTTAACCTGAGAATGTTGGCGGGGTTTGCTGTTGCTACGTGCAATACCTGTTCGAGGGGAATTCCATCGACCAGAACAGCTTCTTTCAATTCGCGGAGGATGGAAGAAGGCAACCCCATTTCAATTTTTATCAGTTTCCCTGTTTCCGGATCGAATCCGGGCAGTGAGCCGCAACCGTCAGACGTAAATGTAATATGTTCAAGCGGAACACCGGCAGCCAGAAGCTCTTTTAATGCAATGGAGGGCTTGATCTCCTCGTCAGCGTAATAAGGATAAGAACTGGTGGTGATGTCAACATAGCCCTTCCTGCCATATTCTTTTGCATCCTCAAAGATGTAGCTGTTGCGGTTGCAATGGGTGGGAATGAATTGTTTATAGCCCAATTCAGTACCGGTAACCACGTCGTGAATTGGTTTAAAAGGGTCAACTGCGTCACCCATGTGGACGTTCACAATACCAGCCTTACCGGCAATCATGCCTGCCACACGTGCCTGGGCTGCAATGCGTGCGAGTTCCTTCATATCGGGAAAGGACGACCGGTGGTCCGAAATGGCCACCTCTCCCACCCCGATGATCTCTTCAAACAGGGCGATGTCTTTGGCAACATCCCCGGAGATGGTTGGTGGCGGAACCTGGTATGCCCCGGTGTACATCCAGGCCGATACACCTTGTGCTTTGAGCGACTTCACTTTCATCAGCACGCTTTCAACGCTCCGTGTGATGCCGTCGGTACCCAGGCACCCTATCACCGTTGTAACGCCGCCCTCCAGCATCATGCTCAGTAAAAGCTCAGGCATGCGACTGGCCGGGCCGCCTTCGCCACCTCCCCCGGTGATGTGAACATGCGAATCGATTAACCCGGGAACAAGACTGAGCCCGGAGCAATCAAATATTGTAACATCAGGTCCTGTGGGAAATTCAATTTTATCTGCTATGGAAAGAATAGTATTCCCGCCGGTCAGTACATCCTTTTTGCCCAGGTACATGGGGGAATAGATTGCTGCGTTTTTAAAAAGGGTTAACATGGTTTTGGAGTTGATAAGTTCGTGTCTCTGTATGATGATCTGATATGATTTAAAATTATACTGCAAATGTGGTGAAATTTTAAATCCCCCGGACATAAATTGGATACGCCGATGGCCTTGACCACCCCAGGCCGGTTTAACTTGACCATTCTTATGAATTGATTGTTAATTGATTAAATTGGTCGGTCAAAATCGACGCTAAGTGGTCAGTGTGACCGGCCTGTACAAATATTTTCACTGTGAAGGGAATAACTTACTTACATTTTGCCTTACATTTACAGTTTAAGATAAATTTAATGGCGCCTATAGTCAAAAATAACCGCCATATGGCGGTTAGCAAGAAGAGTAAGCCTCAATTTTAATTGCACCTGCAATGAAACCAAATTTCTTTATATCTTCCTTTTTTATTCTTTTTTTATTAATGTTTAATAATTGCGATTTTAGCCGTACCAATCGTTCACCCGTTAATGATTTTATTATTGATTCAACCAGAATCGGAGAAATACGAATTTGCAACAAAATATCCGAATTATCAGAGCTATTCAAGAGCACTTCCGATACAACACTTGAGGGCGATGAAGAAGTATCGTGGAAGGGCAAATTAATAAATCTACCTGATGACGAATGGATCCTTGTCGAAGCATCATGGATCGATTCAACAAGCATCTGGAGGATTACCACAAACTCAAAGAAATATACAACTATCAATGGTTATAAGGTTGGCGATCACATCAATAAGATAAAATTGCAACAAGATAAAATTGAATATTCAGAAAATGGAGTCCCGGCTTTTGAGGTAAAGTCAAAAAATGTATCCTTTTGGGTTACGATAGAATCAAAATATTCGGATGATTTTTATCAAAGAATTGAGAAGCAAACCACACCAATTGATAATTTTGAAATAATTGACAGCAATTCAACTATTCAAACAATTACTATTTCTGGAAGTTGTAAAAATAGAAACTGAGGCTTCAACATGAAACAAAAACCTATGCTCAGCAATACTGGGATCGCTGTCGCGATCCCAAAATCATCCGCACAGGCCTTAGCTGCAAAGCGTTTAGCCAATTTTATGCAGACCGTTAAATCGACAATCATCTGGACAATAATAGTTTTTGTTACATTGACTTTGTTGACAATGAAAAACGAAGCATCTTCTGATGGTTTAGACACTTATGGTTTCCCATTTACATACTTTGACCATTTTGAAGGCAAGTGTGACGGCTGTTATAGTAAATTCGGGTTTAAGCCAAATTATTTACTTATTGACATTTTATTCGCGATGACTTTTGGGTTTTTAATTACAATAGTGAAGAGTAAATTTTACAATAAATCTAACGATAAGAACTGAAATTTGAAAAAGAAAATTACATATGGACTTTTGCAGTTTTGTTTCTCTGTGGACTATACCTCGGACTTCGTTTCGTATTTGGACTTTTTACTTCATTCAACTTTTGGACAGCTGGACAATACCTATTCATAATGCAAATGAATTACGAATTCTCCAAACCAGAAAAAAAGATCGTCCGCCAGGTAATTGAAACCGGGCTTCAACGTGATCTTGAATCGTGCATCCTTGATATTGACCAGATTATCCAGCAATGGAAATCGAAAAAGCTGGACAACGGG
>CAJBYO010000102.1 GCA_903959905.1 uncultured Bacteroidales bacterium
AACCAGAACGATGCTTTTGATGTTGGGATTCTGATCAGCCGATTTTACATCGGAAAGGATCGACTGCGATCCTCTGGGTCCGCAGGGCTGATCATATTTTAGGATTTCCGAGCGGATCGTGATAATGGCAACAGAACCTTCAGGAATGTTGGTATCGGCAAATCCGAAACGCTGCGGCTGATCCCCCATGGCCCCGATCACATAAGAGCGGTTCCGTTCACGGGAAATTGCCGAATCAACATCAGAGAAACTTTCCCCTTTAAGCATCGAGAGCAAAATCGAAGCATAAGCGGTTGATCTCTCTTTGGAGATCAACCATGCGCCGGAAAGGATTTCTGCTAAGATGGGATTCATTGTACCTTTTGTTTCAGGATACAATATTATAATGGTATGACGGCCAAATAAAGGACTGAAAATTAAAAGGGATTAATCCTGGGGGGTCTCATCATCCGGGATGATACCGTTTGCTGGCAACAGGAATCTAGCAGGTTTGGTAAACTCTCCGGCAAACAACAACTCATAACCGTTGAAGGTTTCCATGGCAGCGGGTTTCATTAGTTTACTGGTCAGTTTCATCGGGCTTTCCATGGTTCCAAAAATGCGGATCGTGCCATTTTTGTCTGTCAAGTTTATGATCAGACAACGACCGGTCATCCGAAATAATTCGGATTCAACCGAGGCACGGTCTTTTGGAACGAGCATCTTCAATTTATAAAGGTATTTTGTTCCCGCAGGAGAATCCTGCTGCTCAGACTCTAACTGAATCGTCTCCGGGGTGCCGTATATGGAATTCCATGACCCTCCGATTTTCGTGATAACCGAGCAGTAAAGGTTCAAATCATTAAAGGAAAAAACCGAAACATCTTCCCGAAAGATCCAGGCAACAGATCTGATCCCCCCGATATTGATACCTGAATGCCTTGAAATATTTGCCATGTTAGTTTATTAAAAGGTACATAAAAAAGGAAAATTGAATCCTGGGGACATTCTGGGGACATTTCAGGGACATTTCAGGGACAGAAAATGGCAAACTTTTTTTCATTTTTTTTCATTTTTTGACCCGGTTAACCTCAAATGTTTCTCATCAGTTTAGCAATAAGTAAATATTTGGACACTCCGGAGACAATCCTGGAACGCTAAGCGGCAAATCTTTGTTTGCCTTTTTCCTTGATCTTTTCCGGTAGTAATCCTTTTTTAACATTTCGTAGTTGATGTAGTTCATGGTAAATTGATAATCCGCACAGAACTGCAAAATGGCCTTCTTGAATGAATGATAAAGCCGGACCTTATCATTCATGTAATGAAAGAAGAGTTGCTTGAAATGCCATTCAACGAAATGCTCAAACATCTCCTGGTTATTTGGAGACACCCATAAATCGCCACGGACATTGATATCATGGAAGAATGGAAGAGTGAATGTCATGTATTCCTGGCCCTTTGGAAATTCAGCAGGAATATCCTCAGGCCTGGGTTCAAGAAATCTGTGCAATAGAATCCCGATTAGATTTCTTTTGGATACCAGGTTGCTGCGAAGTTCAAACAGAAGGTACTCCTGCAGGTAGGGCTTTAATTTTATGGTAATTGTGGGGCGATCTTCATGTTTCTCCATAGATGCGAAAATAGTTTAGTTGTTACTGGTTATAAAGGCCAACGGATCTGCCTGGACGAATACCCGGCCATCAGTAATGAAAGGAATGAGGTTTTTTGAGTACAAATTAATGCTGACGGTGCATATCTGATAATAATCTTCCTTTATACACCATTTAATCAAAAACTGCATCCCCAATTTCCGTTTGCCATTGTCTGTAAAATCATCCAGTGTTGCCATGCGGAACCCTGCCGGCAATTTGTCATGATACTCCCATCCGTTGCTATCAATTTTCATTTTATTTCTTCAGTTTGGGTGAAGGGTCATTTTCTGTTCCTACTGTCCAACAATCCAACCAAGGCCTTAAAAAACCATTAAAATGCTGATTACGAATGGTGAATGTTTTGTTGAAACCTTCCATCATCGTGTTGGTACAATTTTTCGTCCCAACGCATGTGGAAGATTCATTGATTCTGATTCCAACAAGTCCCAACAGAAAATAAAGATTCCAACAGATAGATAAATACATAATAAACTGATATATAAGATAATAATAATTTAATACTGTCATTGTTGGATTGTTGGATTGTTGATGGCAACTTCATCGTCAGGAATTTCCATGTGAATTTTCAGAATGGCATCTCAATTTGTTCATTTTCCGGTTCTGCCAAAATAGCAGGTTCAGCTTTTGCCACAGGAACCGGATCAGGTGTTTTAAACCTTTCAAGGTCGATCCCCATCTCCTCGATCATTTTATAATCGAGGGCAATGCAACTGGTATTACGCTCGGCTTTTTCAATAATCCGCTGATTGATCCCGCTCGATGGATCAGTTCTCCAGGATTCGACCTGGTAATTAAACCGGTGACTTTTAACCTGGCCGATATAGGCCGGATGATCTTTCAGGTACATCCGCAGTGCATTGAGTTTTAGACTCTCGCTATTATGCAGCTTCTGATAGATTTGTATCACATCGTTTACTATCAGAAATAACACTTTTTTTTGCTCACCATTCCAGTGCACTTCATCCGTTTCTGTTCGTGATTTTTGAATAGTCACACGTAATTCAACTGAAACATCAAATTCCCTTCCGCTAATGATATTCCCCTGGGTATACAACATGCTGATCGTATCGAAAAATACAGATGACCGGTTACTGGTACTCAGTTCTTCACTTTGTCGGATGATTTGCCGTTTGGCATCTTTATAAAACTCATCGTA
Organism: uncultured Bacteroidales bacterium; assembly: GCA_903959905.1. Lineage (GTDB taxonomy): Bacteria > Bacteroidota > Bacteroidia > Bacteroidales > FEN-979 > CAIVAT01. Next base: position 2,809 of record CAJBYO010000102.1, read on the forward strand.
GGTGAACGGCAGCGGAAGCTCCTTTACATGGTCATTCCACATTTTGGCCATGGCAATAAATAAACTCACGGTATTGATAATACGCGTTTGATAAGTGCCGCCTTCCTTTTGAATATCGCTCTTTACCTGCTTCTGTGCATCACGCATGTATGCGGCAAAGTGCTTCTGCACGACCGGGCGATGTTTTATGATCTCCATTGCGATATTGCTCAGCCCGTCACGCTCGCGGTCTTTGAGGTCTTTATAATTGACAACTTCTTCATTGGTCCAATCATCTTTTTTTGGAACATGCTTTTGAACTACCCGGTTGCCCAGGGCGCCATCGTCACGCTCTGGTCCTTCCTGACCCAACAAAAGAGGGCAGCCGTTTATTTTCGACACATCGATATCCTTGCTGGTAGCATCCTTGCGCTTCTGCTTCCCTTCATTGTCATACACCGCAGCCTTTAACCCCTGGAATTTTACATCAGAAATCTGGTAATCGTTATACTCGTCGAATATCACCGGGATATCGCGAAAACGTTCAAGGCTGGTAAAAAATGCAGCATCGGTACCAGAGTTCAGGTTGAACAGAGGTGCGCCATACATGAATGGTGCCCTGATACTTTCCGCAATTTTAGATTTGCCGGATTCGGTAGGACCTATAAAAAACAGTGAGGTAAAAAAACGCTCGATCGGAAAGATAATACTGCGGTTGGCTGAAAGAATGGCAAATAAAAGCGCCCACATTCCATTATCATTATATGAGTATACTTTGTACATCAACTTCGACCATTCTATCCATGATGTTCGGTGATCTGGCTTGAAAACTAAGAACCGGTCATACTCATACCGGTCATTGTCGGCACGCTGATCCTTATATATTTTGCTGAATGCAGGAGAGTAGTAGGTTGAGTTTTTAAACTTTACAAGCCCGAGTTCATCAACGTGGGTAAATGCATTATCTGTAATGATGCCATTTGCAAAAGCAAAGAAACCTTCAGGTTGCCATCCGAATGTAGAAAGTTCATGGGTTTTCGGGAATCTAAGGGCGATGCTTTCAAGGATTTTCTCATGATGAAACGGTTTACCGTTTGTGAAGATGTAGCCCCCGTTGTTCCATAGGAATTTTTTGAACTGCTGTAATTCAACCATGTCGCCGCTCTTGAACTCAACATACTCTGCCGTGTTAAGTTCTGAATGGAAAAGCTCTACAATACGTTTGTTCTTTATAGGATCGAGATCATAGACCTGAAACAATGGTTCCATGAAGAAATTACCAACCTTAATCAGTGTGTTATCAAGGGTGCGGAACACGTAGAAAATTTTGTTGCCGGTTTTGTTTTGAGCCGCGAAGAATCCGTATCGCTGGAAAAAACCCTGATCGACATATTCCGGAAGGTGGGCGATATCGAAAACATATTGCTGTTCATCAATGATCACATGTTCCTGCCTCTGAACGGCAAGGCTTTTCCGTTTCTCAACAAAAGGGCGTAAAACTTTAGAAAATGAAGCCTGGGTTAGCCCAAACTTTTTTGCAATCTCATTGGTTTTAATGTGGATAATAGTATTGTCGAGTTTTGACAAGAATTCGGCGATCATCTCCACGAACTTTTTAGAGCGTTTTGTGTCGGGGTGTCGGAATAACTGATAGGTTAAGCCATTAACATAAAAGTCCAAAAAATCGATGTAAACAACAGATTTGGGTTCTTCATCGGTCTCGTCTACAGAACAATCCTCCCGCACTTCAACACGCATTCCCTGCTCGGTGAGCATTCGTCCGGCTTCGGCCAGGGGAGTCTCAACATCCTTTTCATCAACAATAAGAGATAGCCCTTCAATTTTAATATTCCTGGTCAGTTTGGCCAGGCGAAAAATATCATCTTTCTTCAGCGGGCCATCCGGCAGGCTGATAGTGTTTCCTTTTCCTTCAGCATGGTATGTAACCACCATGGCTGGGCCGGCAAGCAGGATTGCGCAGCCGGTTTCTGTAATCATTTCCTCGGAAGCCTCAAGAGCAAAGAATCCCTTTTCCTGTTTCTCTGGCTTAGGAAGTTGCTTTTTGAGATTCCTATTGAGATCTTCCAATTTAACGTCAAGTTTCTTGGCAATGTCCCCAATCAGGTAACCGCGAGAATCTTCATCACTGATAAGGGATATCTGGGAAACAAGTTCTTTGACCAGTTTGGCTTTTTGAAGTGGATCCTTGTCCACAGCTTCCTTAACCATTTCGATGCGAAACGAAACGATATCCTTACGGTTGTCTTCGATGAATGCCTTGAGGGTTTCTGCGCCATGTTTCAAGACATATGAATCAGGGTCCTCTCCCTCAGGTAGTACAACCAGGTAAACATCAAGGCCCATCTGCAAGGGGACTTTGATATTGGCAATGCTGGCCTTGATTCCTGCCGGATCGCCATCATAAACGATCGTCAGGCAATTGGTGAACGATTGTATCATCTTTGCCTGATCCTCGCTCAGGGCGGTTCCTGAACCGGCCACCACATGCCTGATCCCGGCCAGGTGCCAGCTGATCAGGTCAGTCTGACCTTCCACCAGAAGGCATTCATTCTCCTTCATGATCTCTTTCTTGGACTGGTATAGTCCATACAGAAATTTGCTCTTTTTGAATACCTCGGTTTCAGTGCTGTTCAGGTACTTTGGCTTATCCTTTTCGGATGAAAGAAGCCTGCCGGTGAAACCGATCACCCTTCCGGAGCGGTCGAAAAAAGGGAACATAATCCGGCGAACAAAAGCATCGTAATAATGTCCCTGTTCGTTTTTTTTGATCAGACCTGCAGAGAGTAACAGATCATCTGAATAACCTGCCGTGTGGGCTGACTTCAACAGATCATTGCCCGAAATAGAATATCCAATCCCGAAAATCCCTATGGCTTTGTCAAGTTCACGCTTTTGAAGATATTCCAGTGCTGGAGCATTTTTCGGCAGGTTTTTGAAAAAATAATCCTGTGCCCACTTCAGGGTGGCAAAGATGCCATCACGGTGTTTTTCGGCATCGCTATACCGGGTGTCAGATTCATTCGATTGAACAGTAATATTATAATGGCCGGCAATGTAGGTAAGCGCCTCGGCGTAACTCATTGCTTCGTGTTCCTTGAGGAACTCAATTGCATCACCTGATTTGCCACACCCGAAACATTTATATGAACCCTTGGCAGGGTTCACCATGAAACTGGGTGTTTTTTCAGTATGGAAGGGGCAACAGGCAGTGTAGTTAACACCTTTTTTTTTCAGCGTGATAAAATCGCCAAGGATATCGGTGATTTGAGTAGCATCTTTTATTTCTTCTGAATTCGATATCATGCTGATTTCAATATTTATGAGAAGTGTATATTAATGAGGGGGTACTTACATCAGATAGTGTTCCTGTCTGCTTCCTTTATAAATATCTACCTGGAATCCGGGATGACTGGTTTGATTCTTTAATGGAGGAATATAGAAGGTCAGTCATTGGAATAGATTTCTGCTCTAATGGCAATTTGTAATTCTTTGATTCGATCATAATACTTATCGGCTGATGAATCGTCAAAACATAGTCCTGGCAATGGGTCATGATCTTGAACTTCGACAAGGCGTCCATAAAAGGCTATGGATTCGCTAAGATTAGCCAGTGCGATATCAATCAATGCGAGATAGGGCTTGGACATATTTGAGAATGTCTTCATGCAGCAAAGGATTAGAGATTATTAGCAATTGTCATTTCAAAGACCGACATCATTTTACTTTCGGCATCATGCCACCTTCCTCAATCATTTGCCTTGTCTTTACAACATCAACCAGGTAATGTTTTCTGCTTTTAGTGACTGCCAAAACCGAAACAGGGATCGTTCCGGCATCTGCCAGAACCCTGATTCTTGATTGAGGAATGCCAAGCGTTTTAGATGCTTCAGGGATCTTCTGCCATCTTTTAGGAGCGGTTATTTCAAGCGCGAGCCGTATGCTCCTGAGTTCTTTTAAGATCATTTCTTCGTTACTCATAGACTTTGAATATTTAATTTTTGGCAAATGTATTTAATATTTATAAACCTTATTGCAAATTATTAAATTATTCAAAGAATAATCATATTACACAGATTATCAGATATATGAATATTATTACTCTATTAAATAGCAATAAATAATAAAAAATACTTGACTTGTCACATCAAATAGTTTACATTTGCGAAACAAATTAACATCTGATTAATACTATTAAGCAAAATGAAAGTCGATGGTAACAAGATTAAGACTCTGCTAACACAAATCGGGTCCAGTCAAAAAGAACTTTCTAAATTTTGCACGATTAACACTGCGACCGTCAGCAAACTGATTAAGTCAGGGCACACCAGTGAAATCAATGCACGCTTAATCGCAAATTTCCTAAAAGTAAATTTGAATGAGATAGCGACCTTTGAAAATGGCGATCCGATCCCCGTTCCTTCAGAAAATGTGGTTTACGTCAAGGATCCGGAATGTGAAAAGCAGATACTTGAATTGATGGATAAGGTGAAGGATTTAAAAAAGATCATTGAATTGCAGGAACAACTCATAAAATCGCAAACTCAACAATCGTAAAGAAAAGGGATGGGTTCGGATAAAGTGGGATCATAGGTTCGAATCCAAAAAGGGTCCTATCTATCAAAAATACACAAATCTGATACAGTGAAAAATTGACACCTTGGAAACCCTACGTACATAGGCGAAACAGTGAAACCGTCCAAGCCCCAGGCTGATCACCAAAACTACTGATTATCAGACAATTAGGACCCGAAACTGGGTCCTTTTTTTCATTAGATTTTTTGATCACATCACTTGCCGTCTCCAATTTCCTTATTATTCCTTTGTTGTAACCGTTTTGCATTTTGACGTGTGACGATTTGCCTGCCAGATTTTGCTTCAATCGCCTTGCGTGTATTTCCAGCAATGGTCCCACCCTGTTTTGCAATTTTTCTGTTATTTTCAAAACCAACAGGGTTCTTCTCCCTGGAAATTTCTGTTGTCGTTGCTTCGGCCAGCATATTTAAAACCAGTTCCAGGTTTGACATATGGTCACGTAGGTTCTCCTTCTTCAGGTTCTTGAATTGTTTATATTGTCTGGTTGAGAAGCCGCTCCAGGCTCTGGTGATGTCATCGGTCAGGATGGCAAACTCCTGGCCTTTTTCGACACCCCTGTTTTCCCATTCATCCGTTAATTCCTTGCGAACCTCAATACTTTTAAGCCGCTGGTTGATCCACTCTTTGGAGTATCCTTTTCTCAAATAAGTTTCCATTAATCGATCAATACCTAGTTCAGGATCTTCAATTTCGTCAATTCTCTCACTTCCGACACGTGCCAACCAAATTTTAAAAGGCTCCGCTTTGGGTGATGGGACTGATTGTATTAAACGGAAGAGCTGCTCAGTATCAGCAACATCAGTAAATCGCATTTTCCCATCGGCAGCTATCATTTTCAAACTGTGACAGCTTGTCACGGTTTCATTTCCTTCCTTCTTCAACCTCTCTTTTAACTTGCGCCAATATGCTCCTGCATCGACACTTTCAGTAAGGACTTCAACCACATCAACAATCGAGAAATACCATTTCTCTTTTTCATCGTCCCAGTGGCATCGTACCTGCTTTTGGTTGAATAGCTTTATAGCCGTTTCTTTGGTCATTTGATTCAATTTCTAAAATCAACAAAATTCAAGATCTCTTCTACAAATATATTAAAAGATCTCGTCGGGTAAATTGAGGGAAAGGTGAAATCTTTGCTAACGGATCGCATAACACAAATCTGATACAGCGACAATCTGAATCTTCGGAATCCATAGATAAATGGGCGATACAGCAAAAGTGTTCAAGCCCCAGGCTGATCACATATAATTCATTGATTATAAATTTCTTACAGAATTTATAACTGGTAATCAACACTTTAGAACCCCACTTTTGGGGTTCTTTTTTTTCCCATCATTTATCCTATTTCGCACACACACTCACTTGAATTTCTGGCATTTAGTCAAATCGCAAAACACTTGCTGTTTGAATACTGCGTAGGAATCCTAATGGAACTTTCCGTAATAGTTGAAGGCAATTTTAAGCAGGCCCACATTTTCCTGGGGCCCGGCGATGACTTTGTACTTGAAACTTCGATTGAGGTCTCCGGAGGAATTCTGACCGATCTTCATCCGGGTTAGGTTCTTCCGCCAGAGTTGAATGGTGATCCTAGCCCAGGCTTCGGCTATTGCACGTTCGGAAAGTTTGGATTGGGGACTTTGCATTGAGCAAATAAAGACCTTATGCTATGACGGGTAAAGGACACAAAAAAACCAGTCAACGACTGGTCTTGTATTGGTTCTAAATGAATTTGATCAATGCCTGCAAATTGGAAATAATTTAACTTAAGGGAAATACTTTTCATAAAATAATTATGAGAAGTCCTCTCCGAAAAATGGGTATTAAAAATGTTCATTTTCCAGAGTGGACTCAACTATTTCATAAAAAGAATATCTTCATCGCTTCTTTCCTATTTTTTTTCCGGCCAACTGATCTCGATGGTACGATAAACCATTGACTCATTTCCGGCCTGATCGAGACAATAGACCATATAATGATAGTGGGCTGTGTCGGCTCTGTTAAAATGGGAAAGATCAATATCAAAATCCACAATCCGGCTTTTCCCATCAATAGATTGAATGATGGTAGTATCCCATGTGGCGAGGGTCGACTTATGTCCATGCCCGGCTGCATTATGAATATTGATCTTATACTCTTTAAGTTGCACATTATCGCTGAATACAGCATTCAAGCAGATGATGCTGGTATCGGTTCCGGCGAGGATCACTTCGCCTTCAACCGGCGAGTTCAAAGTAATTGTAGGTTTTTCATTGTCCTGGTCATCCTTTTTACATCCTGAAAAAGCGATGATCGCTGCAAAAATTATTGTTGAGAAATAAAGGGTTGTTTTCATAATTTGGTATTTAATGATTGATTTAAATGATTAGTTTGATTTTTGAGGTAATAAAAATTGTAACGGAATATTTACAACCAGAATGAAGTTGATACCCGGATCAGGAAGATCGAGCATCCTGTATAGGCTCATGTGGTTGAGATACTTCTTATTGGTTAGGTTTTGAACCTGAAACATGATTTCAAGGGGTTGTTTTCCAACAAGGAATGTGGAGCCGGCTGAAAAGTTGAGCAGGTTATATCCCGGGGTTTTAAGCTCATTCCGGGCTACCCGATTTTGTGAGGCAGCAGTTTGAATCTCTATTTCCGCATAAATATTCCTGAAATTTTTCCCGGCTTTTGGCAATTCATAACGTATAGAATTCAGCATGGACGCCGCCGGGATAAAGGGAAGCGGATACCCATCATCGAGATTACCGGCATAGACGTACTGGCTTTGGTTGTGATAAACAAGGTTTTTGAACAGAACGACTGAAAATGTGAACTCGCCTCCTGTAAACATAGCCTCACTCTGCCTGTATCGGTAAACTTGTCCTGCATCGGGCAGAAAGGAGAATTCCCCTGTTGGAGAAAGGTAGATGAAGTTCGGAAACCAGGTAACAAATGGACTCAACCCCGCTGAAATCTTTTTCGATTCGTACAAAAGTCCAATGTCAAGTTGGAACGAACGCTCGGAAGTAAGGGTCGAATCGCCCATTTCATGGCGAAAGGTTCCGTGATGAACCCCGTTGGACGAGAGTTCAGGGGCTGTTGGGATCTTGTAGCCTGTTCCCAGGTTCATCTTTAAACTCAGCGCCGGGTTTATCTGCCATGAACTGCCTAACCCACCGGAAAAATTGAAAAAGATTTTCCGGATTAAGGGACTTCGCTCAACATAACCCGTGATAGTCTCCGGATCCTTATACACCGGTTCAAGGAACTGCTGTGTGTGAACATGGCCAGCATCGAACCGGGCGCTGCAATTGAAATGCCATTTCGGAGAGAACAACCATTGTTGGAAGTAATATGCCCCGGCTGACCATGCATCATAATCGGGAAGGAGAAAGTAATATCCCCCGCGATTATTCTGCTGGTATTGACCTGAAATACCGACCACCTGGCTGCTGTCTTCTGATTTGTCGAAGTAGTACCTGACATTTCCAGACAGGGTATTTAACTTAAGATCAATTTCCAGATTCCCCTCAGGTTGTGGGCCCAGACCGTGAGTGTGAGGGAAGGAGAACTCCTGCCGGTGGTTCAATTGGTATCCCACGTCGGCCTCCAGCCAGCGATTATTTATTCGGATCCTGGTGTTGGCGATCGCTTTAAAGTGGTTTACCTTCTGATAAGGGAAATCGATATTTCTGTTTTTCCCGTCATCCTGCAAATTATAGATGTCGGGCATCCCGTGAGACCCGCTGAAAAAACCCACTTTCTGGAAGTAATCACTCAGTGTTACTGACCAGGTTCCCCAATGATCCACTATCCCTGTGCTCAGCTTGATACCATAATCTTTCCCGGCAGTGTTTTTTAGTCGTTTCCCGTTTACCGGCAATTGCCAGCCGTTATAAAAGAAACTATCAGCAGGAACTTTCACATCGCCATAACCATCCATGGTCAGCCGTATCTTGAAAAAACTCTTATTCCCCCTGATGGCTGAATAGGCAGAAATACCGATAAGATCATTGTTCGATTTTCCTGTTACCACCACAGAACCATCTATTGAATGTGGCGCCGGGTAGGGTTGATCCGACAGGATGATCACCCCGCCGATGGCATCTGATCCGTACTGGAACGATAAAGGGCCTTTGATCACATCTACTTTCCCAACACCATACTGATCAATCTCCAGTCCATGGTCAATTCCCCATTGCTGCCCCTCTTGTTTGACCCCATTCTCCACCACTGCTACCCTGTTAAAACTCAGTCCCCGGATGACAGGTTTCGCCACACCTGAAGTGATATTGATGGAGGCCAATCCGGGCAACTTCCCTATGGATTGAACCAGGCTTCCGGAAATAGTCTGAAGAAGGGACGCCTGACTGATCGAAACGACCTGAACGGTTTGCATCTGCCTGATCGCCTTTGAACGGTTCTCCACAATGTTAACCTCGTCCATCTGCATGATATCCCGTTGTAACTTGATCTCCAATAAGGTATCCATTGCCAAATACACGGCCAGTGATGGTTGCTGAAACCCCACAAATGTGACCTTCACGCTATATTTCCCGGGATTCAGTCCTGTAAAAAGAAACCGTCCGCTGGTATCAGTAAGGGTTCTCCGAAATGCGCCATTCAAGTAAATAGTTGCATTGGATAAAGGAGAGCCAGTGTCATCTTTTATAAAACCGCTGATACGCAAGTTTCCGGTTTGAGCTTTCAACACAGGAGATAGAACCCAGAAAAGAAGCATGAGGAAAATCAACGTAACACGTTGCCTCACCTTAATTAATGGTTAAATGATTATTACGCTCTGTAAGTGAAAGGAAACCGTTCGATAAATCTGGTGGATCTATCAGGCTATGGAATTAATAGGGGGACCGCGAAGATGAATAGATTCATTATTCTGCGAATGAAAGCAGGTGTAAAGTGCTTCAGAAAGGATTGAAAACAATGTTGCGTGAAAAGAAACAGGTAAAGGCTTTTCAACCAGAAAAACCGCTTCGCTTAATTGAAGAATCTTACAGTGATGATGGTGAGGTTCAAAAGTAAGCAGAGCCCCTGGCTGGCAGTGGGTATCCTCATGGCCATATAATCCGTGAACATAATACCTTGGGGAGAGGTAAACAGACAATACCAGCAATAGTGCAATGGATATATATTTACCTGCTATTCTCAATATAATATTGATTTGAAAATGCAAATGTACGATTAATTCGCAAGCAGGTTAAAAATTAGGGGTCTACCAAAGACCCTGAATGTGAAAGGCAGATACTTGAATTGATGGACAAGGTGAAGGATTTAAAAAAGATCATTGAATTGCAGGAACAACTCATAAAATCGCAAACTCAACAATCGTAAAGAAAAGGGATGGGTTCGGATAGAGTGGGATCATAGGTTCGAATCCCAAAAGGGTGGATAAACCATTCACTTTGACCAGTGTCTGCCGATCCAAATTGACCACCCCTGTGCCGGAGTAAAAATCGGTTCGCGCCGGGGCAAATTGACCACCCCCTGCCGATTCAAATTGACCACCCCTTAGAACGATATTTTCCTTGCTTTTAGGCAGGCATTTATGATTATGTTGACTTGTTATTAACAAATCATAAATGTCAAATAAACTAATCGTTATGAGCAAGGTAAGAAACATTATCAGGCTATACACCGAAGGTGTAAGCAAGCAGTCCATCGGGGACAGGACAGGTCTTCCCCGCAATAGTGTTAAGAAGTATATCAGGCTGTTTCTGGCCTCAGACAAGTCTCCGGAGGAGCTTGAACTGATGAGCGATACGGAGTTGGAGCAGTTCTTCATGGACATGGTACCGCGCCATTATGTTGAAGATGATCCCCGTTACATTGCAGCAGTAGCGTTTTTTCCTGGGATGGAGAAAGCCCTGAAGCACAGGGAAAACACCAAGGAGAAGCAGTGGCAGCAGTACATTGCGCTGAATCCGGATGGATACCGTGTGTCGCAGTTCAAGGGGTATTACATCAAATGG
>CAJBYO010000103.1 GCA_903959905.1 uncultured Bacteroidales bacterium
ACTGGTCCAGGGCTGATAAGGATTTAACCTGTTTGCCGGCACTGGAAAACTATGTGAGACTCCAAATCAACCCTCAAAATCTTCATCTAATTTACTTGAAAATATTGAATCGTACTTAACGTCCTGCAGATAAGGCCTTGTGCGGATATTTTTGGGATCGTGCGAACGATCCCGGTGCTGCCGAGCATAAGCCTTATTTGCTTGTTAAGTACGGTTGTGTTATCATTCTTTTTTGCTTAGTAGATCGTGTGCCTTTCCGCCGGCATTTATCTTATTAGTTGCTTTAGCCTGTATATTTGTATGTTTCCTTAATTGCAACCTGACTGCATCTCATCAAACTGATCCAGGGCTGATAAGGATTTAACCTGTTTGCCGGCACTGGAAAACTATGTGAGACTCCAAATCAACCCTCAATATCTTCATCAAATTTACTTGAAAATATTGAATCGTACTTAACGACTCTACAGCCGCCATATGGCGCCTATCCTCCCATGAGGTCAATAATACGACAGTTGGTGGGGGATAGGCGATGTATGGGACTTAGGGGCCATTTGGTTTGGTGAAGGATATTAGACTGTGGCTTTGGATTTTTTTGATAATTTGTGAAGTTTAGCAGGTTGAAGATTCAAAGGTGAATCCTTTTTTTTCTTAAAATAGTCATTCAATGCTTTTTCCTCAGCTTCAGTTAAAGGCTCCTGATTTCCAATAAAATCAATGTCAAAATCTGTTTTTTTTGTTGCCATTTTAGTTTCTTTAAAAATATTTATTGATAAGTTTTAAAGCGGCATTTGTTTCAATAATCATAAGTCTTCCTCCAAAATGGTATGCTCCTAGAGTGCTCTCATAATGTTCGATTAATTGAGTCTTTGAAATAAATGAGACATTTCCCTGATGACCTCTTTGAAATGACACTTTGCATGCAAATGCAACTAAATTTCCCGGGACACCGGAATACATTTTTGTTTTGCCTTTATTAAATGGTGCACTTTCAACAAGATGCATATAAACATGATCAGCTTTTACTTCAATACTTATCAGACCCTGTATAATATCCTGATTATTGATGATTGTCAATTTATAGACATCTCTGGCGGGTTCATTAAATTCAATCCTCCAATTGAACAGCCATCCACTCTTTTTGTTGACCAGTTTAAGATTCTTGGGTGTCAGAACCGAAATTTCAGTTTGGAAACAGTCTCCAGTGGTAACATTTTCAATAGAATTTGTCAATTTGTCAACATGGAAGTCTAACCCAGTTTCAGTTTTTCGTCTCATGAAGCTAAGATACGAAAATTTATCATTGATTAATGGTGAAGGTTTAAGATGACTTGTATCCACATCAAACCTAAAAAAGTTGCCATCACCTACTTGGTGAGGTGTTGGGTTAAAGGTCATACGAAAGATAACCAATAATCCTCCAATTGATTCACCGGGTGAAAAATTTCACAGGTTAAGGTTATCCAGCGGACTGTTTATCTCATTCAGTGCCTTGGTGGTGATATGTGTGTAGATCTGCGTGGTTTTGGGGTTGGTGTGGCCCAGCAACGCCTGGATATACCGTATATCAGTATTGTGCTCCAGCAGGTGGGTGGCGAAGGAATGTCGCAGTGTATGCATGGTCACATGTTTTTTTATGCCAGCCTCCTGGCATGCTTTTTTCAGGATATTTTGCACGCTCCGCTCGGAGTATCTGCCTCCCGATGCACCAACAAAGAGATATTCCACGGGACGGTACTGGAGGAAGTATTGCCGCAGCATGTCAAGGAGTTTGCGTGATAGCAGCGTAACACGGTCCTTTCGTCCTTTTCCCTGTATTACCTTGATAAGCATCCGCTTTGAATCAATATCCACGACCCTGAGATTCAGGAGTTCGCCCACACGAAGCCCTGCGGAATAGGCCGTCATGATCATGCATTTGTGTTTCAGGTTATCAATGGTGTCGATGATGGCCTTTACCTCTTCTTCGCTCAAAACCTCAGGGAGGAACTGCTCTTTCCGAGGGCGGTCGATATAGTAAGTTTCGCGTTTTCCCCCCTGAACCTTCTCATAATAGAACTTGATGGCATTGATGACCTGGTTCTGGTAGGAGGTGGAGATGCGGCGTACTTCAACCATGTAGCGCAGGTACGTGATAATGTCGGATTGGGTGACCTCACCGGGAACTTTCGGTGCAAAATAATTCAGGAATTCGGTAAAACAGTCAACATACACCTGGACCGTTTTTGGACTGTACCGCATCACACTCAGTTTCTCCAGGTAGGCATCCGGACATACCTGGGTTTTGGGAATCTTTGACGGAATGGTCTTTCTCGACCGCTCATCTTGCATGGCGGCCTCTGTATATTTGTATGTCCACCCGTTTTTACTGCAGAATTCCATGAGACGCTCCAGGATTTTCTCCGTGTGCGGCAGTGTCCATGTTCGGGTTGCCGGATCATAGGTATGAAGGGGTTGCTGTTTTAACAGCGTTACCATGGAGGAATCGTACCGGAAAACCAAACTGATCCGGCTGTTCGGAATATGCGAAACTTCCAGGGTCATGGGTTCTGTTGTGATCTGAACTGCAGGTGTCATTTTTTGCTCCTCCGGCATGTCATGCCATTTTACCTGGAGGCGAAATAATCGGTGATCTTTTTCTGATTCGCCGGATTATTGTGCACCACCCAGCAAAACCCGGCCGAATCCCACCGGGCAAAACCCAGTGAGCGAATGAACGCGATGTCGGAAGGATTTTTTTTTAGTTTTAATAGGATATTCTTCCCTGCATTCATTGCCTGAACCCCGGGTTCCCGGTTGATGTTTTCTGATTCCATTAGAATGTTTTTCAATTATTTTTACTCCGAAAATTAAGCAGCCCAGCAACATTAATTGCCCTGACTGCCCTTTACTTTTGTACTATATGCTTAATCCGATTTGAACTTAAAAGGTAATACCCTTCAACAGGATTTTTTGCAGATGATTTTATAACAGTCATTCCCTGTGATACTTAAAAGCCAACTTAAAACCAAGAAACGGTGTTGGATCACTGCTGATGCTTTAAAATACTTTATTTGATGGAACGAAATCAAACTGGAAAATGAACTCTTCCAATGCAGTTTGAGAACACTGGTGTTATTTTAACCACTAAGGCGTCAAAGGATACACTAAGTCGCACGAAGGGTTGATGATATGGAGTAAACTTCGTGC
>CAJBYO010000104.1 GCA_903959905.1 uncultured Bacteroidales bacterium
CACGGACAGGACCGAAACACCGGGTGCAATTGTAGACATCCCGGTAAGCCTGGGCTTCAGAGATATCATGCGTTTTCATAAGCATGGTGACAACCTCACGCGAAACACCTCGCTGGTTGTTTAGCATGGAGTAAGCTGCAAACCAGCGACAACGGACTTTCTCATCATGCTCGGATAATTTTATATTTCCCGAGAGGTAATATACTTTGATCCGTTCAAGTATCGTATCTGATGTAAGGCTCTTCATAAATCGTTGGCTTTAGCATTTTCAATCAGTTTCATGGCGAAAGTTTGGGCCGGTGACGAACCATTTTGTGCCAGGTCAAAAATCCCTTTGCGAATTTCAGCTTCACGCTTTAATCTTCCGCGCTGGAATGCCCTGAAGGCAGGATTGTCCTGATCTTCCAAAATAGCGTACAATTGCACCGGGTCCACCTCCAGGATAACTGCAATTTCATCTTTTGTAAACATCAGCGAAGCATAGTTTTCAACTTCGGTGATGAAGGATTCATTTTGATCGATCAAGGGCGCTTGTATTTGAGAGTTCATTTAAAATCCAGTCCCGGTGAAAGGCTGCCACTGTTTTATCACAGCACAAAACACCGGCTTCAATGCGGGGATTCCGCGTATAGTTTGCCGATCCTACTACACTGATCCCCCAATTATCGTTTTCAATGACAGTGACCTTGGCATGGCACTTGGCGGCTTTGATATCGGTGGTGATCTTTTGCAGGAACTGAAGCTCGGCAGGCTTCCGGATTCCGTTTCGGTAATCAAAGATGCCTTTGAGTTCAAGGATCAGTCCATGCTCAATGAATTGATACAACTGACGGATGGCATACTCGGAAATTGCCCATGTGGTGAAATAGACCTTGGCCGGTCCGGTTTGTTCCAGAAGAAAGAAAAGCAGATCATGGGTTGACCAGTCCCCCAGGGAGGCATAATGAACACTCTGACCATCTGTAACCTGACCAAAGACTTGGTGAAGCTTTTCGTTAGCTTTACCGATACTCAACAGATTAGAGCCTGTAAAAGGAACTGATCCGGATTTTGGTCTGTCGGGCTTTTTCTTTGCTAAATCTTCGGTCGAAAACAGGCTCATTTATTTAGTCTTTCCGTTATTTCATCCAGTTCCAGTTGGAATTTATCCAACAACTCCTGGTTCCTGGGCAATGTTTTGAGTTTCTTTGAATCTGCCACCAGGCGTTTGTACCGCGCGATATAGGTACGAACATTATTCTGCCGGATGATCAGCTCAGCTTCACTCATTTCAAAAACCTTCTTGGGCTCATCATTGACCGGCGCCGGAGGGATCACACCATTGATCTTATAATGGGCAATCCTTTCCGTGATCTCCTTCAGCTGGTCATCAATGTCCAGTATTCGAAAAGCAATTTCTTTTCGCTCCTGGATTTCCCGGTATGGAAGAACAGCATGAAGGTTATCGAGCATTTTGTAGCACATTTTCTGCTCCGATCGAAGTCTGTCTATGGTGGTAACCTCGGAAGGTAGCTTCTGTTCTTCCTTTACAACTTCCAGCTTTACCGGAGGTTTCGCCAAAGCAGTAATTTTCTCAGAGGCCTCTAAATGCTTGGCAATCTTGCTCAATTCATACGAGAGAGTCAACCGGTTTTTCACTGTTGCTCCCCCAATGCGCAGCATCCTGCCGATTTTAGTATTGTGGGTATAGCGTTCAAAGAGGGAAAGACCGGCTAAGTAGTCCTGGTCAGCCTTCATCCAGAAAAGAATTTCATGATCCATGCAGCAAATATATTGCTGCAATTGCAGTGATTAAAGGACAAAAAAATGCTTGCTAAGTTTTTAGCAAGCATTTTTAACTTTAATTAATCCAAACGGTTTATAATACTCCCCAAATTTAGGACAGTAAGTTAAGGTGTACAAACAAACCTTAAATTTACTGTCATTATGAGAAAGAAAAGACAAAATTACAGCGCAGATTTCAAGGCCAAGGTCGCCATCGAAGCTCTGAAAGAGCAG